>SBFR01000002.1 GCA_006227105.1 Bacteroidota bacterium
TCAAAAACTGTGATCAAGCCCGTAGCCTGAGCGATTAGCAGGCGAGCCAAACAACAAGCGGCGATGATACCCCAGCAAAATCTTATCTACCTTATTTGGGGTCTGGGGTGGCAGAATAGCCGCGACTGACGACGCCAGATGAACAGGCGAAACAAACCAGTGAACAGGCGCATTGGTGAATTCTGAAACAACGACTAGGTAACGGTGTATGCAAGCCCGGGATCACGGCACCAGGTTAGGCGAAGCTTGTGCCGCCCGCTTTGTATAGGCTTGCAGACAGGTTTGTTGAAGCTGTGAAGACAAGGAGGAAGACCGCTTTTCCTATAATGTTTGATTTCCAGAGTAACGAGTACTTACTTATTTTTAAATCAAATAATCAGTCTAACTAATTATTTCCTGAACAAATAAAAAGTAAGGCTGCATGAAGTAGTTGTCCGGATTTACGTTTGATCGTGAATTGACTTCGAAAGATCTAGAATAAAGTAAATACGTAATTTGGCTGTAGATACCGATTGGTGATTGAAATTCGTAGATCCCTATCTTGGGTCTGGAGAATAAATCGGCGTCTAGGAACATAGGGATGATACTATCTATTGCGTTTTCTGTTGCTCTATTGCTCCCGTATACCTTTGAAATATTTCTTCTCAACGCATCTCTACTGACAATACTTTGTGCTCCGAAAAGCTTTCCTAAATTTTCGAGAACTTCGAAAGAAAAAGGAAATGCTGCATTTAACAATGAAATCAAAATAACGTTCTTTTCATTTCGATTTCGGAGTGCGTTCAAGACCTCTTCTTTGTGATCCAGAAGATCTTGCTTGATTGGGCTATTTAAGATGATTTTATTGACAATTCTTAGAGCCTTTTTAATTCTATTCTCACCGGTAAATTCTACTGACATCAATTCCATCATGTATTCATCCTCATATTGATCGTTCAATAAGGTTATTAAAGCTGTTTCCAGCACAGAAAGTGGAATTCTTTGGTTGATGTCAATTGATTTTACTGTCATTTTTTCAATTCTATGAATGGGATTATTACTTCTAAAATATGGCTACCGCCATGTGTTACGGTGCTTTTATCTCTTGAAAAAGCAAGATCAGATGACATGTATATTACATGACCATCGTTTACAACTTGCCCATTTAATTCAGGATTACTCTCCAGGAAATATTGTGCTAATTCAGGTTTTGAATATTCTAAATGGCGTTCACTGCGACTACCTGATTGATTGGTGCCTAGTTTCTCTCTTTCTTTCAAAGCTCCATAACCTTTTGCTTGTATGTTACCATGGTCAGCGGTTAGGTATACTGTATATCCATTATCAGTTAGGTCATTAATTAATGTGATAATTGATTTCTTCTCGAATAAATAGTTTGTCGTTACCCTTAGCATACCTAGGTCAGAGGCACCGTGCATTTGATCATCCAAATCGGTTATTACAATTGCCTGCTTACTTAAGGAATAATTCAATGATTCAGGTATGCCGTGTGTGTAACCAATCATTTCCTCTGATATGCCTTCTTTCATCCAAAATGCTTTGAATAGCCTTTCTTCATTTGTTGGATTCTGCTTATACCCGGAATCTGGATTAGCCCCTCTGAAAATAGCTTGACGGGATAATTGTGTGATTGACGGAATCCAGGCATAAGTTGAACCATCGTTACTTATTAAAGAATTGTCAAGCTCTTTTTTGAGCATTTCGTATTGCCAATATGCCATTCCATCAATCACCACTAAGGCTTGTTTTTCGATCTTTTGATTTGCTATGAATGGTAAGATTTTCGAAACTATTTTGGGAGATTTGAAATAGTTGCTGGAGTGCAAGCTTGAATAACTCTGTTTGAGGTAGTCTTGAAATGGAGAATTAATTTCTTTTTCAATATCAATCAACGTATTTAACTCTTCCAATGGCATTTCTAAGGTCAATAAAACAGATAGTTTCCGGACAATTTCAAACCATTTATTTTCTGAATTTGGCTGGTTCAAGATTGTTCCAATTTCTTCAATGAGTGCGTTGACCTGCTTTGAGTTTACGGTTCTTGAAACAGTTCTTATTTCCTCGATTACCTTGGCTGTTTCGATTTGTGACAGATTACGAAGTTGAGGTTTTTTATGAAGTTCTTCCAAAATCGTAATATCTTCTGAAATCAAAGAGGATGAATGATAGCTTTTTAGGTAATCATTGATGCTTAATTTCTTTTTGAAAACCTTTTCACGAATATCTTCGAGTACGTGATTTTCATTGGATATGAAATAACAGACAGTAGCATCCTCATTTTTTTCATCCTGTGTTTCTAGAGAAACTCTCAAATAGAGCGATGAGCCAGATAGAAATATGATTCCCTGGCTTTCAAGTAACACCTGAATATCTTTTCTTTGAAAAAAACGATCCGGGTTTTCAATTAAAAGAAATTTACTTGGCTGATCTTTCAGATCCTGAGCAATATGTTCAATTAATGTGCTATGCATCGAGTCTGAAAGTTATTAATTGCTTTATCCCGGGAACGACTTTGCTGTTTAGTTGAATCATCTTCAACCAATCTTGGTATTCTTCTTCCAACTTATTCAGTCTCGATCTTTTAATATTTTCAATTCCAATATTATCCAGTCGTTTCTTCTGATATTCATACGCTTTATGTCTGTTTGCTTTTTTCTTTTCAATCGATGAAAGGAGCTGGGCTTCTAGCGAATCAAAATGAGCTTTTAGAGAATTTTTGAATAGATCTTCGGCTTCAATTTCCAACTGGTACTCTTTATCGTGTACAAATTCAAACTCCTCACTTTCTGATAATAGTTTATTCCAAATTTCATTTGCGAATGCAGGGTATGATTTACTATTATCTGAAACAAAAAAAGCCTGATAGCTCGTCTTTTGATCAAAATTATTCTTGGCTGTTACTTCCCACAATGACCAAATTCCACTTGTGGTGTTTGGTTCCTTCATCCTCAGTACTGGAACTTTATAATGGTCAGAATTACCTCCTATGGAAAAGAATATTTCCTTGAGCCATGGAGTTTGAATGGTTACTTGTTCAATGCCCGGATCCATTAAAGCAATCTCTGGATCACTCGTAATTCGTTTTTTCAAACCATCAAGCTCGATCTCCGCAAAATTGAGAAGCGATTTCTTATAGCTACCCCTTTGAGATAGGACATATTGTTTAATCATTTCTTCTATCCAAATAGGAATAGGACTATGCTTGATTTCGGATGCGTCCTGGTAACTTAGTTCGGATTCCTGTACGACAGGTAAAACACCCTCAGTACTCTGATAATCTTTTAATTTGAGTTTAATATCATGAAGCCATCTATCACCACTGTGTTCAAAACGCTCCGGATCCAATAAACTTTGTAAGTATAACTTGTTCAGTTTTTTCAGATCAATCGTTGAATCCAGAACATCAGAAGTTTTATCGATTCCAAGTTGATTAAGAATGTTGTTCAGTTTTGTTTCGATGACTTCATACACACGTTGGTCAACACTGTTATTCGTTAGCATGTTGAATGCGCGTACTTTTTTCTTTTGGCCAATACGATCAACACGACCAATCCGCTGCTCGATCATCATCGGGTTCCACGGCATGTCATAATTGAAAACTATGTTGCAAAACTGCATGTTTAGAGACTCCCCAGCTGCATCCGTTGCAACCAGAATCTGTTTCTCATTTTTAAATGAAAGAAGTGCTTCTTTCCTTGTGTCCAAATCCTGAGACCCGTTGATTGATGTGCAAGTGAACCCCTTGCGCTCTAGAATATCAACAAGCATTCGTTGAGTCGTTTTGAACTCTGTAAAAACCAAAAATTTCGTGTCGGGAGTTTCTTCCTGTTGAATTTGCTTAAACTTAGCGATGAGGTATTCTGCCTTTGCATCCAGCTCTGAAGCCAGAGTGGATTTCGCTTTTGATACAAGCTCTTCCAATACTGTTATTTCATCATCAATACCTTCCTTTTCGTAGAAATGTAAATCTTCAAAATCAAATGCAGTATCCTCTAATTCATCGGAATCGATATCTGCGACGAGATCATCTACGGATGGTATTTCACCATTTTTCAATCTCTCGAGACGTCTGTCCATTGCTGATAAAATAGCAGCTGTAGAACTACTCGCTAGCCGCTGAAACAAAATCATTATTAGTCCTGTGGCTGAATTACCTGAACGTTTAGATGAATTGAAAACTTTAATCACATACTCCGTAACGGAGCGGTAAAGATCAATCTGTTTGAAGTGGCGATTCAAATCAAGTTCAATAGACAACTTGATAGTTTCTCGTTCGTTGAATAACTTTTGACCTTCATAATCCAATGCCAAGCGTTTCTCTGTTCTAATAACATATGGCTGCAGCTCGTTGATCGAAGGAAGACCTTCTCCTTCAAATGCATCAGGATCCAGTAGCTGTAAAATTCTTCTAAAGTGATCAGATTTTCCTCGATGAGGTGTCGCAGAAAGCAAGAAGACATTTGGAACAATATTACATAGCGACTGAGCCAGTATATATCGAGAGACTGTTTGCGAAGCTCCACCCATTTTATGTGCTTCGTCAATGATCACTGCATCAAAATTTGCATTGAGCACCGCTTCCATCCTGTAACGATTGTACTCATCAACCTTTTCCTGAGACCATCCCTGGCGTTTTTCCAGTGGTTTTAATGCATCAGTTGAAACGATTATCTGATTGTGTTGCTCCCAGAAATTAAAAGCATTGTCACCGTTTAAAGCGGAGAAGGTCTTGGTTAATGCAGAGATGATTTCTGAATCATAGATATGAAAGACTTCGTTGAAATGCTCCTTCAATTCTGATTGCCACTGAAGCATTGACGATTTCGGAACAATAACTAAAATGCGTTTGATCTCGTCACGCAATTTCAACTCCTTCAGGATAAGGCCTGTTTCAATCGTTTTACCCATTCCCACTTCATCCGCGAGTAAAAATCGATTCTGATCAAATTGCATCACCTTTTCAAGAACCAGGACTTGATGGGGTAAAGGCAATAACGTGCTTTCATAAGGAGCGAGTAGTTTCTTCTTACTTATTTCATCCTGAATCTTTGCTGCTAATGCAGAAAAACGGATGAATGAAAAAGACTTGATGTTTTCCTCTTCCACCAAATCTTCCACCGGCACCTGAATAAAAGAACCATTGGATCTAACTTGCACCCAGGCCACTTGTTTGCCCAGTACATCTTTGATCCCAATAACTTCTACCTTTTGACCTTTAAACCACATTTAAACCCTTGAAATTGCGATATCGTAAAACTGTAGAAGTACTTCGTCTTCCATCAATAAGTTATTAGGGATTCGATCACCGATCTGAACAATTGTTTTGAAATCCTTGTCCTGGTAACATTGTTTGAAACCAACTCTCAATGCCTCGACACGAGCTTCCTTAATTTTGCCCTTTGGTTTTCCAGCCTCTTCTTTATATGCTTCAAATTGTTTCAGAAGACGTTTGTTTCTTAATTTTTCAAGATCAGCTTCATTTTCCGGATTTGCAACATACCATTTTCCATTTGCATCCTTCAAGAAATTCTCTTCTAGAATATCTGATAATTCCGGAATGATATCTCCTTTTCGTACACCAGCAAGTGCTTGCATCCATAATGGTTGAATATCTTGATAAGCCAATGATTTGTCAGACAACAAATTCTTTAACCAAAGTACCCCGTCTTGTTCTGATGAAACTAAAATTGATAATTGAATAAACTCAGGATTTTCTGATTTTTTCTTATCATACTCTAGAACCTGCTCATTGTTAAAGAACATACCATCACGCTCTATAAAATGTTCTTTTAGACCTTCTTGAAATTTTCCAGCATCGATTGGTACAGGTAAGCCACGTTGAACATAAAATGCGATTAATCGATCGAATAAAATTTTGGGACTACGTTCAATAATGGCAGATGTAGCGTTTTCTTTTACCACGTGAATCGGTAAGTGATTCAAATGTTCATTTACAAAATCCCAAACCGCAATAATTGAGGTTGAATCTGTTTCAAATTTTTCATTAAACTCAGATGAGGGTTTATAACAACTTATTGCTAAATCTTGTCGGACTGCCGTGGCAGTGGTTATTGAACGAATACCACCTTGTTTCTTATCAATTGCTGAAACATTTGCAAGAATGAAACCTGATCGTTGAATTGCCGTCTGAATGCCATTCCAAACTGCAGCACTCGTATTGCTAAATTCAACTGTCATCCATTTACCTGGTTTTAAAACCCTGTAATATTCTTTGAAACACTCAAACATCAACTCTTGATAATCTAATAGACTTTTTCCTTGAGTTTTATTCTCAATGGCTTCCTTTTGATTATTAGTAAGTACCTTGAGCCAACTTTCAGGAAGAAAATTCAATTCAGAGTACATTATATTAGCACCAAATGGAGGATCTGTAAAAATATAGTCAATCGAATTTTCTTTAAGATTGGTATTTGTAGCCGATCCAACGTAACCAGCATTTGAATATTCTTCCGATAAATAACTAATTGCCTTTAAGAAGCTTTTTATTTTGTCTGAAATCTGTTCCAAGATTGATGTCTCAATTGGCATTGATGGTATATATAGGGTTCCTTTAAGATGGCCTGCATTCCAACCCCCTCCTCCAAAGAAGAAATTATTTACATGCACTCTATTCATTTGCGTTGACCTATTAATCATCGCTGTAAGAATGAACTTAAGTTTATTAGGTAATTTGGAATTTTCAATTTGATTGTTCAAGACTGATAGAGCATGCAAATTACGCTTTGTATAGAAAAGATGAATATTCGTAACTCCATGTGATTTCTTCGGTTGTTCAGTATTATATCCTACTGGCAATTCATATGTAGGACACCATGTTTGAATTTTGTTACTATTAATTTTTTTAATTAAGTCAAGATCATTTTGATCAGGTACTTTTTGAAACCTTTTATCAGCGTAGGTATAAACGATTAATACAGGGACGTTTTTCGCGATTTTTATCGATTTGTTTTGCTCTGTGTCGAAATAGGTATCCCAGGATTTTTCGGCGGATTTTTTGTTATTTGTACTTCCACACTTGGGACAAGAGAAATCATCTTTGACATTCTTATTATCAAAATCCATGGCAGCATCCCAAAATACAATTTCGTGACCACAGTTATGACAATTGAAGACATCACTCCATACTGTGTAGTTTATGGATCCAAAACCACCATCACTATGTTTTGTCTTATATAACCATAAACATTCATCAGTGGTGTTCTTAAGAATTTTTTCTGCTTCAGATTGAACCTCGTCCAGTGTAGCGGGTGAGTTGTAATTGTAACTAATAAATGAAGCATAAGGAGAAAGGTCACCACAAATAGCCTTTCTTTTCCCCCATTTAGGTTCAGAACCGAACAGTGATTTCCATTCTTGCTCGAACTTGTATTTTAACTCTTTATCCGGTGTTTCACAAATCTGAGCTGCAACTCCTGTCATTCCAGTTCCAGCGAATGCATCAAGCACAGTATCACCTGGTTGAGTATAATATAATAAGTACCTCATAATTGCGGGATGAGGCACTTTTGTATGATAGGTGTGAGCAGTGTAAATCGGGTTATTTTTTCCTTCGCTAATATCAGCCGCATAAGGTTCATCAATTTCAAAATCAACTGACCGTTTTCCATCCTTTTCTAATTGCTTTTTTTCTTGTTCCCATTGATCGATAAAATCATTCAACCATGGATTAGGACAAGCTGTATAATGTGGAGGATCGGAAAGATTAATGATGTCATCATCCTCCCCAATTGGAAAGCCTTCCATTTTTTTAAGTTCAGGCAACTTTTTGCGCAGTTCTGTTCTAAAGTATTCTCTGCGTTCGTCTTCTGATTTGAACTCTTTGCCCAGGCAAATGATTTTTTCGCTCATCTTATTGTCTTTCAATGATGTGGTTATTTCAAAATAATTCGGACATTGTTTCGGTCCTTGCCATGCGTTTGCTGATCGATGAATTTTTTAAATGCGTCTATTGCTTCATCAGGCGTAAGCGGTTTATTAAAACTTGTTTTCAGACTTTCAGTCGTCAATTCTATTTTTACTAAGCCTTTGTAAAGTGTAATGATCAGTTGTTTTAACTGACGCACGTTATCCTTTCTTAAAGGAATAGAGCCGTTCTGGAACCCAGTCAACAGTTTTGTTTCTGATTCGCTCAATAAAGGAAGATTTTTGGCAATTCCCGGATCTTCCAAACAATCTTTTAATGAAGTTGTCCAATCCTCTAGGATCTGATGCATCTTTTCCTGTACAGATTTGATGGTAACTTTAGACTTGCCAGCGTAATCTTGAGGATTGAAATCATGATAAGGAGAATCCATGATTAGTCCTTTGTTCACTTTAGGATCAGCAGGCTGAAGTTGATTTAATGTTTGAATGATTTCGTTGTATCCGCCGGTTGAAATGAATTCGAGTTCATGTAATTCATCGCAAATAAACTTTTCCTCGGAATCTAAAAGAGCACTCTTTAACGTGTTATCACTTTCACTAATTCTGAACTCCAGGTATTGTTTTAAATACCAAGAAGCGTATTTATCCTTCACGATCTCTGCATCTGCATATAGCTTATCTGTTATTGTGAAATCATTCTCTCTGACAGCAGCGTCAATCTTGTTCATCATATCCTGAACTTCTGTTTTCAACGCGGCATCCGTTAGGTACTGTTTACATTGTAGCAAATAACTGAGAGAGGAACTTAACTTCTTCGCATTCTCAATTTTTTGTTCAATGCTTTCGATTAGTGTTTTTGTTTCCAACAATCGATTTACTTCTTCTACAGAAAAAGCAAAGTTTTTAATCTTTGCAGCAGTATTGTAACTGGATACCTTATCACAGAAACTTGCGAAGGCAGAAAGCTTTCTCTGTGCTTCAGATGCCTCTTCAAGAGATAAGATCTCAACTCCCGAAATCGTTAATCCATTAGAAATTTGGCTTGCTATGCGAACTGTTCTTGATGCCCAATCAGTGGATTTTTCAGTCAATGAAATGTAGGTTGACTCTTCCTTTAACAGTTTTGTAAGGTCTCTACCCACCAAGCCGATAAATAATGCTCTAAGGGCTAATTCATTGATGTCTTTTGGTTTTCTTATTGTTGCAAAATTGTATGCATCAGCTTGAGTGAAGTCCCTCAAGATATTCAAATTTGAAGCGTTAATTGTGGTTCCAGAGTTCATTGTAAACTCAACTTCACCCAATGCAACTAAAGTGGCCATTACCAAGAATTCTAATTCCGCTTCGATCTTGTAATCGACGGTAAGCCACATGTTTGAACCCTGGTGAACACATTCAATGACTTCCTCACGGTTTAACACCTTGCCTTCACCTTTTTCCTTTAATAGCTTCAACAAGCTGTTGGCATAGATGGAATGGCTTATATCCAACATTCCTGGTACCCAAAGACCCAACGCGTTCAAAACACCCTCTCCTTCACGGTTTGCTTGCTCCGGATTAATAATCTTAGCGAGACCTTGTTTGGTAAGTTTGATTAGATTTTCCTTTGTTAATGGTTGATTTAACTGAGAGAATTTCGGATAATTCGGATTTTCATTGTTGAACCAATCACTCAAAACTGCAGAGGTAATATCCGAGAAAATCTGCTCTTTCGTTGCACCGGCACCCGGTAAGGTGAATGATTTAATCGGTTTAACTTCTCCACAATAATCAACTGTTGTGATCTGCAAGTATTCTTGTTCGAACAAGTTTCTGCATTTCATTTGCAGATCCTGAATTTTCTGCTGATAAATCGGTTTTTGAGATGTGTCAGCTCTCGACAATAGGCTTTGAGCAGCACCATAAAGTGAAACATACTCTTTGAATTCATCTGATAATCCATCAAACTCGAAATAGACTTCATCCGTTTCGTGATTTTTAATCTTGTTGGACAAGTCAAAAATCGGCATGAAATACATGTAAAAATGCTGTCTGGGCTGGGTGGTAGACTTTTCATTCGGATTACCGAAGAAAATATATCCCTCTCTGAATGCTTTGTTGGCTTTCCATTCAATTGAATGCTGCCAAATCTTGAATCCAGATCGATAGGTGTCGTAATCTAATGGAAGACTCACTTCTAAAAATTTATAGAAGTACTCATCTTTCATACTCTCACTCATCTGAGATGCATAATCCTTAATCTTCTGATCAAAGTTTATTCCTCCTTCAATGCGATAGTGATACTCGCCATTTTCCGGATCCTTATCGAAATATTGACCAGAGGTTGCTTTGATAATTAGATCTGCTGTTGACGACATGACATCCATCAAAAATTCCCTATCGTCGGCATTTTTGTCAGTCAAGCATAAATCATCCACTAAATGTTCTGTATTCGTTCCATTTTGCTTCGTTAATTCATGTTGCAGGATTTTAATCGCACAAGCATTGTTTATTCGAACCGCTGTATTTCTTTTACCTTCTCGAGGTCCTGTGAAAAATGTTTCAATCTTGTCTTTAATCGTATCCGAAATTTCCTTGACTCTTCTTACATCCGGAATTGACATTAAATCCTGACTACCTTGTATTTCTTCCCAATACTGGTCGTATGTCAATAAACCAGGATTATCCGAAGGAATTTCCTTTTCCAGAATTGTTTTGAACTGATTTGAAAGAGTTTTAAGGATCTCTCTTTGGCTTTTTCCAATTTTGATCTTTTCAAAATTTTCAAAATAGGATGGGTGAACCGGAAAGAGCTCTACGTAGTCCTCCGTTCTTGCATGAAGGTCGATAAATAAGTTCTGGAACTTATCCAGGTGATCGCGGATATCTTGTTTTTGATGCTCATTCTTTTTAAGCAACCTGTTCTTTACAATGAAAGCCACATCCTCTTTGGTAATTTGAATGTCCTTGTAGCGGTCATTCACCTTTTGGAGCATTTCAGCAGCAAACTGAAATTCAGAGGACTGGTAGATCAATTCCTGAACACCAAAAATAAACTTGAAACGTGAATTATCACAAGCTTGACCTAACGCTTGCAAGACTTGTAAATCACTGTTTAATTTATCCGGTGTACTTCTGCTCTTCAAATAGGCAAGCATTTCATCAACAACGATTAACAGTCCTTGATCCTGATATTTGCTTTCAAATTCGGACATCATGAGCTGGATCAACTCGAAGTATGATTTACTTCCATGACCATCAAAAGAGAAGTCAACATTTAGTTCACCCAAATATTCTGAAAGCTTAAATTTCATTACTTCCCACAAGCTCTCTGTGTGTCCCAATTCGAAGCGTAGCACTTTAAATTTCCCAGCTATTTTTAATAACTCGGATTTCGCATTTTCCTCTTGTACAAGATCTGCGAGAGATTCGTTTTCTGCAATTAATGAAACCAAGGACATCAAATGCGATTTACCGGTTCCATAGTTACCCACTACCTGAAGCCCGAAGGTTTCTCCAGCCTGATGGTAATTCAAATTACGAACCATCAATGGAATCAAGGATTCCTTTAATGTTTTTGAGAAAACAAAGGTTTTGATCAAATTCTTCTGATATTCAATCTCGTTGGTTCTTGAGAATTTTACTACCTCATTAATTGGTTCGAATTGTATTAAGTCGCCGTATTTCATAGTTTGATATAACTTAGGTTAGTTAAAGGAATCTTGATCCCCTTGTCTTTTGATAGGAAGAATAATGTCGATTCGTCATGGTCACCGTCCCACTTAAGAAAGATGGCCATATCACGGGAGTATTGTTCCAGAAAATGCTTAAAGTCAAATTGCACCTCACTTTCAAGAAGTATCCCAATATTTTCTATGCTTAAAATTGATCCATATTCCGCGTGATCCTCAATTGATTCAGCAAACAATTTAGATATCTCACTTTTGATCTTCATTGAATTCCAAGATATTGGTTCAGAATTCGCTAAAGAAAGAGACAAAGTTTCGCCTACGTCCAAATAGTGGACACCAGGTATTTTTTCTGATGTAATGACTAGCTTGTTTCTCGAGCTACCTTGCAGATATGTCAATAGTTTATCCTTCACTCGATTTGTTATTAAGAAGTTCAGCAGGTTTTACCTGCAAAATATCAGCAATCTTATAAAGAGTCTGCAAACTAGGCTGTCTATTGTTGTTGCAATACCCGTTGACGATATTGTAACTCTTCCCCAATTGCTCGGATAACCAAGCCTGGGAATAACCTTTTTGTTCGAGAACTTCTTTGATCCGATTCATAGCGGTTTTTTGAGGTGGGAATAAATATAGAAATAAGAACGGAACTACACTAAAAAATAGTGTAGTTAAGAACGCTTATCCGAAATTGTTTGATTAAAGGCTATTAGGTTAAACATCGATCTCAGTCTCGACCTCACCCGATTCCCATACAACTCCTCCAATTCATTTGAGTTGAGATTGGTTGTGGCATGAGTAACCGTTCCTTCCATGATCTGGAGTTCGTATCGTTGGAGCAGGATCTCCGCGACTGTGTTGCATTCGTTTCCGAAGTACTTCATGTTGTTTTCTACTCCTAGGTCATCGAAACAATAGATCTTATTTCCGCCACGGCGGACACCGTCCTGACCTTTACCGTATTTCTGAATGATGGGATATCCTTCCTGGTTGAATTCGGAGGAGATGTCCCGGGTGGATTTAATGATGTAGTTGTGATCAGGATAAGCGAAGCTTCTCATCAAAGTCATGAGGGAGGTCTTCCCGCAACCTACGGGACCGTTGAGCAGGATTCCTTTTTCGAGATCGATTCCATATTTCGCGCAATTTTCTTCGTCGCGAATGAAGTAGATCATCAGCTTGTAAATGATCATTTTGTCCTCCGGATGAAGTTTGAACTTTTGTCCGAATTTCTGTTTCCCGAGTTCCTGAAGGTAGTACCATGATTTTTTGAAATTGTAGAGTTTGAAACCGTCGATGATTTCGAAAGGTAATTCAGTTTTCATAATCAAAGGGGTATTGAATAATCTTTATCGTTGTTTGTATTCAATCGATCGTTGGCTTTGGAT
>SBFR01000001.1 GCA_006227105.1 Bacteroidota bacterium
TAGGTAGACCATTTCACCTGTCGACATGACAAATGAATTCAATTGATATTCAGGGAACAAATCCGCGCTTCCGCTTCATAAACTATGTGCCGATTTGGTGCAAAATAGCCCATGGATTCCCCTAATAAAGACCGTAATTTTGATAACAGAACAAGTAAGGTATCCCTATGGATAGTGTATAGATAAAGTATGAAAAGAGTAGTTATTTACCCCAAAGACATTATGATCATCACCGGCAAGAGTGAACGCTACTCCCGTTACCTCATCCAACGTATCAAAAAACACCTGGGGAAAGAAGATCATCAGGTGATCTCTATTTCAGAGTTTTGTGAGTATATGGGGTTGGATTTTGATACAATAAATGAATTAGTTCACCATTGAAGTAACTCGATTCGTCTAATTTCAGTATAATCAATTGCAATTTTAGCGAAGGATTTTTTACATTTACATCCAAATTAAACGTACCATTGTTAATATTAATCGGTTATAGTTCTGATAATAAACAGGGATAAGGTTTAACTTGCTGTTATCTTTTTGATATGGAAGCTGAAAAAAACATCGCGGAAGTTGAATGGAATATTCAACCAATGTATAAGGATGAAACGAACGAAATTTTTTCAATCGATGACATTATTGATGCCTATCTAGGGGGTAAAATTGATATCTTGAAGAAATTTGAAGATAAAGCTGTTGGCGAAGCCTTTGGTAAGAATTTAAAATTGGCAAAAGAAGCTTCAGTTAGATTTTATCACAACTTATTGAATTCAGGAATAAAGTCGGAAAAGGTTTATCTGAAAGTTAAAGATAAAGAAAGGTTTAATGCACTATTTTTAATCGATGAGGATCAGTGGTGTGATGATGAATTTGATGAAAAGTATCTTGAAGCTAAGGATTTGAAATCTGAATTAAATTCGAACTCTTTTGATTATTCAATCATATTAATGCCAAAATCTACATCTTTTGATAAAGCTAGTCTTTTGTCAGATGGATATTTGTTGAGCTATGGAGTATAACAGTATTGACCATGCCGTTCACAATGAATCTGTATGTCAGGATTTAGCAAAAAATCCAGATTATAAAGACTGGGTAATTACGACAGCGTTCTATTCCTCCTTGCATTATTTAAGACATGCAATTTTTCCTTTAAAATTCAACTCCTCCAAGCGTGGAATGAAAGTAACTGCGACTTCGTTCAATACTTATTGTTTAATTGAGGGGCATGAAGGCAAAAAGCACAGCGTTTTTAAAAAATTGGTAGATTCAGAATGTCCCAATGAAATAGGCGTTGCGTATCATCGTTTGTTGGATGCCTCATACACGGCCCGATATAATCAATATAAGTTCTCAGATAAAATTGCCAATAAAGCAATGGGCAGGTTGACTGCAATAAAAAACTATTCTTCAAGCTTAAAGAAAACCGCTTAGTATCTTTCAATTTAACTTCAATTACATTTATTATTTGAATTTTGTATCTTCAATCTGAATTCGTTCTTTCAAATTGAATCAAAATCCAATTGATTTTACGTGAACAAATTGGCGAACAATTGAAATTCCCAAATGCGTAAATCATTGATAAACAATAAGGATACAAAATACTCGTCGGTCCCGTCCAGACCGCAACTGTTAAAAGCAAAAAGAGAAGCCTCTATGGCTGGAGGATTAGAAGCCCCTAAGACGTATCAAGTCTTAGGGGTTTTGTTTTTTCTATCAAATTGGTCCCGATTTTTTATAATAAAAAATATATCGTAATATTACGATGATTATGGGGACAAGTAAATTAGATCTATTTACAGAAGAGCAGAATTATATAGCTCAATTAGCCAAGGTATATGCGCATCCTGCGCGTGTAGCCATTCTTCAGTACCTTGTGAAGAGCAATCAATGCATTAACTCGAGTCTTGTGAATGAGCTTGGATTAGCACAGGCTACCATAAGTCAGCACTTGAAAGAATTGAAGGCAGTAGGGATTATAAAAGGTACCGTGGAAGGTGCATCCATGAATTATTGTATAAATCAAGAAAAATGGATCGAAATCAAAGAGATCTTTCTTCAGTTTTTCGATCAGCATCCATGCTGTTCTGGAGCTGATTGCTGCTGAAAATGGACAGTTTTACTGTGATCAATAAATTTAATAGATATGAAACTGAGTGTATTTAAAGCATTATTAAAGGAAATGGAAACGATTCGTTTTCAGTTGCCAAATGGACAATTGGTGCCAGCGCATTTCCATGTTACTGAAGTAGGAAGTGTAAGTAAAAACTTCATTGATTGTGGCGGTACAATACGGCATGAAAAAATGGTCAATTTTCAGCTTTGGGAGGCGAATGATTATGATCATCGATTGCATCCTGAAAAACTGATTTCAATTATCGAGCTATCTGAAAATAAACTGGGATTGACTGATGAGGAGATAGAAGTAGAATATCAGGGAGAAACAATTGGCAAATATGGATTAGAGGTGGAAGGAAATAAGTTCCTTTTGACTTCATTAACAACGGATTGCCTTGCGAAAGATAAATGCGGGATCCCAGCCGAAAAGATCAAAGTATCTCTGTCTTCACTTTTGTCACAAAAAAAATCGTCTTGTACTCCGGGGTCGGGATGTTGCTAATTTATTGAATATGTATTCTAAAATTAGTTCGGTTATTGAAAAGATGGATTTTAATTCTATTAGTTCAGATCGAAAAGAAATTCTGCAGGAATTGATCGATTTCATTCAAAAAAAGAGAGAGTCCCAGTCACCAATCCTCCTGAATTTTATTTGTACACATAATTCTAGAAGAAGTCAATTCTCACAGCTTTGGGCTCAAGTTGCTTCGTATTATTTCAAGATACCTGTGTCTTCATATAGTGGAGGAGTCGAGGTTACTGCATTTAACGAAAGGGCAGTCGCTTCATTGGAAAGATTCGGTTTTCGGATCTCAAAAAAAGGAGAGGATAATCCGATCTATTCTGTTCAATGGGTAGAGGGCGAAGCTCCCATCCAAATGTTCTCCAAGCTATATTATGATCCGAAAAATCCATCTTCGGGTTTCGCTGCGGTAATGACTTGTTCACATGCAGATGAAAATTGTCCAGTCGTAGTAGGCTGTGAACAACGAATACCGATTCGGTATAAGGATCCCAAGTATTATGATGATTCTCCATTAGAAGCGACGTTCTACGATTATCGCTCATTTGAGATCGCAACGGAAATGTTTTTCGTGTTTTCAAAAATTGGTTGAAAAAGATAATTCAACAAAAAAGGTCCTGTTTAACAGGACCTCATATAAACCTAACCTAACTACTACTACTTCCGATGAGTATCGGTATTCATTAAACACCTGTTGATTTGATTTGTTCATCAAAACTTGTTTTTTTTTTATGAGGGCATGATTTTTGAAAATCCTCAATTATAAAATTGGCGTTATGAAAAATTTTATTTGCTTGATATTTTTATTGGTATCGGTTCAACTGCTTGCTCAGGGCACCGCAGGGATCTATAAAGTGAAGTGGTTCGTCGATAAAAGATTGACGAATCGATTTGTAGTTGAGAATTCTGGCGGAGGTATGGGAAATATGGGATTAAACCGATTGGAGATTCCTGAAAACCTCTATGATTCTGTTTTAATGGAAATTAAAAGCATCGTTGAAAAAGAGCTACAAACGGATGCTATGTTTATCTATTCCCTTAATGGAAATGGAAAGCAACTGAGAACTAATGCAACTGCAGAGCGTGTTGGAGGATTACCAAGAGGGACGAAACGGAAAGCAATGAAAACTGAGTATCAAGAATACTATGTGAAATTCAAAATTTATGTTGGCCTAAATAAAACGTTTGGAATAGGGAATGAGTTCGCAAGCTACAATCGACTTAAACCATATGTTCGAGTTAAGATGAAAGCTTATGGAATTGATCACAGAGTCAAATTCAGGAAAAGAAAAAGAACTGGTGGTTTTGATAGTATATCCAGCTTTGAATATAATGTAGGAGGGGTCCAGGTGACGAATACAAATGCACTACCCATCGATCAAGTTGTGGAAATGGTAATGACCGGTTTAACCAATTTTGAGAATACACCTCGTTAAGGAAACAAAAAAGGGAAAGTTTACTTTCCCTTTTTTGTTTATTATCATCATGGATTTTATTCTTCCTGTTTAATGACTGTTCGTTGATTAATTTTCTGTTCTTTTTTCATTTTCTTCGAAACTGATTTTTTCTTTGCGACAGTTCGTTCATTGGATTGAATTTCAGGTTCAGAATTGTTGTTTTCCAATGTTACTTCTTCTTGAGTTTTAATACTCACTCTTTCATTCTCTTTGGATTGAGAAAATCCTGTAAATGAAAAGAACAAAACGATTGTGTATAAGAATAGATTTTTCATGTTATTCCATTATTATTAAAGATCGATGAGACCAGTCTTTTTGAGTACCCGCATTACAGAATGTGGTGTTGTTCGTTAATCCTCCATTTTCCCATTGAATGTCTATAGTCGTGGACACACCAGGCGTTACAGTTACCGGAACAATGATTTGAGCATTCCAAGAGGTTACACTTCCTGCTCCTGCGTCATCCGTAGTAACAGAGGTTGATCCAGCAACCACTGTACCATTTCTTCTCATCCTGAAATCAACGTATTGTTGTGGTGACCCGGTAGGGGTAACGTGACCTGCAGCAGAGAACATTACGTAAACAACGGTTTTCGTTGGAGTAAAGGTTACCGTCATTTGAGGGAACGCGACAAAAGTAGTTGAAGTTGTAGAGGCATCCGTGGTACCTGTTGCAGAATAGAATGTGGCTACACCAGGTATACCTTGTGGTCCTTGTGGTCCCGTTGCTCCTGTTGGCCCTGTCGGCCCCGCTGGTCCAGTCGCTCCTGCCGGTCCCGCTGGTCCAGTTGCTCCCGTTGGCCCGGTTAGTCCAATTGGACCTTGAGGTCCCGTCGCTCCTGTAGGTC
>SBFR01000207.1 GCA_006227105.1 Bacteroidota bacterium
GATCCGAATGAAGAGTTCTACTTGAAGCCAATGAACTGTCCTCACCATTGTGAGATCTTTAAATCAAAACCAAGATCTTACAAGGACCTTCCTGCCCGATTCGCAGAATTTGGTACGGTTTACCGTTATGAGCAATCTGGAGAATTACATGGTTTGACCAGAGTACGAGGATTCACGCAGGATGACGCTCACATTTTCTGTTCTCAGGATCAGGTAAAAGATGAGTTTAAGAATGTGATCGATATCGTACTTTATGTTCTTAAGACATTAAACTTCCAGAATTTCAAAGCACAGATCTCGCTTCGAGATCCTGAAAACCCTGAAAAATACATCGGATCTGACGAGAACTGGGAAAAGGCAGAACAAGCCATCATTGAAGCAGCTGCTGAAAAGAACTTGAACACAGTTGTTGCATATGGAGAAGCAGCATTCTATGGACCAAAGCTGGATTTCATGGTACAGGATGCACTTGGACGTGAGTGGCAGCTGGGTACCATCCAGGTGGATTACAACTTGCCAGAGCGATTTGAACTTGAGTATACAGGAGCAGACAATCAGAAGCACCGTCCGGTAATGATCCACAGAGCGCCATTCGGTTCTATGGAACGCTTTGTTGCAGTATTACTTGAGCACTGTGCTGGTGATTTCCCACTTTGGTTGAGCACTGAACAATTTGCCATTCTGCCGATCTCTGAGAAATACAATGATTATGCAGAAAATCTTTCGCAATTGCTAAATAATTACGATATTCGCGGGTTCGTTGACGATCGTAATGAGAAGATCGGCAAAAAGATACGTGAAGCAGAGCTTAAAAAGATCCCATTCATGTTGATCGTTGGTGAGAAAGAAGCCGAAAAAAAAGAGGTTTCAGTTCGCCAGAGAGGACAGGGAGACAAAGGCTCAATGTCGATCGAATCTTTTGCTGAGATCGTACGTAAAGCAATCGAAGAGGAGTTATCTTCAAACGTTTAAAACTTTAAATGAGAAAAAACACTAGGAAACCTTTTGTAAGGAGAGAAGAAAGAGATGAACACAAAATAAACGAGCATATCACGGCGCGTGAAATTCGTTTAGTTCTGGAAGGCCAAGAGCCAAAAGTTATGTCTGTTTCTGAAGCATTAAGAATGGCTGAAGAGCAGGAACTGGATCTTGTAGAGATCTCTCCGAACGCTGTTCCTCCGGTATGTAAGATCATGGACTATCGAAAGTTCGTGTACAACCAGAAGAAAAAACAAAAGGAATTAAAAGCAAAGCAGAGTAAAGTAGTGATCAAGGAGGTTCGTTTTGGACCCAACACAGATGATCACGATTTCAACTTTAAGCTGGCTCATGCGAAGAAGTTCCTTGAAGAAGGAAATAAGGTAAAGGCATTTGTTTTCTTCCGAGGAAGAACGATCGTCTTTAAAGACAGAGGAGAGATCCTTTTATTGAAATTTGCTCAAGAACTTGCTGATTATGGTGTAGTTGAGCAAATGCCAAAACTTGAAGGAAAGAAGATGATCATCATGATCAATCCGAAAAAGAAATAAGAAGAAGCTGATATAGAGTTAACTTTTAAAAAGAAGAGAGATGCCAAAAATGAAAACTAAATCCAGTGCAAAGAAGAGATTCACTGTAACTGGAAGCGGTAAAATCAAAAGAAAGCACGCTTTCAAAAGTCACATCTTAACTAAGAAGTCGACTAAAAGAAAGCGTAACTTGACACATGCAGGACTTGTTGATGGTTCTGATATGTCAAATGTTAAATTGCAATTGTGCATGAAGTAATGCACAAGGAGGTTTTATATTGTTTAACCAAGTAATGAGTAACTAAGTCTTCTGAAACAATGAAGCACTCCTTATTAAAAAACTAGAAATTATGCCAAGATCAGTAAATCACGTAGCTTCAAGAGCTCGTAGAAAAAATGTGATGAAGCTGGCTAAAGGATACTTTGGCCGCAGAAAGAATGTTTGGACTGTTGCAAAGAACGCAGTTGAAAAAGGACTCGTTTATGCATACAGCGGACGTAAGCAAAAGAAAAGAAATTACCGTTCATTGTGGATCGCGCGTATTAACGCAGGTGCACGTATGCATGGTATGAGCTATTCTCAATTCATGGGAGCTGTTCACAAAAGTGGGATCGAATTGAACCGTAAGGTTCTTGCAGACCTTGCGATGAATCACCCTGAAGCATTCAAGGCGATTGTAGACGCTGTCAAAAAGTAAAAAGATCAATACTCTATATTAGGAAATCCGTTTGTTCGCAAACGGATTTTTTTTTTGTCTAATATCCTCTTGGACCGATCATAAACTTCTACATTTGTCAAAACAATTGTCATGGCATTAGACACCAAAAAGGCTTCTCTAGCAGGAATATTGATCACCATAGGAATCGTTTTTGGTGATATCGGAACCTCTCCTCTCTACGTATTTCAAGCGATAACTGGAGGAACCGATTTTTCAAGAGAACTGATCATGGGAGGTTTATCTTGCGTGATCTGGACGCTTATTCTTCTCGCGACAACCAAGTACATTTACTTTGCACTGAATGCCGACAACAAAGGAGAAGGAGGAATCTTTGCCCTATTTGCATTACTAAAAGCAAAACGATTGAAATGGGTCATCATTCCAGCATTGATCGGATGTGCAACGCTTCTTGCAGATGGATTTATCACTCCAGCCATTTCCATATCATCAGCTGTAGAAGGGATCAATAATATCTATCCTGATCTACCGGTACTTCCAATTATCATAGGTATAGTTGTCGTTTTATTTTCAGTTCAACAATTTGGAACAGCAGCCATCGGGAAAGCATTTGGTCCGGTTATGTTGATCTGGTTTAGTTTCCTAGGCTATTTAGGAGTGATCAACATTGCTAAGAACCCTGAAGTTCTTGGTGCATTTAATCCCTATCACGCTTATCATCTGATTGCCAATGTTGACGGTGGGTTCTGGGTACTTGGCGCAGTCTTCCTTTGTACCACGGGAGCTGAAGCATTATATTCTGACCTTGGGCATTGTGGCAAATACAATATTCGAATCTCATGGATGTTCATGGCCTCTTTACTCGTTATTAATTACCTTGGACAATCTGCACTCTGTCTTTCGGATGGATTTACACTTGCTCCAAACCAAACTGTCTTTTACAGCATGGTTCCCGATGGAATGCTGCCATTTGCCATTGGAATAGCTACAGCTGCTACCATAATCGCCTCACAGGCATTGATCACAGGAGTTTTCACTTTAATGAACGAAGCAATTAAACTTGATCTATGGACCAACCTTAAGATCAAATATCCATCTGAACACCAGGGACAGATCTACATTCCTTTCATCAATTGGTTCTTGATGGCTGGCTGTATTGCGGTGATTCTGATCTTCAAAAAGTCTAGTGCCATGGAAGCAACCTATGGACTTGCGATCACCATTGATATGGTAATGACGTCGATATTGCTTGGACTACTTCTTCTGATCAAATATCCAAAACTCAAGCCTTTTTATATTATGATCTTCATGGTCTTCCTGACCATAGAAGGTATTTTCTTAATGTCGAATCTGGGCAAGATCGTGCATGGTGGATGGTTTACACTCATGTTGGCCATTGCCTTCTTCTCCATTCTTTTCCTTTACTATAAGGCGAAGCAATTACGAAGAAACATTACCGAGTATGTTCCGATGAAAAGAGTAGTTCCGTTGATTAAAGCGGTTCAGGAAGACAAAAATTTACCGTACGATTGCACAAACCTGGTTTATCCTACCCGCAGTATTACACCGAACAAACTGGATACGACCGTATTCCATTCTTTATTTCGTAAAAAACCACGAAAGGCAGGAGTATACTGGTTCCTGCATATCGATATTCTTCCTGATCCTTGGGGAGTGCATTATACCGTTAATGAAGTGATCGATAAGAAGTGTTATTATGTGCACTTGGAGCTTGGCTTTAAGGAAGAACATCGAGTAGAATATATGATCAAGAAGATCCACCGAAAAATGATCGAAAAAGGGGAACTTACAGGTCATAGTGTTTTCGAGTCAATTCATGACAAATTTGAAGAAGTCGATTTCAAATTCATCGTACTCAATTCACGAGTGGCAACTGATGTGATCCTTACCCCATTCCAACAATTGTGTGTGAGAGCTTATCGCTTTGTTAAATCAACAGGATTAAAGCCTGCTGAAGATTTCGGACTTGACAAGACCAACGTCGAGGTTGAATACATTCCAATCACGGTAGCAGAAAAATATGATATGGAGATGGTCGAAGATTTTGAAGACTATTCAATGACTCAGTCGAAGATCAAGTTGTCGAAAAAAGGATAATGAAAAAGGACCTCACAGTCCTTTTATTATTTGGCTATTTTGAATTTCTGTCTTCTCAAAGAGGAACCGTTCTTTAATTCCAGAATATAAACTCCGGAATGTTCAAGGTTCAATTCAACTTGATCTGAAAATCCTGAGTTTATAATTTGAACCAGCTGACCTGTAGATGAAAAGATTTTGATCTCAGTATTCGAAAGATCCGGGCCCAAATTAATTATCAATTCTCCATTTGACGGATTCGGATAGATCAGAACCTGATCCAAAATTTCTTCTCCCAGCCCAACAGTAATCTGATCACAATTAAAATCAACCTGAGAATCATAAAAAGCCTGAACAAGATCTGCCACTTCTTTCAATTTAGTTACACTATTTAAATTACTGTTTCCTCTTCTATACAAAACAGCATAATCATAACAATCCGCAAAACCTGACGTCAGATCAATAGAATCCATAACCATAAAAATCCTTCTGTCACCTGGAGGATTGTTATTGGTCACTTCCGACCATCCTGTCCCTGATTCAGGATCCCCTGTAAACATATAGGAAGTCGGTATTGAGGTAACTCCTGGTGATCCCGTATATCCCATTCCTCCATAATACCATTGAGAACCGTTATTCCACCTACCTCGCATCATACTCCAGAATTCTGATGGAAGATTCGGGTCATTATAAGGATATTGAGAAGTACTTGTGAAATATCCGCACACTTGCATATTTTGCTTTAATGATAAAATTCCAATTGAAGGAGGGTTAATTCCATACCCAAAAGCTCCTCCGTTGTTTTCATCATCTGTATCCCCATTATATACAAACATTAGATTTCTCAAAGAATCACAACCGGCATAATCATCACTATAATTGCCTATGTCGGCATCCATATAGATCGCCATTTTAAAATCATCGTACACATAATTTCCGCGATTGAAAACCCTGACATTAAAAAAAGTTGTGGTATCTAGGTAATCATTAGAAGCGTACTGGTAAAACATAGAGTGTACTTCAATTCCCATTTGTTCACCATTTGATCCAGTATGAATTGCTGCAGCATCATTCATGATCACATAAGTAGCAACATCACCCCTGATGTCGGGAAAATCTCCCAACTCAGGTTCATATACTGCGTTGTTATTCAAATCTAAGAAAGGTGCTAGATTTGCCGCCACACCAACAACTGTATTTCCGTTCCCAGGCCAGTTCGAAATTGACAAAGGCATAACGTACCCGACTTGAGACCAGTTTGCCTGATGATTCAAAATCTCACTCCGAGTCACAGTCCATAATGAGGATGAATAATCGTTCATATAAGCGGGATCATTATATGCATTTGTACTGGAAAAAGGTCCTGAGAAAATATCTGAATTACTCGTGTATCGCACACAAGAATTTCGAAGGGTACCATTCTGATCATTTCCGACAAACCAAAAGCCCATTGAGTATATTGATTTTAAACCTGAGCCTTTTGGAACTTCATAACCCGATTGGTTTGCGTTTTCATCATAAAAAAACAATCCCCCATCAGAAATGATCCCGGATGTTGAATTCAAATCCAAAATTGAATAATTCGTCTGTGATAAAGAGTTTAAACCTAATGAAAGGAATAATACCAGTATGAAGGGCTTGTTCATATCAACCTATTTTGAAACAAGATAAGGAATCAGATAAGAACTAAACATTTTATTAATGTCAACTTTTTTAATTTTTATACCAATCAAAAAAGCGGGAATTCATTGCTGAATTCCCGCTTTTCCTATGAAAACTACTACGATTACTTTTTATCGTCTACCTCTTCGAAGTCTACATCTGTCACTTCATCTCCAGGGTTTCCTGAATCTTGAGAAGTTCCAGCCTCACCTGATTGATTTGCTGCGTTGTACATTTCTTGAGACGCTGCCTGGAAAACTTCATTCAATTTATCCATTGCCGCCTGAAGGTTATTCATGTTCTTCGCTTCAAACTCTTTTTTCAATTCTGCAAGTGCATCTTCGATCGGTTGCTTTTTGTCTGCAGGAATCTTATCGCCATATTCTTTCAACTGACGCTCAGTCTGGAAGATCGTTGAATCTGCCTTGTTGATCAACTCAGCTTCTTCTCTTCTCTTCTTATCGTCTTCAGCATGTGCTTCCGCTTCCGCTTTCATTCTTTGGATCTCTTCATCAGACAATCCAGATGAAGCCTCTATCTTGATCGATTGCTGTTTACCTGTTCCTTTATCCTTAGCCGAAATATTCATGATACCATTCGCGTCAATATCAAAGGTTACTTCGATCTGAGGTACTCCTCTCGGTGCAGGCGGAATATCAGTCAACTGGAAACGTCCAAGTGTCTTGTTGTCATTCGCCATAGGTCTCTCACCCTGAAGAACGTGAATGTCCACTGAAGGTTGATTATCTGACGCTGTCGAGAACACTTCTGATTTCTTTGTAGGAATAGTCGTGTTTGCTTCGATCAACTTTGTGAACACTCCACCCATGGTCTCAATACCCAATGACAGTGGAATCACATCCAAAAGTAGCACGTCTTTCACTTCTCCTGTAAGGACACCTCCTTGAATTGCTGCACCAACTGCAACTACCTCATCCGGGTTCACCCCTTTTGACGGAGCCTTACCAAAGAAATTCTGAACAGCTTCCTGAATGATCGGAATACGTGTTGAACCTCCCACAAGGATCACATCGTCGATATCACTTGTTGACAATCCTGCATTCTTCAATGCTGATCTACAAGGCGCGATCGTTCTTTCAACGATATCTGAGATCAATTGCTCAAACTTTGAACGCTGTAATGTTCTAACAAGGTGCTTTGGAATTCCATTCACCGGCATGATGTATGGCAGGTTGATCTCTGTTGAAGTTGTTGATGACAATTCGATCTTCGCTTTTTCCGCAGCTTCTTTCAGACGCTGAAGAGCCATCGGATCCTGACGTAAATCTAATCCTTCTTCTGATTTGAACTCTTCAGCCAACCAGTTGATGATTGCATCATCTACATCATCACCACCAAGGTGTGTATCTCCATCTGTTGCCAATACTTCAAATACTCCATCTCCAAGCTCAAGAACTGAAACGTCATGTGTACCTCCACCGAAGTCGAATACAACGATCTTCATGTCCTGACCCTTCTTGTCTAATCCATACGCCAGTGCAGCAGCTGTAGGTTCGTTGATGATTCTTTTGATCGTCAATCCTGCAATTTCTCCTGCTTCTTTTGTCGCCTGACGCTGAGAGTCATTAAAGTAAGCTGGTACCGTTACAACCGCTTCTGTAACCTCATGTCCAAGATAATCCTCAGCCGTTTTCTTCATTTTCTGAAGGATCATAGCAGAGATCTCCTGTGGTGTATATAGTCTGTCATCAATTTTAACACGTGGCGTGTTGTTATCTCCTTTTACAACTTCGTAAGGTACGCGATCAGCCTCCTTTTTAGTTTCGTCAAATGACGAACCCATAAATCTTTTGATCGAGTAGATCGTTTTTGTAGGGTTTGTGATGGCTTGACGCTTAGCAGGATCCCCAACTTTGCGCTCACCCCCCTCTACGAATGCCACTACAGACGGTGTCGTTCGCTTTCCTTCTGAGTTGGCAATTACTACCGGCTCGTTACCTTCCATTACAGAAACACAAGAGTTGGTAGTTCCAAGGTCAATTCCAATTATCTTTCCCATATCTATTAATTTAGTTTTTCAGATTAAATCCGGATCTGTCTAGTCAATCACTGTGCCATCACAAAAACGACAAAAAAAGATGACATTTCTGACAATTTTCAATACAGACGCTCTAAAATAAATGTCGAATTGTCAGAATTTATGACAACATGATCTTTAAATATCTTTTATCTTGTAGCGAAATAAATATGTAATACCTATGAAAACTTTTCTTTTACCCTTGTCAGTGTTGTTTGTTCTATTTTCTTGCAACATGGATAAAATGGGGCCTGTTGAGTACAATGATGCCATCGTTGGTGAACAATCCAAGATCACTGAAAAATTCCTTTCCTTGATGAATACTGTTGAAACAGACCTTGCACAGTGTGAACCATTGCGTCTTGATATTATTAAACAGTGTGACGAATCCATCTCTATTGTATCAGCAATGAGCGACTACAATGGAAGTACTCGAATGAGGGATGCGGCACTCGCGCTTTTCCACTTTTACAAAGAGATCAACACCAACGAGTACAAAGAAATGCTTGACATTCTACAAAAGGGTGAAGAAATAACCATGGACGACATGACACGACTTAGTGAATTGGAACAACAGATCACAGCCCGCGAAACTCCTTTGGACGCAGAATTCCAAAGTGCTCAGCAGGAATTTGCAACACAGAATAACATTCAGATCAGAGAGAATGATCTTCAAAAAGAGATCGATGCAATCTAAGGATAAAAAGATCAGTTGAAACGGAAACTTCCGTCATCCTTTATTTGCAATTTCAACTCAGGCAGGTCAGTTTTTGTAAGAGAGCTGACCTGTTTTAATGCTCCCTTGGCAGCATCTAAAACCGGCCCGCCTTCACCAGGCTGTTTCGTAGAAACTACTTTGCCATCAACAAAAGTCCCATCCTTCTGCAAACGAAGAACAAAGAGAGGAGCAACGCCATTTACCCCACTGAGATTAAAGCGAGCATAGGTGCAGAAATTCCCCATTGAATACGTGATGAATCTTCCTTTGTAATGATCTATTGCTCTTGTAACGTGAGGGCCATGGCCTAATAATACATCCGCTCCAGCATCGATTGCAATTCTGGCAAATTCATACACATTACCGCGATCTTCTTCATAAAAGATTTCCGTATCTCGCGTTATATGTGTTCTGGAAGAACCTTCGGCACCTCCATGAAAAGAAACGATCACGATATCGCATATACTGTCAAGATGTCCCACCACTTTTTTCAAAGTCGTATAATCCGTGATCTGAAGACAAGCTGTATTTGGAGCAAATGCAGTCATTCCAATCTTCACCCCTTTAACGGTAAGAGTATCCCAGGGGCACGATTCCAATCCTGCAAAACGAATCCCGGCTTCTTTCAGTACTCTTTGTGTATTCATTCGACCCTCCTCGCCAAAATCACCCATATGGTTATTTGCTACAGATAGAAAATCAAAACCCGCATTCTTTAGTTGTGGCACGAAGTATTCCGGCTGTCTGAATGCATAGCATTTCGTGGAATCCGAACATTTCTTAAGCTTGCCTCCTTCATTTAGGATCGTACCCTCCAGGTTTCCAAATGTGACATCCCCCATTTGCAGGAATTCGTGCATTGGTCTCAATAATTCCACCCCCTCATTCGGCAGGTAATTCGGACTTGGAAAGTTCGTACCCATCATAATGTCTCCAACGGCAACTAAGGTGATAAGTGTATCTTCCGGAAGACTAACTTCTTTTACTTGTTTGACCGTTTTCTCTTTAGCTTTCATTCTGAAAGGCAAGAAAATCACAGCTAATCCAGTCAGGATTGCGACACTTACTATGGATATTTTCATGGTATTGTTCATTGGAACAGGATCAATCAAACGCTTTGAAAGAGTTCTCACTCATCTGAATTAGCTGTTCATATTGTTCTGGCGTCAGATCTGAGTGATAGTAGTGGATTGGATTCACTTTAACTCCTCCCTTCTCTACTTCATAATGCAAATGGGCACCTGTTGATT
Organism: Bacteroidota bacterium; assembly: GCA_006227105.1. Classification (GTDB taxonomy): domain Bacteria; phylum Bacteroidota; class Bacteroidia; order Flavobacteriales_D; family Crocinitomicaceae; genus M0103. Next base: position 9,951 of record SBFR01000207.1, read on the forward strand.
TCCCTGTATTACCCACTAATCCAATCAATTCACCACGAGTCACTCTCTGACCTTGTTTCACCTTAAACGCACTTAAATGGGCGTATCGTGTCTTATATCCGTAACCGTGATTGATTACGATCGACTTACCATACCCCCATCCACTTACTTCAATTGCTTCCACAACGCCATCACCAGTGGCATAAACATCCGTTCCAACATTCGCTGTGAAATCCATTCCTGTATGCATCCTTCGGGTCTTGTAAATTGGATCAATTCGATATCCAAATCCGGACGCCATTCTTTTCAGATCTTTGTTATTCACCGGTTGAATTGCTGGAATACTGGCCAACATCTTTTCTTTGTTCTTGGCAAGCTCTAATAATTCTTTGAACGACAAACTTTGCCCATTCAGTCTCCTTTCAAGCTCATCCATGTTCTCAGAAGTTGACTTCAGCAATTCCGAATTAGTATATCCATTCAAATATTCATATCTGTCGCTGCCTCCTATTCCCATCAATCTCAATTCTTCAGGAAATTTATCAGCATAAAGCGCAAGGCGATATAAGTCTTCATCACGTTTTTCAATGTCATCAAGAACACGGTTCACCAGCTCCATGTCTTTATTTAAACGCTGGAGCTCTTCCTGGTACATCGAGATCTCTTTTTTAAGCAACTTTTCTTTTGGTGAATCAAGTTGCTTGGCAAAAAGAAAGGCAACAACAAGACCAACCACAATACTGGGAGACAGATACAATAACGTACGTAAAGCCCTCATTCCAAGACTTACCGATACCTCATCATAAGTAAGGGTTTTGGGGTTGTATCTGTACTTTTTTGCTGCCATGCCGCACAAAAATAGCTAATTAACTCGATGTCAGCTGTTAAAAAACGTTTAGAGCATGGTGATAAAAGTCTCCCGAATGGACCTGCTTTTCGTTTTATAACTTAAATTTGCGGTTCAAAATTCAATCCTCTTTCGAAGCATGAAAGTATCCGAGATACGCGAGCATTTTTTTAAGTTTTTTGAATCCAAAGAACATCAGATCGTTCCTTCAGCCCCAATGGTTGTCAAGAATGATCCAACATTAATGTTTACCAATGCCGGAATGAATCAATTCAAGGATTATTTCCTTGGAAACAGCGTTCCGAAAAACAGAAGAATTGCTAACACCCAAAAATGTCTGCGTGTTTCAGGAAAACACAATGATCTGGAAGAAGTTGGTGTAGACACTTACCACCATACCATGTTCGAAATGCTTGGGAACTGGTCATTCGGAGATTATTTCAAAGAAGAAGCGATCACTTGGGCATGGGAACTGTTAACTGAAGTTTACAAAATTCCTAAAGACAGACTTTATGTAACTGTTTTTGAAGGTGACGAAAAAGACGGTGTACCGAGGGACGAAGAAAGTTTTGAGATCTGGAAAAGACTCATTGACAAAGACCGAATCATTCTTGCATCGAAAAAGGATAACTTCTGGGAGATGGGAGATACCGGGCCATGCGGTCCGTGTACCGAAATCCATGTGGATCTACGTTCAAAGGAAGAAAGAGCAATTATTGATGGTAGAGATCTTGTCAATTTTGATCACCCTCAGGTAATTGAGATCTGGAATAACGTATTCATGCAATTCAACCGAAAGGCGGACGGTTCACTTGAACCACTTCCAGAGCGACATGTGGATACAGGTATGGGGCTTGAGCGTCTTGCAATGGCTCTACAGGGCAAAATATCCAATTACGATACTGACCTTTTCCAAACATTGATCAAGCATGTCGAGAATGTTTCAGGAGTCCGTTATGGGGAAAAAGAAGAAACGGATATCGCACTTCGTGTCATTGCGGACCACGTTAGAGCAATCGCTTTCTCAATAGCCGATGGTCAGCTGCCATCTAATACCGGTGCTGGATATGTTATTCGAAGAATCCTTCGAAGAGCTGTTCGATATGGATATCAAACCTTAGGTTTAAAAGAGCCATTCCTTTGTGATCTATCGGTTGTTTTGGGAGAAGTCATGGGCGAACCATTCAATGAATTGATCTCTCAGAAAGAATTGATCCAAAAAGTAATTCGAGAAGAGGAGATCAGTTTCTTCAGAACGCTTGAACAAGGAATTAAGAGAATCGAAACCATCATTAAAAACACGAAAGAAAATGATGGAACTATCATCGATGGAATATCGGTTTTCGAGTTGTACGACACCTATGGATTCCCAGTTGATCTTACATCTCTGATCGCGAGAGAGAATGACCTTAGCATTGATGAAGAGGAATTCAATGCTGAATTGCAAAAACAAAAAGATAGATCTCGAGCTGCCACAGCAATCGAAACTGATGACTGGGTTGTATTGATCGATGACAATGTGGAGGAATTCGTAGGATATGATAATCTTTCAGTCAATGTAAAGATCGTTAAGTATCGAAAAGTGACTCAGAAGCAAAAGACTTTTTATCAGCTTGTATTCAATATGACTCCATTCTATCCAGAAGGAGGTGGTCAAGTTGGAGATAAAGGATTTATTGAAGCTCAGGGTGAACGCATTACTATTTTCGACACAAAACGTGAAAACAATCTGATCGTTCATCTTTCTGAGAAATTACCATCTGATGTTCATGTTCAGTTCAAAGCAGTGGTTGATCACGAAAAAAGGAATGCTTCGGCATGTAACCACTCAGCGACGCACTTGTTGCATTATGCATTAAGAACTGTACTTGGAACTCACGTCGAACAGAAAGGATCTTTAGTGAATCCTGACTATCTGCGTTTTGACTTCTCACATTTCTCAAAAGTGACTGATGAGGAATTAGAAGAGATCCAACGAATAATTGGTGAAGGAATTCGTTCCAATTTTGAATTGGAAGAGCATCGAAATACGCCAATGGAAAAAGCTCAAAAGATGGGCGCCATGGCATTGTT
>SBFR01000164.1 GCA_006227105.1 Bacteroidota bacterium
TGTCCTTATCCTTCTATTCTACAGGAAGAAATAAGCTTTGCTGATTGTTTTTTCTATTTTTGAGGTCATTAACCTAAGCAATATTCATTATGACCGCTGAAAAGACAACCAAATCACCTTCCATGATTGCCGCATTAATTCCAATTGTAGTGTTGGTAATATTGCTAGCGCTTAATGTTGTTTTTTATGGTGACAATGCTCTTTCAGGAGCCAATCAGATGGCACTTCTATTGTCTGCTGCCGTTGCTGCTGTTGTGGGAATGTCTTTAGGTTTTGATTGGGAACACCTTCAAAAAGGAATCGTTAAGAGTATTAAATCAGCTCTTCCCGCTATCTTGATCCTATTGGTCATTGGTGCATTGGCAGGTACATGGATGATTTCAGGAATAGTACCTACCATGATCTATTATGGGTTAAAAGTTCTCAACCCAACCTTTTTCCTTGTCGCGGCATGTATCGTCAGTGCGATCGTATCTCTTGCAACAGGAAGTTCATGGAGTACTGTGGCTACGGTAGGAGTAGCATTGTTGGGAATAGGATCAGCGATGGGACTGAATGAAGGAATGATCGCAGGGGCAATTATATCAGGGGCATATTTTGGCGATAAGATGTCTCCTTTATCAGATACGACTAACCTCGCTCCGGCAATGGCTGGAACGGATCTGTTTACTCATATCCGATACATGGCCCTGACAACAATACCGACTATTTCGATCACGCTGATCATCTTTTTGATCATGGGTTTTTCCATTGAAACAACTCCTCAGGAAGGTGGCGTAGGTGAATTACTAAAGGCACTTGAGGGAAGATTTTACATTTCTCCGGTGCTGTTTCTTGTTCCTGTAGTGGTCATTTTCATGATCGTTAAAAAGGTGGATGCATTACCCGCTTTGTTGATTGGTTCACTTTTAGGAGGGGTTGCGGCAATAATTGCACAACCTGATGTGATCAAAGAGATATCAGGAGTGAAAGACGATTATGCTAAAGCTTCCTATATGGCGCTTCTGAATGCAATGGGATCAAGTGTGAGTGTCGTGACTTCGAATGAAAGTATCAATGAATTGCTTTCCACAAAGGGAATGTCCGGAATGCTAAATACCATATGGTTGATCGTTTGTGCCATGTGTTTTGGTGGAGTTATGGAAGCCTGTGGATTGCTACATAAGATCACAACCCAGGTTGTAAAGTTGGCTAAAACAACAGGGTCATTGATCGCAACGACGGCTGGGACTTGTGTATTTTTCAATGCCACTGCATCGGATCAGTATCTAGCGATTGTCGTTCCTGGAAGAATGTTTGCTGAAACATACAGTGAAAGAGGTCTAAAACCTGAAAACCTGAGCCGAACTCTTGAAGATTCAGGCACTGTTACATCAGTTTTATTTCCTTGGAATACCTGTGGTGCTACTCAAGCATCAGTTCTAGGTGTGGCAACAGGCTCATATTGGATGTATTGCTTTTTCAATATTCTGAGTCCAATCATGACAATGATCTTTGGTTTTTTGAATATAAAAATCGCAAAGAAAAGAGCTTCACATTCTGCCTGAATTGAAGTCGAAAAGTCGTAACTTTGCACTCCCAAAACAATAAACAATGTTTGAAAATCTTACGGACAAATTTGAAAAAGCCTTTAAATTACTAAAAGGGCAAGGTCAGATCACGGAGATCAATGTCGCAGAAACACTGAAAGAAGTTCGTCGCGCATTACTTGATGCCGATGTTAACTTTAAAACAGCCAAGGATTTTACCAATACTGTAAAGGAAAAAGCGCTTGGTAGAGATGTGTTGAAGGCTGTATCTCCTGGACAGTTGATGATCAAGATCTGTCACGAGGAATTGGTTGAGTTGATGGGAGGAAATGAGTCCGAGATCAACATCAAAGGAAATCCTGGTATCATTTTGATGTCGGGTCTTCAAGGCTCTGGTAAGACGACATTCACCGGGAAGCTTGGGAACTATTTAACGAAGAAAAAAGGAAAGAAAGTTCTTTTGGTAGCATGTGACGTTTACCGTCCGGCTGCGATCGATCAGTTGCATGTTTTGGGAGAGCAATTGGACATTGAAGTTTATTCCAATAAAGAAGAAAAGAATCCTGTTACGATCGCGACTGCAGCCGTTCAATATGCGAAAAGTAAAGGGTTCAACGTTGTTATCGTCGATACCGCTGGACGACTTGCTATTGATGAAGCAATGATGGACGAGATCGCGAAAGTGAAGCAGGCGATCGAACCTACAGAGACCCTATTTGTGGTTGACTCGATGACTGGTCAGGATGCGGTGAATACAGCCAAAGCATTTAACGATAAGATCAATTTCGACGGTGTTGTTTTAACCAAGCTGGATGGTGATACAAGAGGTGGTGCTGCCTTATCGATCAAAGCTGTTGTAGATAAGCCAATAAAATTTGTCGGTACAGGAGAGAAGATGGATGCACTGGATGTATTCTATCCGAAGAGAATGGCCGACAGGATCCTTGGGATGGGTGATGTTGTTTCCCTTGTTGAAAGAGCTCAGGAGCAGTTCGATGAGGAAGAAGCACGCAAATTGCAGAAGAAGATCCAGAAAGATCAATTTGACCTGAATGATTTCCTTGGACAGCTCCAGCAGATCAAGAAGATGGGGAACGTTAAGGATCTGATGGGAATGATCCCGGGAATGGGTAAGGCAGTAAAAGACGTAGATATACCCGACGATGCTTTTAAACATGTTGAGGCAATTATCCTTTCAATGACACCTAGGGAAAGAGCCAACCCAGGATTATTAAACGGTCAACGAAAAAACAGAATCGCGAAGGGGAGTGGTACAAACCTTCAGGAGGTCAACAAATTGTTGAAGCAATTTGAAGACACCAAAAAGATGATGAAGATGATGAGCAATCCCAAGAACATGATGAGCATGATGAAGCAGATGAAAGGGATGGGAGGCGGAATGCCTGGAATGTAATCAATAGAGTTTTTGTCTTTTGATCAGGTATTGAAGTAACACTTGATCATATCCCTTGTTGATGTCGACAGGCATAAAATCAATACCGTAGTTAATACACTTTCGCTTTATCGATTGAAAGTAATTGTCAATTGACTTTACATAGTTTTCTTTGATCTCCGCTGGCTGAAGTTTCAATTTTTCACCGGTTTCCATATCGATCAATGTGTAGGGTCTGTTCTCAAGCTCAAAATCAACTTCAGATTTTTTATCAACGATATGGAATAGGATCACCTCATGCTTGTTGTGCTTCAAATGTTGGATGGCATTCATCAGATCATCCACTCGATCCGGATCATCAAGTAAATCCGAAAAAATAATGACCAAACTTCTTCTGTGTGAAAGCTCAGCAATGTCGTGTATTGCTTGAATGGCATTCGTATCCTTTTGAAGGTCTTCGGAATAATTGATCAATCGTTTCTCTAGCTCGCTATATAGGTATCGATGATGGGCAAAGGAAGATTTGGCGGGTGTATGGAGCTCTAATTTGTCGGCGAAAAGAGAGATTCCCACTGCGTCTCTTTGTTTTTTTAGCATCTCGATCAACGAAGCTGCTGCATAGATCGAGTATTCGAATTTTGTAATGTCACCGTCTTTGGGGAAATACATGGAACCACTGCAATCGACTACGATCTGGCAACGAAGATTGGTCTCCTCTTCGTATTTCTTTGTGAACAGCTTCTCACTACGTGCATAAAGCTTCCAGTCAATATGTCTTGTTGATTCGCCTTTATTGTACAGGCGATGTTCAGCAAATTCGACGGAAAAACCATGAAATGGACTCTTATGCATTCCAGTAATGAAACCTTCGACAACCTGTTTTGCCAGGATCTCGAGGTTACCGAACTGTGCCAGTTTAAGTCTGTCAATGGATTTTCCCATGAGCTAAAAATAGTCAATTTATCGCTTTTTCAGAATAGCATTGCTGATCACTCCGACTAGGATCAATCCGATGCCAAAGTATACCACCCATGATAATCGCTCATCGAAAATACAGAAGCCTATGACTGTTGCATAGATCGCACCCAGATATTGAAAAGGCGTGATCAGAGCGGCATCTCCTTCGTGAAGCGCTTTCGTCAACATGATCTGCGCGATCTGAGTAAAAATCCCGATGATTAGAAGAAATATCCATTCTATTCCCTGTGGCATTGTGAATTCAAACATTGACCAGACTGCCATAACCGGAAGAGATATCATTGGAAAATAGATCACAATGTTAATTGGAGTATCAGTATGTTTTAAACGAATGATCGAAACATAGGCGATTCCAGAAAACGCAGAAGAAAGAATACCTAATCCTAACCATCGAAGATCAAGCTGTTCGTGCACATCGGTTAGAAATAGCTCATTTAATCCGATCATGCCAACACCTGCAAAGGCAATCAGAATAAACAGCCATTGAAGTGATTTCACCTTTTCTTTGAGAATGATCATTGCAAAGATTACAGTGAAAACAGGAGCGAGATACTGCACAGTAGAGGCAATCGCAAGAGGTAGGTGATGGATGGTGTAGAAGAAGATGGTTAATGCGATCATCCCGGAAACGCCTCGTATGGTGAGCCATTTTCTATTTACTCCGAGTAGAGGCAAATTTCTCTTCTTGATGATGTAAAAGGAGATCGAAAAGGAGATGATGGATCTTGCTAAAACCAGTTCATGCCCTGGATAATGTTGAATGTTTTGAAAAAGGGATTGTTCGGGGCCTGCACCAAGGATCTTTACGAAGAAGTTTACGACCAGAAAGGAAAGACCTGAGATCAGAATGTAAAGAATACCTTTATTCACGATGCAAATGTACAATGAATCGCGAGCAAGTACGTTTACAAAGGAAAGAAAGTCGTCATAGAGCAACTTTTTTTTACTTTTACGTCAATCTAACGATGAGAAAGCTATTCTTCATATTACTGT
>SBFR01000137.1 GCA_006227105.1 Bacteroidota bacterium
ATATACATCCCTGCTGAGGGATTAGGAATTCGTTTGGAAGATGACCTTGTTGTTCAGGAAAGTGGGAAGCCATTTAATTTGATGAAGGATATTCCACTGGAAGCAGAAGAGATCGAAATGTTGATGAACGAAAAATAAGATGACACCTCTGTACAATCGGGTGATTGGCAAAGGAAGACCGGTAGTCTTTTTACACGGATTTCTGGAATCACTCACTATGTGGGAGTATTTGCCTTTGGAGAACTTAGGTGTAGAAGTAATTCTGGTCGATCTTCCGGGTCATGGTAAGTCGTGTCTTGCTGAAAATGCTGAACCATCTATTGCCTATATGGCAGAGCAGGTGAGGCTGACGCTCAATGCTCTGAATATAAAAGAATATGAGGTTGTTGGTCATTCAATGGGAGGATATGTGGCCCTTGAACTTGCCAAGTGCGATGAGCGTTGTAAAAAGATCGTTCTTCTGAATTCCAATTTCTGGAGTGATAGTGAGGCCAAAAAAATGGATAGACTTCGCGTAGCTGAGGTCGTTCAGCATATGAAGTCATTGTTTTTAAATGAAGCGATTCCGAATCTATTTCTAGATCCCACTGCACAAAAGGAGCAAGTATCCCAGCTGATCAAAGAAGCGAATGGGATGGATTCTGCTTCGATTGCTTATGCTTCAATAGCCATGTCGGAACGCGAAGATTACTCGACAGAAGTGAATAATCAGAAATTCGACCTCTATGTGATACAAGGTGAGAAAGACACTATTGTTCCGCTTGAAATAATGATTGAAAAGCTCACCGTAAAAGATAAAATGAAGGTCATTTCACAATGCGGACATATGTGTCATATCGAAGCACCTGATCAAGTTATGGAAGCCCTTACGATGTTTCTAAATGAAAAAACGGAAACATTTAGTTTCCGTTATCATTGAATATCCAGATAAACTGGCGGGTAGAATGCGTAAAATGTTTCATAAGCTATCAGGTTACAATTCTAAAGTTACGGTTCATTGAGATATTTGAGAATTTAAAAATGTAAAGCGTATAGGTGGTTTATTTTAATGTTTCCATCGGGTTGTGAAATGTCTGATTGCTATTGTAAAGCATCAGCTTTTTTAAAAGCAAATCAAATAATACTATTATATTCGGTTAAATCGTAATCCCTAAAACTATTAGCCATGAAACTAAGAGCCATTGTTGTTGATGATGAGGAGTTCGCAAGAAAGAACTTGATCATGTTGTTGGAGGAGTTCTGTCCGGATATTGAAGTGATTGGCGAAGCGTCAAGAAAGAGTCAGGCGAAGGCGATTATAGAGGCGAGTAAACCGGATGTGGTTTTTTTAGATATCAGGATGCCTTCGGGCTCTGAGGGTTTTGAATTGCTCGATGAACTTGAAGAAAAAGATTTCTTTGTTGTTTTTGTGACAGCCTTCAAGGATTACGCTGTCAAAGCTTTCAATGCGAACGCCGTTTACTACATACTCAAACCTATCGATATTGAGGAATTGCAGACGGCAGTTGAAAAATTGAAAGATGCCAAGAGGAACGCCAAGGAGGATCCGGAATATCTTCCGACCTACTTTAAAGCACTTCAGAATTTGTCAGATTCATTGGTGAAGAACAAACCATCCAACAGAATCGCGATCTCTCATACGAAAGGTTTAAAGATCGTTGAAGATGATGCGATTTCACATCTTGAGGCCAGTGGTAATTGCACTACGATCTATTTTAAAGATGGAACCAGATATTTGGATACTCGCACGCTTAAAACCTATGAGTCAATCCTGAATCCCGCAAAATTCTTTAGAATTCATAAGTCGCATATCATCAATCTGGACTTGTTGTCTGAATATGTGAATGAAGACGGGCATTTTGCAGTACTTAAAGGAGGATTGAGAATCCCGGTGGCAAGAAATAGGGTAACTGATTTTGTCAAAATGTTGAAAGAATCATGACCAAAAAACTCCTCTGGTTCATTGTATTTCTCCTTTCATTTCCTGCTGTAGCCCAGCGCTACTCCTTTATGAGCTTTAATACGGCTCAGGGTCTTCCTCAATCACAAGTAAGCTCAATTGTACAGGATGAACAAGGATATTTATGGGTAGGAACCTTAGGAGGTTTAGCCAAATTCAATGGGAAGGAATTTGAAACATTTACCACGGAGTCTGGCCTTCTGAATAACAGGGTAACTTTCTTGACCGTTATTGATGATGTTCTTTGGATTGGACATGAAGGAGGGGTTTCTTCATTTGATGGAGGGAAGATCAAAAAATATCCTTTCGAGACTGTCGACGCAAAAGAAAATGTTTCTGATATTGTTCACTTTGGAACCGATATTATCATTGCATCTAATGGTGCGGGTTTATACAGGCTGAAAGGTTCCAAACTTGAAAAGATCGATCTTAAAAATGAAGCCGAACAAAGAGTTCGTGACCTTGAGATCGCCGACAATGAACTCTTGATCGGTACGAGGGATGGAATTCTGATCACCAGAGATCTAATTCACTTTGAGCGTTCTGAATCCCTGTCTGGATACAGTGTTTCCTCTGTAAAAAAGCATGCTGGACAATACTTTGTATCCACTTTCAGAGACGGGATCTTTCTCTATAATTTGCGAAAGGATGAAATAAAACTCATTAACTCACCTTCACCAGATATTGCGGTGAGATCTTTGGTTTTTGATTCGAAAGGACAAAGTTGGTATTTCAGTACAAATGGGATTACCCGATTCAATGAAGATAAAGTTGAATTAAGTTTGAATGAGTCGAACGGTTTGCCGATGGAGTCTATCCAGGTAATGTATGAAGACAATGATCGAAATTTCTGGCTGGGAACAGAAGGCAAAGGTTTGATCAGATATACTGGGGAACGTTTCATCTATTACAACAAAAGCTCCGGGATGGCATCTGATCTTGCTATTTCCGTTGATCAAACGAGCAATGGCGATCTGTGGATCGGTACCTTTGACAAAGGATTGTTGATACAAAATAAAAAGGGTGAATTCAGAAATTTAAGTCTTCAGGATGCAAGGGTTTGGAGTATTCTTACTGATTTGGATGGATATAACTGGTTAGGAACAGAGAATGGTTTGATCCAATTCAGCGGAGATCAGCAAAAGAAAACATTCTACATAGAAGACGGAACCCCGGGTGATAAGATCACTGCACTTTTTCCCTTAAGCAGAAATACCTTTTATATAGGTGGAAATGACGGGGTCTCGATTTATCGCTCGGGAAAGATTACCCCTCTGAAATCTGCAGATATCGGAACGGTTCGAAGTTTTTGCAGAATGAAAGGCGAAACGTACTGCGGGACTGACAAAGGGATCTATAAGATCCGAGGAGGTAAAGTGATTGCTATTGGCAATTTTTTCAAGACGGTTTTCTCAATGGTCAAAGACTCACAGGATAGATTATGGATTGGGACAGCTGAAGGACTACTTCTCTATGATGGGGAAAGATTTAAGAACATCAGTTATGCAAAGTCACCTGCCTCAAATTATATCAACTTTCTTTCGATCGACAATGACGTAATATACGTTGGTACGAACAATGGATTATTTCAATTGCAGAACATCTTTAAAGAGGAGATCGAGGTGCTTAAATTTGGTATTGGAGAAGGAGTTTCTGATCTCGAAACTAATCTCAATTCATCCTTTATCGACAATAAACATCGCCTTTGGTTCGGGACTGCCTCTGGATTAGTTTGTTATCGACCAGAAAAGGGTTCGGAGATCTTCGGAACTCCGAGATTAGTGCTTAAAAAGATGCTCTTGAACTACCAGGATTTTGAGTATTCAAAATACAGTGATCAACTTGATCACAATGGACTTCCTTTAACTCTGGATCTGCCATCAAACAAGAATAACATCACGTTTGAGCTGGATGGTATTGCGTTGGCAAACTATCAGGGATTGAAATTTCAATACAAACTTGAAGGGATTGATGAAAATTGGTCACCACTCGTTGCTACTTCTTCAATTACTTATTCTGCTTTACCTGAAGGAGATTATGTATTTGTAGCGAGGGCGGTAGATTCCAGAGGTAATCAATCCGACGAGATCCGATATCCATTTACTGTCAGACCACCTTTTTACAGGACCTGGTGGTTCATTTTATTGTCTGCAGCCTCCATTGGATTACTCTTGTTTGCATATCTGCGGTTCCGTCTGAAAAGAGAACGTGAGGCCAATGAAAAAGAGCGTTTGGAATATCGTTCAAGGTTACTTGCACTTGAGCAGCGGTCACTGAATGCGAGTATGAACAGGCATTTTATCTTCAATTCACTGAACTCAATTCAGTACTTTATAAATACCCAGGATAAACTTTCTGCAAATAAATTCCTGACCAATTTTGCGAAATTGATTCGCAAGAATCTGGATTCATCAGAAGAAGGAAATGTGGTAACATTGGCTCAGGAACTTGATCGTTTGGAATTATATCTTTCACTTGAAAGTATGAGATTCAAAGACAGATTTGAATATGTCATTGATTGTGATGAGGAGATTGATAAAGAGAATATACGGATCCCTGCCATGATCCTTCAACCTTTCGTAGAGAATAGTATCATTCATGGCATATTGCCAAATGAAGATAAAAAGGGAGAAATCAAAGTGGAAATACATGAACAAGATAGACAACTGATTATACGAATCACAGACAATGGGGTTGGAATTGAAAACAGTATTCGTCAGAAACAAGATATTGAAGGCGATCATAAATCACAGGGAATGGAAATCACTTCGAAAAGAATAGAGCTTCTTAATCATCTGTCTCAGAACAAATTCGAGATTCAGGGACCATTTCAAATGGAGGATGAATACCGTTCAATCAAAGGAACGGGGGTTATACTCAAAATAAGCCTCGAAAATTTGGAAGATTGATTTTAATGTCATAAGTTTGTTAATGTAAGATACGTGTGATGAAGAGAATTTTATACATAGCGGCGGTTTTTTCAGGGTTGGTCCTGGTGTCTTGCGGTAAGCAAAATATTCAACCAAACATGTCAAGTGAACAGGAAATACCTGTTTGGAGAAGTGTTTCAGAAAATTCAGGTGAGCCTGAGGGTACGGTTGATGATGGGTCAATTACCGATCCAAATAACGATAGAGACGAAAACGGAAGAAGAAAAGGTTCTTCGAACTAATTCCTCACGGTATAAATGTTAAAGTCCCGCTATATGCGGGATTTTTTATTTCTATACATTTCCAAACCGAAGTTTAAATCAATAAAATATACACTTCAATCGATAGTCATGTAAAACTTATTCTATTGTTATACTTTAGATTCACTGCTTAACTTGTGAACTTATTTATACATGTCTACCAAAGTCAAAGAATCATTATTTGAATTGATTCGTTCTCTGACGAAATCTGAGAAACGGTATTTTAAATTACTCGCATCAAGACATACGATTGGTGATGAGAACAATTATGTTCGTTTATTCGATGCGATCGATAGACAAGAAGAATACGATGAAGAAGCTCTTTTCAAAGAGTTTAGAGGGGAAGCAATGTTGAATAAGTTCTCCATAACCAAGAAGAGACTGTACGATCAAATTATTTCGTCTTTAGATGGTTATCACTCTGGTACGTCTATCGATGCTCAGTTATATAAAGGATTACATTCAGTAGAGATCCTGTACAATAAATCACTTTATGACCAGGCAGGAAGAATGATCCGTAGCCTTGAAAAACAGGCCGTGAAGAATGAGAAGTTTGTGGTTCTTCAGGAAATTAGCAGATGGAAGAAAAAACTACTCGAAAATCAAGGACATCAGGAAGGTCAACAGGAGGAATTGATGGAGATTTCAAACTTGGACGATTCCTTGCAAAATATCACAACTACATACAACGGCCTGTGGATGATCAAGGCGAAATTGTTTACCCAGTTGCATACAAAAGGGGTTGCTCGAAATGAGGATGAAATTCGTTTTTTCCGAGAATTACAGAATGAAATGTCTGAGCTTGGAGATCTTAATGTTTTTGACATTCAGAGTTTGTACAATCATGTGATGAGTGCAATTCATTATGGACTGAGAGAGACAAAGAAATCATCAGAATACATTAACAAGAACATTGAATTATATCAGCAGACACCTAATAAGATCTCTGAGTTTTTTAATTTTTATCTGTCTCTTCTGACCAATGCGATCTATCTGAATGAATCTTTGGGGGAAAGAATGATAGCAAGTCAATACTTGCAGGACCTTAAGCGATTGACTGACGCAATGAAGGATAAGATCAATGAAGATCAAAAGATCAAACTGTTCGGAAGTATAAACAGTGTAGAATTATCGATCTTGTGCCGAAGAGGTGATTTTTCAAAAGCTCAAAGTTTATTGCCTTCTATCGAGTCAGGATTATTGCTTTTTCAGGATAAGCTAACTCCCTCCAGAGTGGCATATATGCAGTTCAAAGCGTCAACCGTTTGTTTTGCATTGGGCAATTATAATGAAGCCTTGAGGTGGATCAATAAGATCCGTAATAATAATTCATTGGATTCATCTGAGGATGTACTTGCGTTTACAGCATTGTTGGAAATTTTGATCCATCTGGAAATGGATCATAAAACGTTACTTCCTTATTCGTTAAAGAATACCTTGAGATTCCTGAAGTCAAGGAATAGATTACATGAGGTTGAACAGGTATTTCTCAGTTTCATTTCCAAAAGGATCAAGCTGCAAGACACTTTTGAGATCAATGAACTTTGGGAAAAGTTGTTACGTGATCTTGAAAAAATGGATAGCAATGAATTGCACAATGCAGCTCTTGAGTACTTTGATTTTTGCGCTTGGGCCAGATCAAAGGTGGAGAAAAGGCCTTATGATCAAGTTATCAGAGAGAAGCAGGGAGCACGACTAAGGAAAGTGAGTTAATCCTTAAGGTGATCCCAACCTTGCGCTTTCAAAGGCACAGCAGCTCCATTTTTATCGATGAAATAAATACCGTCAGATGCATTTGTCATGTGACCGATCACCGTAAGGTGTGGATTACCTTTGATCTTCTCGTAGTCATTTTGGTCGATCGTGAACAATAACTCATAATCCTCTCCACCATTCAATGCACAAGTTACGGGATCAATATTGAAATCGATTGCAGCTATGGACGTCTGTCCATCAATTGGAATCTTCTCGTCATAAACATGACATCCAACATTACTTTGATTACATAGGTGTAAGATCTCAGAAGCAAGGCCATCTGAAATATCGATCATTGAAGTAGGTTGAACATTCAGTTCTTTGAGATATTTGATCACATCTATTCTGGCTTCAGGTTTTAATTGACGCTGAATGATATAGTCATGACCATCAAGATCCGGTTGAATGTCTGGGTTGGCAACGAAAACTTCTTTTTCTCTTTCCAGGATCTGTAGTCCCATGTATGCTGCACCAAGATCACCCGTTACGACAAGTAGATCAAACTCTTTCGCTCCGTTACGGTAAACAACATTTTCTTTGGCCGCTTTACCAAGTACAGTAATAGTGAGGATCAAACCGGATTGGGAAGAGGTAGTGTCTCCACCAATGAGATCAACACCGTAATGATCACAAGCAATTTTGATCCCATCGTACAATTCTTCCAGAGCTTCTAAAGGAAAGCGATTCGATACGGCCAGGGAAACGGTGATCTGCTCTGCTTTTCCATTCATCGCACAGATGTCAGAAACGTTAACCGAAACAGCCTTGTATCCCAGATGCTTCAGTGGCATGTACATCAAATTAAAATGAATTCCTTCGATCAGCGTATCCGTTGAGACAAGTTGAACATCAGTGTCATTCATACTGATCACTGCAGCATCGTCACCGACACCTTTGATCGAACTAGGGTTCTTTAATTCGAATTTACTGGTCAGTTTTTCGATCAAACCAAATTCTCCCAATTCACTTAACTCAGTTCTTTTGTCGCTCATTCCCAAAATTTGGACAAAGATAAGGCTTAGTTTAAGAAGAATGTGACTCTGATCGCTTAACATTATTCATTGATTCGATAACTTTACGGCATGTCTCAATCCGTTGTTAAAAGTTTATTGGCCAGAGGTGAGCGTATTAGCGACCCTAAAGTGCAACTGAAGTACTTGTCTGATTTCCCGGGCAAATCCTTTGAAATGGCTTTGAAAGAGTCCAATGATTATCCCTTAAAGGCAGGAAAGATCGAAACTCTGCAGATCAATTTAGGGAAGATGTGTAATCAGGTATGCGAACATTGTCATGTTGATGCAGGGCCTGACAGAAAAGAGATCATGACCCGTGAAACAATGAATACGTGTTTAAAGGTTATTGATGATGTAGGAGTGAAGATCGTTGATCTTACCGGGGGAGCTCCAGAGATGAATCCTGATTTTGAATGGTTGGTAAAAGAGCTGTCACAAAGAAAGGTAAAGGTCTTGGTTCGTTCTAATTTAACGATCATTGTTTCGAATAAAAAGTATCATCACCTACCTGTTTTCTTCAAGGAAAATGGAGTTAAAGTGATCTCATCACTACCTTGTTATACTGAAAAAAATACGGATGCTCAAAGGGGGAAGGGAGTCTTCTCAAAAAGTATTGAAGCCTTACACCTTCTGAATGAGGTTGGTTATGGTAAAGATGATACTCAATTGGAACTTGACCTGGTCTACAATCCGGGTGGACCCTCCTTACCTCCCGATCAGTTAAGCTTGGAGAAAGATTACAAACAAAGATTGAAGGAGGATTTTGCAATAGATTTTAATCATCTCTTGACCATTACAAATCTGCCAATTTCCCGCTTTTTGGAGTCATTGCTGCGCTCCGAACGATATGAGGAATACATGAATAAACTGGTTGAAGCCTATAATCCAGCAGCAGTAAAAGGATTAATGTGCTTATCTACCATTTCTGTTGGTTGGGATGGACAGCTGTATGATTGTGATTTTAATCAGATGCTTGAGCTAGGAGTGGCGTCACCTGTAAAAACGATCAACGAGCTCGTGGGACAGGATATTCAAAATAGAAGAATCGTAACCGCCAACCATTGTTTTGGTTGTACTGCTGGCTCCGGTTCGGGTTGTGGCGGAGCGATCGTATGACTAGAAAAGCACTGATCATATTTCAGAAAAATTTTGTTCTTGGCAATGTAAAAACGAGGATCGCAAAAGATATTGGAGAAGAAGAAGCCCTTCGTCTTTATAAATGGCTGGTCACAAAAACACTGGAGAATTGTGCTGAAATTGAATCCGAAAAGTTCATTTACTACTCTGATAATTTAGAGGATGCCCCAAATGAATATGAAGGCAAGGTTCAGATTGGTAATGATCTTGGTGAACGGATGAGTAATGCATTCTCAGAAGTTTTTAGATGTGGGTATGATCGTGTGGTAATAATTGGCACCGACTGCCATTCGTTGAATAATGAGATAATTCAAGATGCCTTTGCTGCTTTAGAAGAGCATGATTATGTGATCGGTCCTTCAGAGGATGGGGGATATTATCTACTGGGAATGAAAAAGTTTTCAAATGTACCTTTCGATAGAATGACCTGGAGTCATAAGGATGTTTTAACAGAAACATTGAAAAGAATTGGTACGGATTCGGTCAAACAGCTGAGAGTGTTGAATGATATAGATGACAAAGAAGATCTGCTGAAAAGCGGTTTGGGATTGTTGGTCAATGAAGTTTTAATGTTAACGATTTAAGGTATGAGTAACTATCTGGAAACGACAAAAAATGTGTACAAAGAGGCTGCGTTAAAACCGGATGTTGGACTTTGCTGTACAACCACACCTGTTTGGGTTTTACCGGATTTGAATATGCCGAAGATCATGCTCGAAATGAATTACGGGTGCGGTAGTACAGTGAATCCCAGAGACCTTATCAATGATCCAACCATATTGTATGTGGGTGTTGGTGGAGGGATGGAAGTATTTCAGTTTGCCTATTTTAATCGGAGAAAAGGTGGTGTCATAGGTATAGATGTTGTCGATGAAATGCTCGAAGCCTGTCGAAATAATCTAAATGAAGCAGAAAACTTGAACTCTTGGTTTCAAAGTGATTTTGTTGACCTAAAAAAAGGGTCAGCTTTGGACCTGCCCATTGAGGATAGCACCGTGGATGTTGCCGCTCAAAACTGTTTATTCAATATTTTTGAAAAGGAAGATCTTATTCTGGCCCTAAAGGAGATGTATAGAGTATTGAAGCCTCGTGGGCGTTTGATCTTGTCAGATCCTGTAACGGAAGACGAAATACCTGAAGAATTAAAGAAAGATGAGCGATTAAGAGCATTGTGCCTTAGCGGATCTCTGTCATTGAAAGAATATATCGACTTGATAGCGTCCGTTGGATTTGGAACCATTGAGATTCGCGCTAAAAGACCTTATCGGATCCTCGATCCCAAAAATTACAATACGGATCGCCTGATCTATCTTGAAAGTGTTGAGGTTTGTGCAATTAAAGACCCTATGCCCAAAGATGGACCTTGTGTATTCACCGGTAAGACGGCAATCTATTATGGTGATCAAGAATATTTTGATGACAAGAAAGGACATGTTTTAATTCCAAATCAACCACTAGCCATTTGTGACAAGACTGCTGGTGACTTGAAAAAATTAGGCCGAGGAGACATTTTTATTTCAAACTCTACCTATTTCTATGATGGAGGTGGGTGCTGCTAAAGAATTGTAATATTCCCGGTAAGCTTAATGGATTCCGAATCAGGATTTGATTGATATTCTATGATATAGAAATAGACTCCTGCAGTGAATTTTTCTCGCTGTTCTTTTTTCTTTTTACCCACCATTTCATTCAATCCGAGATCAAATTCATCCTGAAATTCTTCAGTTGAATAGATTTCATCACCCCAGCGACTATAGATGTTCATAGAAAAAGAATACAGATCACAAGTGCTTTTGATAACCAAGTACTCATTTTGCGTTTTTGAAAGTCGAGAAGGAACCGTTAGACACTCCTGACCAAGCCCCAAAAATGAAACAAAAAGAATCAAGTTTACGAATAACATTCTTGTCGACATCATATTTTCAGATTTTGAGACAAGCAAGGTATTTAAATTTTTCCTGTATTCAAATGAATAGGTTGATACTGCTTTTTCTGTTAATTGCTTTCCGGTCCTTTGGAACTTTTTCACAAGATTCAACAGATCGAGAGGACTTTCCGTTGAACTTTCCGCTTGTGATTTCCTACCAGAACAATAGTGCAGAATTGAGTCACATTAACCGTCTTCGCCTGCAGATATTGGCGGATTATATGCGAGAGAATTCCAAAGTAAAGATTGTGATCGAAGGGCATGTTTGCTGTGGACCGGCCCCAAGAATGTCGAAGAAAAGAGCAAAGTCAGTGTACAAGATGCTGAAGAAATACGGTGCTCCAAAAGATCAAATGACCTTCGTTGGTAAATCTTTTGATGAACCCATTGTCATGAAAGAGCGTTCGGAGCAAGATAAAGATCTGAACAGAAGAGTTGAGATTGAGTTGATTAGCCACTAAGAGAAATAAAAAAAGCTCCACATTTCTGTGAAGCTTTTGTTGGCCCACTAGGGCTCGAACCTAGACTCTTCTGAACCAAAATCAGACGTGTTGCCAGTTACACCATGGGCCAGTTGCGGGTGCAAAGTTAACGCGTGAAAATTAATTTCAAAGAATTTTAATTAAAAAAATGAAGTTCTGCCTCTTTTTGAACATTCGTCTGTTGTTCATTTTTGGCATTTTTTCACTTTTTGAAGGTCAATGCCAACTCAGATATGTTTAAATTCGCAACACTAACCGACAGTGCCATTCAATTTCGGGCTGTCAGCTATTAAATCATATCGGATGACGTACAAAAAATGGAACATGTTATTGGGGTGGCTTGTATTTGCTATCGCAACTGCCGTTTATTTCATAACATTGGAAGACACAGTGAGTTTGTGGGACTGTGGTGAATACATCACTGCGGCTTACAAGCTGGAAGTTGGTCACCCTCCTGGTGCTCCTTTATTCATGGTGTTGGGACGCTTGTTCTCATTTTTTGCTGATCCTGCAGACGTAGCAGTATGGATCAACAGACTTTCCGCTTTGTCGAGTTCATTGACTATTCTTTTCATGTTCTGGTCATTGACCTTGCTTTTGAAAAAGCTGGCACTTCGCTCAAAAGAAGCGTTATCATGTGGTGATATGGTCGCGATCTTCGGAAGTGCAGCAGTAGGCTCACTTGCCTATACCTTCTCAGATTCATTCTGGTTTTCAGCGGTTGAAGGGGAAGTTTATGCCATGTCATCACTGTTCACAGCAGCCATTTTCTGGGCAATCCTGAAATGGGATGAAGAAATGGCTGAAATGCAGAAAGAGACTCTATCTCCGGAATTTGCTCCTAATCGTTGGTTACTGTTGATCATGTTCCTTTTAGGGCTTGCGATCGGGGTTCACCTTTTGGGTATTCTTGTTGTTCCGGCAATGGCATTCATGATCTATTTCCGTTTCTGGAAAGAAGTCACTTTCGGAGGTTTTATCATAACGGGCTTGTTGGGAATTGTCGTTCTAGGATTCATTCAGGAAGGAGTAATTCCAGGATCAATTTCTTTGGCATCTTCTTTTGAAGTTGCTTTCAGAAATTCATTGGGATTACCGTTCTATTCAGGTACGATCTTCTTCTTTGGATTGTTGGTCGCGGCCTGTGTATGGGCAATCCGCTATGCTCGTAAGCATAAAAAGTCGATCCTGTACAACGCAACAATGGGATTGATCCTGTTAATGATCGGTTATGGTTCATTCGCTGTGATCGTTATCCGTTCTAATGCAAATACACCTTTGGACGAGAATGATCC
>SBFR01000066.1 GCA_006227105.1 Bacteroidota bacterium
TAAAGCGAAAAAAAGAATTCTGAGTTTCATCTTGAAAAGATATTAATATAAAACAAGAACAGTCCTCCTTTCGGGGGACTGTTCACTATATTTTTGAATGAATTACTTCACTCCATGCATCATTTTTGAAAGTCTTCTAGACAATAACAACATCAATACTCCAAGTGCAATGACGAATACCGCAATTGAAACAAAGATCGTAGCTGCACCCAATTTCTCAACGTAAGCCGCAACAAATCCACCAATAATGTTCGCTGCAAAAGAAGATAACATCCATACACCCATCAGCAATGAAGCCAATCGAACTGGAGCCAATTTCGTTACAACAGAAAGCCCCACCGGTGAAAGACATAATTCTCCAATCG
This sequence comes from Bacteroidota bacterium, assembly GCA_006227105.1. Classification (GTDB taxonomy): domain Bacteria; phylum Bacteroidota; class Bacteroidia; order Flavobacteriales_D; family Crocinitomicaceae; genus M0103. The sequence goes on from SBFR01000066.1 coordinate 366, forward strand.
TATGGAAGAAATAAGTAAGGATCAACCAAGCCAAAGCAGCTTTTTGAACCACCACTTCCTTCCCTGCTTCTGTAGCAGTTTGAACTTCAAACGTTGCAAACAACATGAAAATGAATCCAATTCCTAATAGGATCATTCCTAAACTCATTTTAACAGGTGTTGTAAGCTTCTTCCCATACTTAGACGTCCAGAACCAAGCGAATACAGGTGCCAAAGCAACAATAAACAAAGGATTCACTGATTGGAAGAATGTAGTTGGAATTTCCCAACCAAAGAAATTACGATTGATATACGTATCTGTGTATAGCGTCATAGATGAACCAGCCTGTTCGAAACCAGCCCAGAAAAAGATCACGAAGAATGTAAGGATCGCGATCACAGCGATTCTTTGTTTTTCAATTGTTGACATTCCTTTATCAGAAGTTGTCAAATTATTTAGATCATCAGCCATTTCAGAAACTTCAACTGTTTCTGATTTAACTGGTTTAGTTCCGATTTCCAACAAGTACTTTTTAGAAAGTGTATTGAAAAGGATCTGCCCTAAAGCCATACCAATTGCCGCAGCCAAGAATCCATATTTAAATCCATATGACAGTATCTCACCATTAGCACCCTTAGTGGCAAACATATCTTCTGCCAATAAACCAACGATCAACGGAGCGATCAATGCACCAAGGTTGATCCCCATGTAGAAAATTGAGAATGCAGAATCTCTTTTATCATCACCATCACGGTATAGCTGTCCAACCATTGTAGAAATATTCGGTTTAAAGAAACCGTTTCCAATGATCAATAGGATCAATCCTAGTCCTAATCCAAAATGAGTATTCATTCCGAATAAAACCAATTGACCGACAAACATCGTAATACCTCCAATCGTGATCGCCATTCTTTGACCAATGAAACGGTCAGCGATCCAACCACCGATAATCGGTGTAAAATAAACGAACCCTGTAAAGAACCCGTAGATTAATGAAGCAGACTCCTTCGGGATCTCAAGACCGTTCTCCATCCACAATTTCGTCATGTAAAGCATTAGGATCCCACGCATTCCATAATAGGAAAAACGTTCCCACATTTCCGTAAAGAATAAAAGGTATAGCCCTTTCGGGTGTCCAAGGAAAGTTCCTTGTGCTTCAATTCTGTCTATTAGTTCTGAATTACTTGCCATTTCGCATATTCTATTTGTGCCGTGAAAATATAAAATTTATTTAAATATCGGCAGGTTAACTTAATTTCGTTGTATGTTCGTGAATATTCACACACATAAAAAACAAAGCGCAAATCTTGCCATCCTGAATGCGGATCTTACTGCCCCTGATTCAGGTGTATTCTCATGTGGAATTCATCCCTGGAACATGGACCCCTTGGCACATTTAAACCGTTTAGAACATATTCTGACGCATGAAAGATGTGTTGCGTTAGGTGAATGTGGATTAGATAAATTAAAAGGCCCTGATCTTTCTCTTCAGGAGGCCTCCTTTAATGCTCAACTTCAACTGGCAATGAAATTCGATTTGCCATGCATCATCCACTGTGTTAGATCTTACGATGAACTAATAAGGATTTGTAATCAATTAAACCCCAAGAGTCCTTTGATCATCCATGGGTTTAATAAGTCAAAAATCTCCGATCGACTGATCAAAAAAGGATTCTATTTGTCTTTTGGCCATGATTTGTTAACCAATATATCTCTTCAGGAGGCATTTAAAGATATTCCCCTTGACAGAATCTTTTTAGAAAATGATGATTCGTCAATCGAGATTGAAAAGATCTACGAATGTGCGGCGAACCTCAAAGAATTAACTTTGCAGGAAATGCAGGGATCAATCCTCAAGAATACAAAACAAGTTTTTAGAAAATGGCAGATTGGTTAGAAAGAACAGAATTATTGATCGGAGCAAACAGCATAGAAAAATTAAAATCTGCTCATGTATTGATCGTGGGATTAGGAGGTATCGGTTCTTATGCCGCTGAATTCATTGCACGATCTGGGGTAGGAACAATAACCCTAATCGATGGAGACGTTTTCGATCCCACAAATAAGAACCGACAACTCACTGCCACCAATTCTACAATAGGTAAAAGTAAGGCAAGTATCCTAGGTGAAAGAATTCTCGATATAAATCCAGAGATCAAGTTGTCGGTTATCAATGAATTTGTTTTGCCGGAACGGGTTTACGAGCTGATCAATGAATATGAACCCGACGTAGTTATGGATTGTATTGATTCCGTTTCTGTCAAAATTGAATGGATCGTGGCTTGCTTGATGTCCAGAACAAAGATCGTTTCCCATTTCGGTGCCGGAGGAAAAATGGACCCCACTAAAGTGAAGGTAGCGCCAATGCCCCAGGTGACCAATTGCACGCTGGCAGCACATGTCAAGAAACGACTTAAAAAGAGAAACATCGACACTAAAAAGGTTAGAGCTGTTTATTCTGAAGAAGTACAACGCAGAGATTCTCTTAAGATGACCAATGGGCTTCAGTTTAAAAAATCTTTTTACGGAACGATTTCCTACATGCCTGCCTTGTTTGGCCTTCATGGGGCGGCAGATGTCATTGATTACCTTACGAATCGGAAATAATATTATTTTTGAGCTCTTGCAGGTAAAATGAGATCAGTATTACTATTCGGAATCCTATACATTAGCGCATTGATCAGTGGCTGTGGTGGACCTGCTCCTGAAAAAAAGAACACCAAAGAAATCGATGACCTTACTGTCGATCGCCATACCTATTCAAACACAAAAGAAGTCTACACGACTCACCTTCATCTTGAACTGGATATTAACTTCGATAACAAAACGGTATACGGAGTCGCTCGTCATCAGATGAAAAATATGGGTGCCGACACAGCCGTTTTCGATATGAAATGGCTGGAAATTCAGAAGATCACTCTCGGAAAGCAGAATGAAAAAGAAACTGACTTTATGATTGGTGCATGGGATGAGGATTCGATCATGGGGCAACCACTTAGAGTGAAGATCGATCCTGAAACTGAGTACATAAACATTTATTATAAAACGACCGAAAGAACGGAAGCATTGGATTGGCTATCACCGGAGTTGACGTATGGAAAAACTCACCCGTACTTGTATACTCAGGGCCAGGCCATTTTGACAAGATCTTGGATTCCAATTCAAGACTCTCCTTCCAACCGAATCACCTACTCTGCTGATGTTAAGGTACCAAGCGATCTCATGGCGGTAATGAGTGCATCAAATCCCACTTCAAAAAATGCCGAAGGGAAATATCACTTTGAAATGAAGCAGCCGATCCCAGCCTATTTGATCGCACTTGCTGTTGGAGATCTTGCCTACCGAAAACTTGGTCCAAATTGCGGGGTATACTCAGAACCTGGTATGATCCAGGCTTGCGCCAATGAGTTTGTTGATCTTCCTAAAATGATCAAAGCCGCTGAAAAACTCTATGGTTCTTACCTTTGGGAGCAGTACGATTTGATCGTATTACCATACTCTTTCCCTTTTGGAGGGATGGAGAATCCACGATTGACTTTCGTTAACCCAACTGTTCTAGCTGGAGACAGAAGTCTTGTATCTGTAGTTGCACATGAACTTGCCCATTCCTGGTCAGGTAATCTTGTAACGAATGAAACCTGGAATGATTTCTGGCTGAATGAAGGCTTTACTGTCTATTTCGAAAACAGGATCATGGAACAACTGTACGGTAAGGAGGTAGCAGACATGCTTGCTTTGATCGAATTCCATGAATTGAAAGTTGAAATGGATGACATACTAAGCGGAAAACATCCTGAGGACACTAAGTTAAAGCTTGCGCTGACCGACAGAAACCCTGATGACGGAATGACACAGATCGCCTACGTTAAGGGGGCATTCTTCTTAAAAACGCTTGAAGAAGTGGTTGGAAGAGAAAAGTTTGATGAGTTCCTAAAATCATATTTCAAAGAATTTGCATTCAAAACGATCACTACTGAAAATTTCAGAGATTATTTAAATGAGAAATTACTTAAGCCAAACGATTTGACATTCAATACAGACGAGTGGATCTACGAAGAGGGCTTACCAAAAAATTGCGTGCAGATCACTTCTTCGCGATTCAATGACATGACTGCTTTGGCCAATCGTTTTGCAGTCGGTGAAGATATTTTCAAAAAAGAAGTTACCTACGTCAAGATCAAAGGTTCTAAGCGTAAAAAGAGAGTGGTAAAGGAAATCACTCGTGAAAAACACATCACCCAAGAATGGCAAACCTTTATTCGCAATCTTCCAAAAGACATCGGCAAGGATAGAATGAGTGTTTTGGATGACCATCTAAATTTCAAAGCGTGTGGTAATACCGAGATCATGACCGAATGGTATGTTCTTGGGATCAAAAATGGCTATACAGAGATCAAACCGGATATCGAAAAATTCCTAATAAAAATCGGAAGACGAAAGTATTTGATGCCAATTTACAAAGCGCTGGCAGAAACAAAAGAAAATAAAAGCTGGGCCAGAAAGGTTTTTGA
>SBFR01000175.1 GCA_006227105.1 Bacteroidota bacterium
TTTCGAAAGGTGAACGATACGAATGGCTGAGTCCACTTTTGGCTGTTGGCTTTTGTGGAGGACTGAGTACCTTCAGCACCTTTAGTCTTGAAAACTGGCAATTGATCCAGGGAGGTCAAATAACAATGGCCATACTTAATATGGCCATTTCAATAGGAGCGGGAATAGTTTCGCTCTATTTTATTTCATCAAGAATTTGATCACAGCTTCGGACTGTCATCCTTGTTGTTTTCCTTTAATTCCTTATCGATATTTCGATTTCTTCCGAGATAATAACCGATCTGAATCTCATGAGTATTGCTTCCTGCAGCGCGGATCTTTCCAATTGACAGGTCATAACTGTAATTCACATACAGGTTTTTGATCAGATTGGTTCCTGCCTGGAATACCAACATATTTCCGGTTCTGTATTGAATCCCTCCCCAAGTGGCATTTCTGGAAATGATTCGCGCACCTGCGTCTACTGACATTGGGCTATTACCAGTAGACTTCAATATTGCAAGTGGTTCAACATGTAGATCAGAGTTGATTTCAAGTTCGTACTTGGCAATGACAAACAGGTGTCTTGTCAAGTTACTTTGAGTAAGGATATCATTCAGCTGAATGTCATTTCTTAGCAACTGTGTTCCACTGATTCCGAAGAATAGTTTCTCTCCATAAAGCACAAATCCAGCTTGTGCATCTCCCATTGTTTGCTGAGAAGCATTACCCAGGAATTGATTGTACGTGGCATCATCTTGCTGATAAAGAACAACTCTGGATTCGTCAACTCTAAAATGACTCATGCCTAGTCCTAAACCAACACCAAAATTCATTGTTTTTGTTAAAGGAAGATGGTAGGCATAACTTCCTTGAAATGATGTTTTAGCGAATGGGCCAATGGCGTCATTCCAGATCTTTCCTCCAATCACGTGTTTCGATTTACCAATTGTAGTTTCAGGTCCTTCAAAGAACTTTTCATCTTTTACATTGAATTCGCTGAGTACTTTGGATTCACCGCCACCAATTTTGATCTGGCTGTTTCCAGAAGCCATTATGGTCATAGGACCACCGGTATAACCCATCCATTGCATTCTTGAACCTACTTCGAATTGCATGACATCCGAAAGTCCTCCAGCTGCAGGGTTTAAAAGGTATGGATTGAACGCAGAGTTGGAGAATTGATACTCCTGTTGTCCATATATGAAGGCTGTACTTAAACAAACAGCCATGATTGATAGGATCGTTTTCATATTTCTAAAGTTCAATTTCTTATTAACGGATTATACTGATTGGTCCGGTGTATACCGTTCCGTCTTCATCATTCAATTCAATTCGGTAGAAGTAGGTTCCCATTGGCAGATCTTCGCCGTTATAGGTTCCATCCCAAGGATCCAGGTAACCTGTTGATTCAAATACAACATTTCCCCATCGATTGAAGACAACCACATGACAATTCGGATGGATCAATTCAAGGAAGTTGATTTCGAAAAGATCGTTCTTACCATCAAGATTTGGAGTAATGACGGTCGGGAAGATCGGATTAAAGCCGTCGCATAAGCTAGTAGCGATATACATTGTGTCAGCATTGGTCGGGCAGTCATCATGTCGAATTTCATATACGACAGTGATTGCTCCAAGGCTCAAATCAGTAAGATCAGTCATATAACTGTTCGATGCACTAAAGTCACCGTATCCTTGTATGATCGACCAAAATGAAGTTTCATCAGAGTCAGGTATTGATCCTACTAGATTCAGTGTATAATCTTCAAGACAAATTGAAGTATCTGCATTCATGATCATGGCCTGAGTAGACACATATACTTTCATCGTGTCAGCTGTGCTCAAACAAGAACCATTCGTGATGGTCCAGATGTAATCGTGCCATCCACCCGTCATTCCTGTAGCTGTAGTATTTGCAGAAGACGCATCTGCGATTGTTGCTCCAATGTCACTTGTGGTCCATACTCCTGTTCCGTATATTGGAACATTCGACAATAATGGGATCATGTTATCATTACAAGCGATCAAGGTATCCTGAGTACTTGCCGGTAATGGCTGTTGAGATGCAATGACTATTAAAGTATCTTCAGTTGATCCACAACTTGCAGAACTAACAGTGAACAAAAGTACATTCTCACCATACGCAAGATTGTTGACTCCTGTCATGAAAGCAAATTGGTTGTTAAAGTTTCCTTGTCCTGATAGAACGCTCCATTCTCCAGTTCCTGAAGTAGGATTTACAGCCTCTACAACTGTACTTGTGGATTCACACAACCAGATTGTATCCTCAAGGATATTCGCCTCAGCAGGATAATCTAAAATCTGAATATTGAAAGAGCATGAACTGCTGTTACCAGATGCATCCGTAGCTGTATACTCAAGAATTGTTGTTCCAACTGGGAATGTGTCTCCTGAAGTATATCCCGTTAGATCAGTTTGAGTCAATGTTGCGACGCAGTTATCGCTGAACGTTGGATCCGTGTAGTTAACAACCGGATCACAAGTAGAAATATTTGAAGGACATGTGATCGTTGGGGCTACGCTTTCAAATACTGTTAAAGTGAAGGAACACATGGCCATATTACCTGCAGCATCCATGACTTCAAGATCGATCTGAGTATCTCCTCCTTGAACTACACTTCCTACTGCTGGAGTTTGTGTAACCGTATAGTTCGCACAGTTGTCAAGAATCAAACTTTGACTACCATAGTTCGGTAGTGTGTAATCACAATTGGAACCATTGTTTACAGGCGCAGGTGAAGGACATGTGATCGTCGGATCTTCAGTGTCATCAGGGATGAGCATAGTTACACAGGTGGCGCTGTTACCACCCTGATCTGAGATCGTAAATAAAACAGCAGTTAAACCTCCATCTGTTGATCCCGGAGGCGGATTCTGAGAATATAGCATATTTGAGAATGCAGTACAATTATCATCGATCACAAGATCACCAACAAGATCTGGAACAGTGTATTGACAACTTGAGTTGATGCCTACCACAATCGAAGAAGGACAAGTGATCGTTGGGTCGATATTGTCTACGGCAATAGCTGTCATGTTACAGGTTGAGCTGTTGCCTAATTCATCGGTAACAGTGATGATGATTGGAGTATTTCCAGAAATAACCGTACCTGAAACAGGGGATTGAGTTAATGTCAATGAACCAAAAGCTGAACAGTTGTCAGAGTACGTGATGTCTCCAGAATAATCAGCTAAGATTCCGGAACAATTCGCATCCATGATCACATCCACACTTGGAGGACAAGTAACAGTTGGTCCTGAAAGATCAGTCACTGTTAAGTTAAATGAGCAAGTAGCTGAATTGCCGCTTTCATCTATTACTGTTAACTGAACACTGCTTGTTCCCTGAACTAGTGTTGATCCTACCGTTACGGACTGATTGTAAACCATATTGGCAAAAACTGAACAGTTATCATCAATAGTTGCATCTCCGCTGAAATTAGCAACGATGTATTCACATGATGCATTGACGTCTACTGTCATGTCAGCGGGACAAACTAGTGATGGAGCAGTTGTATCGATTGGCGTAATTGTGAATGAACAGGTAGAAGAATTCCCTGATTCATCTGTCCCCATCATTGTGATCAAAGTTGGAGCGCTTAAAACAGTACCAATGATTGGGTTTTGAGTTACGAGAACTTGTTCGCCATAAAAACAGTTTTCAACTACCGTAACCGAATCTCTGTAGTCACCCAAAACAGCAAAGCAAAATTCACCAGCTGGAACTTCCTGATCTGCAGGACAAGCTACTGTAGGAGCAATGTTGTCCACCACATTGAATGCTGTCTGACAAGACCCTGTATTTCCAGATGGATCAGTAATTGAATAGGTCACAATAACTGTATCCATTACAATCGTACCAGCTGCAGGTGATTGAGAGAAGATCATTGCCAAAGGATCAACCGCACAGTTATCGGACCAAATGATTGAAGTTGTGATATCCGGAATGGATGCTTCACAGCTAGTATTCAAAAATTCACTAGGAATTGTTGGACAAGTCACGGTTGGAGCGATTGTGTCTATTGATGTAGCTGTAAAAGTACATTGTGCAAAATTTCCTGCGACATCTGTTACTGTGATGGTAAATACTTGAGATTGGTTCGGTGCAGTGAATTCAATGGTTCCTGGAGATGGAACTTGAGTGTAAAGCATTTCACTTGCATCAGAACAGTTGTCAGTCGCAACGACAAGAGAAGTCATGTCTCCTACAAATACGCTACATGATGAATTTAGGATCATGTTTGTGTCCGGTGCACAAGAAGAAATAACAGGATCGATCGTATCGTCTCCTGTTATCACAAAGTTGTCTATTGCGGGTGGATTTCCGGTTACCGTGATATCATTAAATGTGAATCTGAAACCGATAAGGAAGTTTGAAAAATCAAGTAAAGCAGGTAAGCTTACAGAAGTAGTCGTCCAGGTTGCAGATTGAGCAAGTTCACCTCCAAAAGCAATCCAGTTTGTTCCACCATCTGTACTATACACCAATTCTACATAGTCCTCACCAACAACACCTTCAGTTGTATAGTCGAAACTTAAGTTAAGGTTCCCAGCACATGTGGCATCCACTGGAGCAAAAGCCAGAGATGTTCCAGTTCCAGAAGGAGCGTTGTCATAGGCATATCTTTCTTTTCCATTGATCATGCATCCATCAATAGTACCTCCTGGATTGATATAAAGTGCCCAAGTACCAGGCAATGATGGTCCATTACCAGCACAGGTATTTTTGATCCAACGATTTGGAAGGTCAAATACCGTGGTATTCCAGTCGACTGAGGTTAATTCAAAATCATTTGCATAGATCACCGTTGTTTGAGCATTAATGGCTGGAGCCAAAGCAAAAACAACTAATAAGAGGAGAAATCTTTTCATCATCAGCTTCAAAGTCAGTTAGTTCATGATATTTGCAAATATAGGGTAAACATATTTGATTTTCAGGACTGTTCTTGAACCTTTAATCAACCATTCGGGTGTTAACAATTCAATAGCAATAACTTTCTTGGCATTCAATTCTGATTTGTCGTTGTGCATTTTAATTTTGGAAAAACCTTTCGTATGAAATCTGTAGGAGTTATTTGTGGAGGATTTTCTTCTGAATTCGAGATCTCGATCAAAAGTGCCAGAACTATCGTAGATAATTTTCCTGAGCGCTATAAAGCCTACATGGTTATTCTTTCAAATGAAGGATGGTTCGTAGAAATGGATGGAAAAAGATTTCCATTTGATTTGAATTCGATGACCGCGATAGGTGCAGATTTCAAGATGGACGCTGCAGTGGTTTACGTTCATGGAGATCCAGGTGAAAATGGGAAGATCCAGGCATTTTTAGAAATAAAAGGAATTCCTTATATCAACTCGGGACCTCTTTCTTCTTCCCTTTCTTTTGATAAATGGTATTGTAATCAGTTCCTTAAGGGATTCGGTATTCCTGTTGCAAAATCGATCTTCATGAGATCTCCGGATGAAGTAAGTTATTCAAGTATAATAGAATCGCTTGGACTGCCGATATTCGTGAAACCTTCTGATAGCGGTTCAAGCTACGGGATTTCCAAAGTAAAAAATGTGAATGATCTTCCGGATGCGTTGGCAGTTGCTTTTAAAGAAGGTAGGACGGTTGTTCTTGAATCATTTCTGGAAGGAACGGAGGTGACATGTGGTATTTATAGAGGACAAAAGGGTTTGGTCACTTTACCTTTGACGGAGATCGTTTCTGAAAATGATTTCTTCGATTACGAAGCAAAGTACAACGGTAGGTCAAAAGAGATTACACCTGCAAGGGTGGATCAGAACGTAGCTGAAAAGGTGTCAGAGCTTTCAATAAAGATATACGACCTGATGCAGCTAAGGAGTATTGCCCGAATTGACTTTATGATCGTAAAAGGAGTTCCTCATCTAATAGAAGTAAACACAACTCCTGGATTTTCTCCTGCCAGCATTGTTCCTCAGATGATCAAAGTATCTGGATCGACTGTTAAAGATTTCTGGGATGAGATCGTTAAGGTTGAACTAGAGTCCCGCCATCGCGTTTAGAACAACTTCCATCTTTTTTGTTAATTCGGAAGAAGAACAACTGTAGTTGTTCACAATGAATGCAAAAGCAACCATTTTTCCGGATTTGGTTTTAACATATCCTGAATAGCTCTTAATACGATGCATTGTGCCGGATTTTGCAAAGATCCTTCCTTGACCTGTTTGCCCGCTGCAAAGTGAGGAGAGTGTGCCTGATTTCCCCGCAACCGGCAATGTCTTTTCAAATACTGAATAGCTTTTGCTATGATACATGAATTCAAGAAGATGACAGAAATGCCAGGCGCTGATTCCGTTCGATCTAGATAATCCGCTTCCGTCATTCAAATAAAAGCCATGTTGACTGATCTTCTTTGATTCTAGAAAAAGTTCGATCTGTTTCAATCCTTCCTCTGTTGTTCCTTTGCCTGAGAAATGATAGCCGACCAAACAAAGAAGTCCTTCGGCAAACAAATTCACACTTTTCATATTGGTTATTGTTGCAATTTCCTCAACAGTTCTACCGAAATATGAAAAAAGCATTTGATCATCTTTATATGATATGGTTTGCAGTGAACTTTTTAAATAGGATTGAGGAGCTCCTGCGATTTGAATTCCATTCTCGATAAGAAACTGATGCAAATCCAAGGAAAGTTGATGTTCTGGATCGGGATGGCTTCCTTTTACCTGAAATCGTGAGCTATTTACAGGAAGGGTGCCCACTCCGAAGCGATTCTTGGAAAATGGGCTTCCATAGATATAAGAGTTATCTCCCCCTTTTGTGGATGCCGTAATTTCATTTCGAAATGATAATTCAGGGTAATTCGGAAAAATGCTGATTAATTGTGCGGTGTCACCAGCCTTGGATGAGGTTTTAAACTGATAAAAAAGAGTGTTGTCATAGACAGAGATTCCTGAAACACCTGCACCGTAATAATTTCCTTGATCTCCCCAGGACCATCCATCAGGTATGCCCATATATCCAAAGTCTGATCCATCACAGATGACATTTCCCTCTATCTTTGTTATACCTGCCTCTTTGATTGAATCGAGCCATTGCTTTAAAAAGTCTTTCTCGTGGCCAGCATCGTTGAAAAACCGACTTCCAAGTGTTACATCACCTCCGCCACGAACGATAAGATCTCCTTTAAGAACGCCGTTTTCTATTCGACCATTGATGTAAATTCTGGTTTCTGGGCGGAAATCTTTACCTAACATTTCAAGTGCAATGGCCGTTGGATAAAGCTTTGCGGTCGAGGCGGTTGGTAATGATGTTTTTCCATTAAAATCAGAGATCGTTTTCTTTGAAGTTAGGTCATAAGCATAAAAGCTAATACTGGCATGTTCTAGCTTTGAGTCCTTGCTAAATGAATTGATTGCTTCCTGTACTTGTCCGAAACTCAAATTCAGTAATACAGTAAAGAATATGAATGATAAGATCGCCTTCATGGGATAAAAATCGTGTGTTTCAAGTCTCTAATTATGTAACGGCCCGTATTTTATGAACATTTTATGAGTTAAAACCATAATTGAACGAGTATCTTTGCTTTACAAAAGAAAGGCCAAATTCATTCGGAAATAGATGGAAGGGGAAGGGAAGATCAGAGTACTGCGGATCATTAATAGATTCAATATTGGCGGGCCTACATTTAATGCTACGTTTCTTACAAGATATTTGTCTGATGATTTTGAAACCTTGCTGATTGGAGGTTTGCCGGAGGAGGGTGAGGCTGATTCTTTATATATTCTTGACAAATACGGTGTTAAGCCTCTTCTCATCGAGGAGCTCAAAAGGGAGCCAGGGTTTTCGGATGATAGAAAGGCGTATAAAAAGATCAAACAAATTATTAGTGAGTTCAAGCCTCACATTGTCCATACACATGCCGCTAAGGCAGGTGCCTTAGGAAGAAGGGCTGCAAAAAGTATGAAAGTGCCTGTGGTGGTCCATACGTTTCATGGACATGTTTTTCATTCCTATTTTGGAAAACTGAAAACAGAAGTGTTTAAGGCCATTGAAAGAAGATTGGCCAAAAACTCAGATGGTATCATCGCCATTTCTGAGTTGCAGAGGAAGGAATTAAGTGCTGATCATCGGATCTGTAAATCGGATAAGATTGAAGTCATTCCATTGGGTTTTGATCTTTCAATCTTCAATACTGACAGACAGATCAAAAGGGAAACAACCAGAAATAATTTTGGCATATCAGATGATGAGGTTGCGATTGCTATTATTGGTCGACTAGCCCCAGTGAAGGACCATGATTTTTTCCTTGACGTAGCTCAAAAAGTTCTCGGAAGCACAACGAAAAAAGTAAAATTCTTTATTGTTGGAAATGGATCGGAGTGGGATACGATTAAGGAAAAAGTAGACCAAATTGAAGTGAGTTACCCCAATCGCATTGTAATGACTTCGTGGATCAGAGATATTGATGTGTTCAATCCTGGTATGGATATCATTTGTTTAACATCTAAAAATGAAGGAACACCGGTCAGTTTGATAGAAGCCCAAGCTTCCGGGGTACCAGTAGTATCAAGAGATGTTGGAGGAGTAAGAGATGTTGTTTTTCATGGTGAAACAGGTTTTGTAGTGCCAAGAAATGACGTTGATCAATTCGTGAAATGTGTGATCGATTTGGTGGAGGATGAAAAAAAACGTCAAAAAATGTCACAAAATGGATGGACCTTCGTAGAACATAAATTCCATTATAAAAGATTAGTCTCTGACATGGAGAAATACTACAGAGACCTATTGAAAAGAAAAGGTTAGAATGAATCGAATATTTGTTGTCTTTATTACAACCATCATCCTTTTACAGGGTTTATTCTCCTGTAATATCAATAGCAACATAATGTTCAAAGAGGCTAAAGGGGATGTTGTCACTTCTGACTCTGTTCCTCTTTTGCCAAAGGAAGATTACAGAATATCTGTTGATGATAAAATTACCTTTTCACTCGCTACTAACAACGGAAAAAGAATAGTTGAAGGGATGAGTGGTGTTGGTGATGGATCAAGAACCCAAGTGCAAGTTCAGGAATATGTTGTTCGAAAATCGGGCGTTGCTGAGCTTCCAATTATTGGAGAAGTGAAAATTGAAGGATTAACACTGGCTCAGTGTGAAGATACTTTGGAGAAAAGATTTTCAGTCGAATACCAGGAACCGTTTGTTCAGGTTAGAGTGACCAATCAACGGGTAATTGTGTTTCCAGGAAATGGTAGTGATGCTAAGGTAGTACCTCTGATGAACAATAATACGACCTTGATGGAAGCGATTGCTCAAGCAGGTGGAATTACTGAACGAGGTAAGGCAAGAGTGGTGAAAGTGATGAGAAGAGAAGGAGAGCAGAGAATGGTGTACAAACTGGATCTATCAACAATTGAGGGGTTGAAATATGCTGACATGGTGGTTCAGGGTAACGATTATATCTATGTTGAACCCAATCCGGAACTGGCTCGAGGAATTGTTCGGGAGGTTGCTCCGATTCTCAGTATTTTTTCAAGTGCTTTGGTGGTGTTCACCGTGTTCAGAACATTGTAGATTTTATAAGGAAGTAAGTGAGTAATAGAAGTTTTATCATCAATAAGGAATATGATCCGCTGATCCTTCAGACAATTCTGAAGCGTAATTGGTGGATTCCTTTGTTTTTGATGACAGTCTTCGGGATGGTTGCTTTTTTCTATTTGCGGTATACTAAGCCTGTCTATGAGTCATCAATGGTGATTCAATTATCAGATCAGGATGATGCTAAGGAAGTCATCAATTTTGAAAACATTAATTCTAAGGAAAATGATCTGTCGGCAACTATCGAATTGATGAGATCCCAGTTGATGTTTGAAAAGGCGGTTCAGCAAATCAACTATAACGTGAGCTTGTTTTCCAAAGGTCAGGTCTTGACTGAAGAAAAGTACAATTCGAGTAGTTTCAATGTTCACCCTTATCAGTTGAAGGATTCTTCATTGGTGGGTAGTCCTGTTTGGGTGAATTATAACAATGGAAAAGTCACCCTAAGTTACAATCTGAGGTCGAAGAGTTATTCTGTAACTGGAAAGCTCAATGAGCACATTGAAAATGAGCATTTCGATGTGATCGTTAAATCACCGAATGTAGTTTCGTTTAGTAATGAATCATCAGAAAATCAGCTGTATTTTATTTTCAATAGTCTTCAATCGTTTGCATCAAAACTTCAACCCAATTTACAGATCTTTCCACTGGATCCGGTGGCTAAAACAGTACAGATCTCATTCAGAGGAAATAATCCTCAGCTATGTCATGATGTCGTACAGGCTGTTTCAAATGCGTTTTTGAGTTACGACGATGAGGTTCAAAGAAAAGGATCAGAAAAAATCCTTGGATTCATTGATCGTCAGTTGGATTCTTTGGTTGTGGAACTTCGATCAAGTAAAGATAGCCTGATGGATTTTCAACGAAGGTCCAATATGCCTGATCCTGAGAATATTTCAAGTTCGATCAACAGTAATCTGGACAAACTACAGGATCAACTTTTTACCACTGAAGATGAAATTCGATCGTTAAACCAGATCGATCAGAAGCTGAAATCAGATCCAAATCGATTGGAAGTATATCGTTTGCTGCCTGAAATGTTAGGTAAAAGTTACGAGTCGGCACTGTCTTCTCACATTATGCAGCTCCATGAATTGTTGGAGAAAAAGGATGATCTTTTGTTTCGAGTAACGGATGAAAACGCTGAAATCAAGGCGCTGAATAAAAGGATCGATGTAAAATTGTCTTTTATCAGAAAAAGTATAAGTACCATTCTTGAAAGACTTTATACGAATACCAAGCTGATCCGAAATGAAATTGCTGCACTTGAGTCAGAGTATTATGATCTACCAGAGAAAAAAATGGAATTCGGTCGTTTGAAGAGTATTCAAGACTTAAATGAAAAATATTTTGGTTTGCTAACTGAAAAGAAAGTATTGTACTCCATTTCTGATGCCGGTTATTCTTCCAGCAACAGGGTGCTTTCCCGACCAGCTGTGAATGCGACACCTGTATCTCCTAATCGAAATCTTGTTTATGGCTCATACATTTTTATAGGATTGTTTCTAGGGTTTTCGATCTTGTTCTTGAGGTACCTTACCTTCAATGAAATTAATCAGGTTGAGGATCTTAAAAAACTATTGCCTGCTAAGGCGACCATTTTAGGTGGATTACCTTTGATAAAGAATTCAATGGACTTTTCTCAACTGATGGTGGGAGATGCGCCAAAGTCGATTTTATCTGAATCGCTACGAAGAATTCGGACAAATTTGAATTATATCCATCCCGATTATAAAACAATTGCAATTTCTAGTTCTATATCTGGTGAAGGAAAAACATTTGTCGCTCTGAATTTAGCTGGAATCATCGCAATGTCAGGAAAAAAGACAATAGTGTTGGATCTTGATATGAGGAAACCAAAGATCCATCTTGGATTAAATGCTAATAACACAAATGGTATGAGTAAGCTGATCGTAGGTCAGTGTACTTTAGAGGAGAGTATTCAGAAATCGAAAGTTGAAAATCTAGATTTCATTACTGCTGGTCCTATTCCTCCAAATCCATCTGAATTGTTACTAAGTAAAAGATTCAAGGAGATCGTTGAAGAATTAAAGACAAGCTATGATGTCGTCATTATTGATAACCCTCCAATTGGTCTCGTATCTGATGGAGTTCGGAATCTTACAGAAGCTGATATTCCGATCTACGTTTTCAAAAGTCATTACTCTAAGAGAAATTTTGCTCAGCGAGTGAAAGAGCTTTTTGAGATGAAGCAGCTTGATGGTCTCAATGTCATATTGAATGGAGTTAAAGGCTTTAAAAAAGGAACGTATGGCTATGGCTATGGCTATGGCTATGGTTATTATGAAGAAGACTATGAACTATCCTTTTTTCAAAGAATGTTAAAGTTTTTCAGACTCAGGAAATGATATTTACGGAAACATTCATTAAAGGTCTTTTCGTTATCGAGCCTAAAGTATTTGGTGATTCCAGGGGGTATTTCATGGAAACATTCAAGTTGGATCTGTTCCAAAAAGAAACTGGCTTCTCTGGAGAATTTGTTCAGGAGAATGAATCGATGTCGTCTAAAAATGTTTTGAGGGGACTTCATTTTCAAAAACCACCTTTTGCTCAAGGAAAGCTTGTTAGGGTGGTGCAAGGTTCAGTTCTTGATGTAGCAGTTGACATACGAAAAGGTTCACCGACATATGGTCAGTACTATTCAATTCTGTTATCTGCCGAAAACAAAAAACAATTTTGGATTCCCGAGGGCTTCGCGCATGGATTTGCTTCATTAGAAGACCAAACAATTTTTCAATACAAGTGCACGAATTTCTATTCTCCTGAAAACGAAGGCTGTATAAGCTGGAACGACCATGATTTGGGAATTTCATGGGAAATTGATGATCCAAATATTTCTGAAAAAGATAAAAATGGAGTACCTTTCCGAGACTTTATTAGTCCATTCTAATAACCTTGCTACTCGGTATTGTCCATATGATTGCTTTTTTGATCGCTGGGATCATAATCTCGCTAGTCACTAACGGACTACTTCTGTCATTTTCTCAAACCCTTGGTATAAGAAATAAGAATGATGTAGTCATTCGATGGAGTAATCAGTCAAAGCCTTCCCTGGGCGGAGTAAGCTTCTTTATGGTGTTTATTTTTACGGCACTGGGCTATTCGATCGTCTCAGATG
>SBFR01000168.1 GCA_006227105.1 Bacteroidota bacterium
TGCTCGAGTTGTTTAGGGAATTTCTTCACTTCTCCTTTGATGGTGTAATCGGACTTAAAGCGGTCAGCTGTTTCCTGATCGGTCCATTCAACAAGGGCCATTTCCAATGTAGTAGAATTCATATCCATTGGCTGCAATCCTTCGATCTTATTGATTCGATCTGCAACACCTTCCATAGCACCTTTATCAATGGCCATCGTGAATCTCGTTGTAAGGTTCATTGCTGTTTCTCCTGTCGTTTGATTGTAGTTAACGGTTCCTACAGCATCAACGGTCAAGTCTGCAAGATCCAGTCCCAGATTAACAACTCCTTCTCCTTGCATTGAACAGCTCTCTGTATGAAGTGCAAGGAAGTTTCCTTTTTCCGAACGGTTGAGAAGTTTATCTCTCGATCCGATCTGGAATTCCTTTGCAGATTCGTTATACTGCAGGTATCCATCTGCCGTCATTACGATTGGATCATCCGCTGACACTAACGAAGAAAGGAAGGTAGGATACAACGCAATACTATCGGTGGTATTGGCATGTCTCCACACAATTCCAGCCGAGATCGACTGTCCATCCAGGTTTTTCATCTTCGCCGAAACTGGGATCTGAATGTTCGAAGGGTCGATCTCTGTAGAGAAAGTCATCCAGTTACGCTCAAACTTACTACACTCGTGGTTGATCCTTGTTGCTCCTGCAAAGCTGATCCTTGGGTTATCCGCCTTGATAGATACATTTCCATAATAATCGAATTCTTTACTCAGCTTAAATCCATCATTCTGACCGATCTTTCCTGAAGCTACTGTTCGGTAACTTGTATCCAGATTGATCTTGTCCATGATAAAGTAGGTCAACACGGAGTCCTTATCGTAATATGGATACCTACCGTTTCCGTTGTATGATCGTTTTCCAAGGATTTCAATCGATGCCTCAGAGAATGTGTGGTACTTCGTGAGGTAGTTGGCAATAACCTTCGCATTGTTGAAGTGTTCCAGTTTCGCTTTTTGACGTATAACCACTTTCATACTGTCAGGGAATATTCGCGCATCACCCACCTCAATGTATTCCACCTGCTCACAATAGATCGATCTTTCTTTCAGGTCATATTTTGCCTTAGGCGATCTGAAACTCAATGAATCCTGATTTGGATGTGTCGAGAAGAAGTTCGGTCCAACAAGGTCCATATCTGTATCGATCGTTACGTCTTTCTCGCCTGATTTTTCCATTTGCATTTCAGCGTAATCCATGAACCAAGAGAACTTATCCATACGGCATAAGTATTGATTTACAGGGAAGTTGATCTGAGATGAACCCTTGTTGGAAATAAATTCACCTTTTCTATCCTTAAAGGAAATCCAGGCCTGAACGTTTTCTGCCTGGAAGGCTAAAGGATCTTCTCCTTCTTTCGCATAGGTATTTTTCAAACTAAATCCGGCAGTATCGGCAGTAATATCCCATCGTTTGAAAAGGTAGTTTTTGGATACTGTGGTTGCTGTTTTAAAGGTGATCAAACCGTTCCCTCTCATTCCTTTTGGGGTAACGATCGCTTCACCTCTCAGCTTCGCTTCACTATTGAAGAATCGAAGGTCAGTTTTTGGAGTGGACTTTGCCTTCAGCATATTCTTTTTTGGAATGTACGTGATGAACGCATCCTCTGATTCAACATCGGGATACTCGACTCCTACTTCGATCGGTTTGTTTGAGAATTGAGCATATCCAATCGTTGAATCCGGCAAGAAGGTCAATGCCTTAGAAACCGAAGTCGAATGGATATAGTTGATCGTTCCGGCACCCTGTAAACCATTGTTCGATAATATGATCTTGTTATCGTATTTCGCATTGGTTCCATAGAATTCATATCCTTCCTTTGGAGCACCTGTTGAGAATCCAAAAGAATAGTCCGGCATGATCTTCAGGTCTTCATTGATCTTAGGAAAGATTCCTGCTGAGGTCAGCTCCCCTTTCAAACGGAATGACTTTTCATTGAAATTATCAAGACTGTCGAATTCAAATGGCGCTACAGTGTAATAGAATCGCGTACTGTCGTATGCACCTCTGTACAAATCTTTAAAGTTGTAATAGACAAATGAAGGCTTGGTCACTTTGATCTTCGGGAAATCCGTGATCTTTTCATTCTGACCTGATTTATTGGTAGGATCATCTACAAAGATCTCTCCCTTGATCCCTCTGATCGAATTGAACATCGCAATCGATTGTTTGCCATCTGTTTCAGCCAATGGACGCACTCTTAAGATGGTTTCATCCGTCTTCAATAAGTTTACCTTATGCTCATCATACACATAATTCGCACTTAATGCGTTCACTTCCCACTTACCGGCGTTGATCCATCCTACGAAATCGAAGTTTCTGTTCTTCTTTACCGTTACCTGACTTCCCTCCGGGAAAACAGTTGTATTTTGTTCGTCAGACAGTTTCACAAAATCAACCGCATTCAGCTGAATTTCAAGCGTACCAAGATTCATTTTTCCAAAGTGAGCCATGAGTCTTCTTTCTTCACTTTGTTTTTTGTACTGTGCCTGAACATCTTGTAGAGTCTTATTTTCTTTGATCTGGTCTTCTGTATATCCTTTTAGTTCTTTTGGACGAAGGTCAGATACAAAGATCAAGTTGTCATAATCCCTCTTACCTGATTTACCCAAAACGAAATTTTCCAATTTCTCGTTGACCGTCACTTTCTGGTTTTCGGAATCATAACTAATGAATCCATAATTTGACAACTCCAACAATAATGGTTTTGCCTGTTCTATTGTCTTACCTAATGCCGTTGCTGCCTTTCCTTCAGTAAGGATGTATTCGTCATACTTATAACAATACTTGTAAATAGACACCAGTGGATGCACAGGCTCTAACCCCTGTAATTGATCGTAAAGCCTTTCATCAAAGTATCTCTTTGACTCAAATCTTGCCAGTCGCTGTTCCTGAGAAGTACCAAAATCATAGGTAAAGAGGATGTCCTGCTCATTCACATCCCAGGTGATTTTCGCTACATAAATATCGATCATATGGTATGAGTCCTGAAATGGTGCCATCCCGATCCCTTCCTTCGTTCGAACAAACTCCACCATGTGTTTCTCAAAATCATACTGAAAATTCAATCCGGCATGCGTCACTGAATCACCCGTATTAAAATACATCGCAGTGGCAGTATGCTGACTAAAGATCTTTCCAGGATACACATAGATCTGCTGTGCACTCGCCTTAATGAACGGTTGATTATTTCGGTAAATGATCATTTGAGCAGGATTATTCGGAACCCCTCTTCCTACAAAGCTCGCTCCTTCCAATGCGAAACCACCATCGTAATCCACCCCTTCACGGATATTTTTGATCCTCAAACGTTTTTCATACGATAAGAACTGCGGATAAATCTTATCTTCTTCTCTGTTGATCTTAAAGGCACGATCCGACAAACTTCCCATGATCGGTTTCGAGAAATATTTTGTCGTCAGCATAACTGAATCGGCAGTCAGGTTAGGCGTTTTACAAGAAACATGATATCCGCCCATCGTGGCATACGTTTCATTACCAGGTAATCCAACTTTTTCCCATGTTAGCTTACCTCCAGTTCCTTCCCATTTTTTAAGCACTGGATCATAGGTCCCTGATGTTCCTGAAACCCCAACGCTGTCAATGAATTTCTCATCCCTTCTACCACTAGCGCTTTTGTTGACTACGCGGCAAACCAGCTTTCCGTTATCACATTTAATGAATGGCTTATCTGTATATTCAAAGGAATAACTTCCTCCTTCATAGAACCACTGAAAATTAGATGATTCTGCAATTCTGCGCTCAGAAAAGAATCCTGCAGACAGATCTATAAAGTCTTCGAATTTCTTAATATTTCTGTTATCCAGCAGCTTATCCACGGAGCTATGCCAAGCCGTAAAACTGGCAGATGATTGTTTTCCTTTAACCAGCGAGTAAACTGAAAATACGTACTGATAGATTTCCGGATATGGCTTTAATTTCTTAGTAACCATTAAGTTACACGTCTGCACCATCCTGGAAAAATAATCATCCGAAAGTTCGTTGCTTTCAAGTAGCATTACAGGAAGATCCTTTTTAGCGAAATCGTGATATTCTCCTTTACCGAATTCAGTCAACGACTTTTGAAATTCCTTCACAAATTTTTCTCGGTTGTTTGAAAAAGTTTCCTGGGAATACCCAACACTCAAAACAACGATGGACAGTAGTAGTAAGAAATGTTTCATATCATTCTTTTATTAGCGACAAGCAGCACCACTCATCTTTTGTAATTCGTTTATTTTCTTTCAATCCGTATGTCGATGCCAGATCAAGCAACTCGTTTGCATCTGTTTCAAAAAAACCGCTCAACAACAATATTCCTGCCGAATTCAGTTTTTGTGCATAATGGGCCATATGCGACTTCAAAACATTTTTATTGATGTTTGCCAGAATTAGCCCAAAACCACTCTCAGTAACACAATCAATATCACCCAGTCGAGCGTCGATCTTCTTACATTCGTTCAATCCGGCGTTGAAAACGATGTTCTCAACCGACCAGTCTTCGATATCTACAGCTAGTACTTCACTTGCTCCCAATTTTTCAGCGATGATCGCAAGCACACCTGTCCCCGCTCCCATATCCAGCACTTTGCTCGGAATCTCTTTTAATTCAAACAGCATCTTAGTCATCATCCAGGTTGTCTGGTGATGACCTGTTCCGAAAGACATCTGAGGCTGGATGATCACCTTTAGTCCTTGGCCGATATTTTGATCATGAAAAGGAGCCAGTATGGTACAATATTCATCTACAAAGACAGGTTGAAAATCTGCTTCCCAGATCGCATTCCAGTTTTGATGCTGAATGATGTTCTGTTCATACTTGAACGTGAAATCAACAGGAGCTTCAAGTATAGTATTCCTGAACGGTTGATCAACACTAACATCCGCAACTCTGGCATAAGCCAGTACGCCACTTTCGTCCTCAACGAAACTTTCAAATCCATTATCAGCAAGATCTGCGATAATGATCTCAGTCCATGGATCCCTTGGTGTTGGTTTAATATGTAATTCCAGATAGTCCATTAATAGGATGAAATGATCGTTAAAAAAGCTTCTGCATCAAGTGAAGCACCTCCAATGAGTCCTCCATCAACATTTGGGCATGCAAATAACTCCTTCGCATTCCCTGCGTTACAACTTCCTCCGTATAAAATTGATGTTGATTCCGCTATCGCTGATCCATATTTTGAAACCAACCAGTTTCGAATGGCTAAATGCATATCCTCAGCCTGCTGGGATGTTGCAGTTCTACCTGTTCCAATCGCCCAAATTGGCTCGTAAGCTATCGCAATATTTTTCATGGATTCACTTTCAACACCATTTAATGCAGAAGACAATTGCCCCGTCACAAATTCAACCTCATTGCCTGCATCACGTGTTTCAAGTGATTCTCCACAACATAAAATAATGTCCAATTCATTCTCCAGGGCACTCTTCACTTTGGTATGAATAAATTCATTGTTTTCACCAAAAAGATCTCTTCTTTCACTATGACCGATCAATACAGTATTGATTCCGATGGATCTCAACTGTGTAGGAGAAATCTCTCCAGTAAATGCACCTTTTGAAGACGGATAAAAATTCTGAGCCCCAACAGTAACCTTTTTACTTTTTCCTGAAAGGCTTTGAAGATAGATCGAAGGTGCATATGCCCTTACATCCACATCCGTAACCGTCAGTTTTTCTTCGATCTCATTAAAAAGATTGACCGCCTCTTCAGCGGTCAGATTCATCTTCCAGTTTCCTGCAACTATCCTTTTCCTCATTTTATTTAAACACGTTCGTTTTGATCCAATTCCAAGTTGGAGTAGATCGATGAGGGTATTTCCCCTTCACGATCCCTTTACCAATCAACAACAAAGACGGGTTGGATCTTGCTATAGCTTTTAATTCTGTTTCATCATTTAAGAAGACTGGAACATCCCATTTGTTTTTTGATCTGAACTCATTGATCTGTTCTCTGCTACCATTGCAAACAAGTACGAAAGGAATATTGGCTTTTTTACAACCATAATAGATCTCCTTGTATCGTTCAATTTGATTCCAGTTTGCTTCCGTTAGATTCTTTACAGAAAGCATCACCACTCTATCAGCAGTAGTAATGTAATCCCTCAAACTAATTTCAGTGAACTCCGGATTAGGCATTTTGATCTCCTTGATCACCTTGTAGTCCGTATCCGGGTATCCATCCGGTGTGAATTCACTTGCTGGAACTTCAACTTCGCTGTTGTATGCAAGATCCATTACCAAATAACCATCGACATAAGCATTGTCAAATTGGGCTTTTACTGCCTCAAGCTTCATCTCCGCTTCTGTTACATCAGCAACAGCGAGGAATGGATTGAACTGATCTGTAATTGAAGGGATTCTCGAAGGAATGATTTCCTTCTGTGTCATTTCAAGGTATTCCCAGTCTTTTTGCTCCCAAATCTTAGAATCAATATACTCCTGCGATGTTGAATTGTATTCGATCTTTTCGCCAGTCTTTTTGTTCTTATAGACCAACATACTCTCGTATTTCCCTTCTATACCATCGTTCATCATCTTTACAAGATCAGATCCCTCTGCGTATGGACGATAATCTTTCATCGGCTCGTACATCAACACATAGGTCACGAACACAAAGCTGAACAAAGAAACGATTAGCGAGGTACCCCAGTAATTCCCCAGGAAAAACCCTCCTGCACGAAGTATCCACAACCCTCCAATAAGGCAGAACAATGCGAAGAAGATCGGGAAATACCAGCCAAACACCCATGAGAAAAAGACTACAACACCTGTTGAGGCAATAATGAATTTAATGTTCTGACTCTTTGTGTTCGGTTCAATGATCCATTGAGCTACAAAGATCCAGAATACCAGATAAACCAAAACAATATCTTTCCACATGGACTCTTTCGGTGTTAACGAACGACCAACAGAACCCTTCATCGCATCACCAAAACATCCGCAATCATCCACACACTGAGGCTGCTTCAATTCTTCAATTACGAGTTCTTTACTGTCCTTTGAAATGATCTTGATCTCTTTATTCGTCTTCGCCTCTTCGATCTTCATCGCAGCGATTGGATTAGACATTTCATACGTATCACGATCAGTAAACTTCATTGAGGAATCACAATTCGCTGTATGCCATGTCAAGAACGTAAAGAACAACATCATCAACATCAACAGATAGGATACCAGCTTTATTTTACCTCCGATGATCGTCAACACACCCAGGACAATTTCGACAACGCAGATGATCACACTCAGCACCAATGCCCATTCGATCAAAAATTCCAATGAAAATCCAGGAGCGCCAAACCATTCCTTGATACGGAATGCAAGTGCACCGTCTTCAAAATACTCTTCCAATTTGTAAGAAAATCCGAGTGGATCATTCGCTTTCACCAATCCGGAAACGATGAAAAGTCCACCCACCAATACCCTGGACACATTGGACATCATCAGCCTTCCCTGAAAAATGAACAGTCCGGCACCAGTCAGCGCGATCAAGATCCATCCGATAAAACTGAAAAGCATGAACTGCTCTTCAAAGTTCTTGTGTGACCCCATCACTACAAGTGTCAAACCAATCAGATTGATCAGGACAAAAAGAGCATTAAAAACAAATGATCTTCCTCCTACCGTTGCCTTTTGTTTATTTCTTAATCTCATCATGTTCTTACTATTTATTCAAATGGATCAATGCAAATACAGCATAGTTAAGCATGTCAAAGTAATTGGCATCAATACCTTCACTGATGATCGTTTTACCATCATTGTCTTCGATCTGCTTTACACGTAAAATTTTCATCAGGATCAAATCCGTGAGTGAACTCACCCTCATATCTCTCCATGCCTCACCGTAATCATGGTTTTTCTTCGACATCAATTCAAAGGCCTCATTAGCGTATTTGTCATATAAACTCACTGCGGATTCAGCGGACAATTCAAGATCCTTCAAATTGGTTTCTCTCAATTGAATGATGGCCATTATGCAGTAGTTCACGATCGCCACGAATTCATCTTCAATATTCTCTCCAACCTTATTTTGCCCCGTTTCCTGGATCGTTCTGATCCTTTGTGCCTTGATAAAAATCTGGTCAGTTAATGAGCTTGGACGTAAGATCCTCCAAGCTGTACCATAGTCTTTTGTCTTCTTTGAAAATATTTCTCTGCAAATAGTAATTACATTTGCGTATTCTGACGCTGTTTGGCTCATTTCAGGCATATGGTAAATTCAAGGGTTGAAGATAAGCAATTTCCACGTATTAAACGCCTAAAATTAGGGGATAAAATCCTTGATCTATCCATTCCCAGAGTCATGGGAATACTGAATGTAACGCCCGATTCGTTTTACGACCAAAGCCGTGTTCAATCTGAAAGCCAAGCGCTTAAGCTCGCGGAAAAGATGATCAGTGAGGGTGCTGACATTCTGGACTTAGGCGCATATTCCTCAAGACCAGGATCTTTAAATGTTGAAGAAAAAGAAGAAATTGCCAGGATCACGCCTATCGTTCGGGCCTTGAAAAAGGAATTCCCTTCCGTACCGATTTCAGTCGACACTTTTCGGTCGGAAGTGGCTAAATCCGTTTTAAATGAAGGTATCGAGATCATTAACGACATCGGCGGTGGACTACTTGATCCAGAAATGTTTTCAGTTATTTCTTCCTCAAAAGCGGCCTATATTCTGATGCACATGAGGGGAAACCCTCAGACCATGCAAAAACAAGCAAATTACAGCTCCATTTTCAGCGAAGTGGCAAGCGAAATTTCAGATCAATTGTCAAAAGCAAAAACTTCGGGGATCCATGACATAATACTAGACCCTGGATTCGGCTTCTCAAAAAATGTTGAACAGAACTTTGAGCTCATGAAATACCTCCCAGAACTAGGGGTTTTGGGACGCCCCGTGCTTGTAGGCATTTCTCGAAAATCAATGATTTACAAAACGTTAGACATTACCACAGAGGAATCATTGAATGGTACGACGGTGCTGAACACGATCAGTTTATTGAAAGGTGCAGATCTCCTTCGCGTTCACGACGTTAGAGAAGCGAGACAAATAATTACGTTATTAGATAACTTTTCTTAAACCTTTTCGTAACAGGATACGTTGATTTTATATAAATTCGGAAAAATACGATCCAAAACTATTACTATGAAGAAACTACTCTTTAGTTGCCTTTTCTTCTTTTCACTGGGCTTAGTCTATTCTCAAACCCCCATCTACACAGAAACTTTTGATGGTGCGGCTACATGGACTTTGAATACATCCTTTGGAACGAATGATGCTGATGCCAATTTTTGGGAGATCAGTGATGCTGAATCCGGAGTGTTACCTCCTGGATGTGGAACAGCAGGTACAGGAAATAATTCGCTTTATATCACCAGTACTTTATTTGCCGGAAGCGGTGCAGCATACAATGCAGGTGGATTATGTGGGTTTGGTATTTGTGTTAACACACATCACAGAGCAGAATCACCTGTGATCTCAACAGTAGGTTATACCACATTAACTTTATCATTTGATTACATCCATAATGGTCAGGCTGGTCAGGATTACGGAAGTGTCTGGATCAATACAGGGGCAGGTTGGTTGACACTTGTTCCTACTTTACCAACCACTCCTACTTGTGGTGGTGGACAGGGACAATGGACTGCTTATTCGATTGCCATGCCGGTATCGTGTGAAAACAATCCAAACCTAAAAATTGGATTCGGATGGCAAAATAATGACGATGGTGTAGGTACTGACCCTTCGATCGCTATTAACAACGTAAGAATCACTGTACCTTCTTCAGGTATACCACCTGTTGCAGACTTTTCAGCGACACCAACGAACATCTGTGAAGGAACATGTATTGACTTTACCAATACCAGTACATTTAGCACAAACCCTATTTTTTCATGGGATTTTGGTGGAGGAGCAACTAACTCGTCAGCTCAAAACCCAACGAACGTTTGCTTCAATACACCAGGGACCTACACGATCACATTAACGATCACTGATGATGATGGTACTGACACTGAGGCAAAGACTGATTATATAACCGTAGGATCTTCTGTCACTGCAGGAGCTGATAACTCTTCTTCAGTCTGTAACACGACCAGTATTGATGTAAGTACCCTATTAAGTGGTGAAGATCCTGGTGGAACATGGGCAGAAACAACGGGCACTCCTAGTGGTCAGTTCAACACGACAACTGCTGTATTCAATGCAAGTGGTGTAACACCTGGAGTGTATACTTTCACCTACACCGTTGCCGGGACTGCTCCTTGTCCAGACGATGTGGCAACCTTTACGATCACAGTAAACGACTGTACGGGTGGACCAACTGCTTGTATCACTGCTTCAAACGGAGTAGTTTGTCAAGGACAGTCATTGATCTTTAACTCTTGCAGTTCTACCAATAATACCATCACCGATTACACATGGTCTTTCGGAGGTGGTTTCCCAGGTACTGCTAATACAGCAGGACCACATAGTGTCACCTTTAACACTGTAGGTAATTTTGATGTATGGTTAGAAGTAACTGACGCTGTAGGCACACATGACACGATCATTACTATTCAGGTGGTATCATGTTCTACTCCTACTGCAGCTTTTGCAATTTCAGATAATGATCCATGTGAAGGAGATTGTATTTCATTCACAAACAATTCATCATCAATCAGTACACCTACCTACCAGTGGTCTTTCCCTGGAGGTGTACCTTCAAGCTCATCTGCGGCAAATCCACCTGTTGTTTGCTACAATACTGCTGGAACCTATACTGTAACACTCGTAGTTACCAATAGTTTTGGTACCGGAAGCTACACTCAAAACGTCACAGTTCTTACCCCTCCAACGATTACTGCATACGGAGGAACAAACATTGACCTTGGTGATACTGTTACCATTGGTGCAACTGCTTCGGGCGGGGAGATCACATGGTCTTGGACGCCGAACAATCAAGGAAATGTATTGAATTGTATTGTTTCAGATTGTTCAGAGGCTGAGGTTTTCCCTACGATCACAACAACTTATACTGCAACAGCAGTGGATGATCAAGGATGTACATCTTCTGACTTTACAGTCGTAACGGTTGACGTTCCATCTACTGGATATCCTATTGGAGTTCCGACGTCCTTCTCCCCTAACAATGATGGTAACAATGACGTCTTGTATGTGAATGGATATGGTGTTGCCAACATGATCTTCAGAGTATACAACCGCTACGGACAGCTTGTTTTTGAATCTGATGATATGAACATCGGATGGGACGGAAAATTCAATCAACAAGAGCTTAATCCGGCAACATTCGCCTGGACACTGGAATACACTCTTGTTAACGGTGATATTGGAAACTTAAATGGAAACGTTACATTACTAAAATAAGCCCTATGAAAAAGAACTTAATCAACATTTGTGTTCTGGCTCTAATAGGGTCTGCAACATACGCACAACAAGATCGTCATTTCTCGATGTGGAATGAAAGTCCAAGTGTACTGAATCCAGGAGCCACAGCTGTTATGGATGAAGATCTTCGATTTTTTACCAACTTCAGAATGCAATGGCTTTCATTGACCGGAGAGGCATTCCGCACCAATTCGTTCGGAGTGGATGCAAAACTTTTTAAGAAGAACAACAACCACCTTGGTGTTGGAGTGAATTTCACGAATGACGCCACTGGAGATCTAAAGTTCACAACGAACTTTATTTCTGTGCCAATTAATTACACATTGGAAGCAGATAAGAATCTATTCTTCTCGGTGGGAGTTGCTCCAGGATTTTTCCAGTATTCGATCAAAAACACAAATTCGACATGGAACAATCAGTGGACAGGTTTTGGATATGACCAAGCCATTGCAAGTGGTGAAAGCTTCTCCCCTGACAATGCTGTGTCGTCTTTTGACGTTGGTGCTGGTTTTATGCTGAAGTATAAATTCGATCCCGTTTCAGAGATCAATTTTGGAATTGGAGTAAATCACATTACAGCGCCACGTGCAGCATTTACTACCATGGATAATTTGTTGTTCAGAAATGTGAACATCTCTGTATCCGGAACAAAGTTCGACGATGATCGTAACTTCGGGATCTCTCCTCAAGTTTTACTATCGATGCATGGACCGAACAGAAATCTGGTACTTGGTACGTATTTTGACCATGAGCTATTTGAAAGTTCGAAAAGAACTAATTACGTACAGCGTTCTTTTGTTTCTTACGGTATCTTCTATCGCTGGTCTGATGCCTTCATTGCATCGATCTCGTATAAGATGAAAGGATTCAAACTGGGAGCGTCATATGACATCAATGTTTCTTCTTTGAATTCAGCTACACGTTCGTCAGGTGGATTTGAATTATTCTTGAAGTATTCAATGATGACTGACAGAAGTCAATACATTCATGACCGTAAGTTGTTCCGTTGGAACAGAGGCGGTAAACGATTATAAACCCCACCACTTTCACAAAAGAGAGGGTCATCAATAGATGGCCCTTTTTTCTTTTTGAAAGATTTCCTTCGCTCCCTGTAAGCCACCGGTATGAATGAATAAAATGATTGTGTTTTTGACATCCTGCTTTTTCACCTCATTCAACAAACCATAAAAAGCCTTCCCCGTATAGATCGGATCCAAGGGTAGCTCATATTTAAAATAAGACTCTTCAATCAGATCAAGCAAAGTGTTATCGTATTTGGCATAACCTCCAAAATGGTATTCCTCCAGCGAAGTAACACGTTCCAGATAATCTTCGATCATATCGGATTCAAATGCTGTTCTCGAAAGTAGTGCACGAATATTATCTGTAGCTGAATATGATTTTAATACCGGTACAACCCACAGTCGCTGCATCTCATCCAATGATAAACAAATCCCGGCAGCTGTGGTGGAGGTTCCTGCCGCTACAACAATAATATCGGGTGAAACTTCAATTTCTGAAAGAATTTCCTGACAACCGATCATCCCGAGGTAATTACTCCCTCCTTCGGGCACCAGGTAAAAACCTGGAAATTTCAGCTGCAGTTCTTCAAGGTACTGTTTCTCTTCTTTCAGCAAGTATTCATCGCGTGTAACAAATAAGAGCTGCATACCAAGCTCAGCACATCTTGAAAGTGTATCATTTGAATTGACATTCAACTCCTCTCCCCTAACAATCCCAATGGATTTTAATCCAGCTAATTTACATGCTGAGGCGGTTGCCAGTAAATGATTTGAAAACGCTCCACCAAAAGTAAGAACCCCTTCTTTTCTCAGTGAAACACATTGTTCCAGATTGTATTTTAACTTTCTCCATTTGTTGCCCGAAACTTCATTATGAATCAGATCATCCCTTTTCACCAAAAGACGAATATTTCGATCCATTAGTTCGGGAATGTGAACTTCTTGCGTGATGGATTGTTGTGTACTAAGAAGCATTAGATTCAAACTGTTACTTTTACATCATGAGCGAAGATCTCAGCGGTTTTTCCAAAAAGAACAATCTGTCCGAAGAAGATTATTATCTGAGTCCGGAAGGGTACATTATTTTTACAGAAAAATATCATCTGAAAAGAGGATATTGTTGTAAAAGTGGTTGCAAACATTGTCCTTACGGGTATGACAAAAAAACCGGTCAATTCAAGAAGGATAAATAACACCTTTCTCAGGAAATCGGCCTTTGAACTGACTCATTACCTTTTTTACATGATCGATATCCGCTTCAACATCACCTGTTGGAATCAATAAACTGTGGAATCCACCGATCTTCTTTTCATAATCCATATAGCAAATGTAGATCGGGACTTTTGCTTGCAGCGCGATGTAATAAAAACCTTTCTTCCAATTGGGATTATACTTTCGCGTCCCTTCAGGTGTAAAGACCAGATACAACTCTTCATTCTTTTCGAATAATGAAGCTGCATATTCCGTCATGTTGTTCTTTTTCTTTCGATCAACCGGTATACCACCCATAGCTTTTAACAGCCAACCCAGCGGCGGATAAAAGAGATCACTTTTGATAAGGTAGCTGGCATTGATCCCATAATATTGAAAAGCAAGCCATCCAATGATAAAGTCCCAGTTGGACGTGTGAGGCCCAACAGCGATTACACACTTTTTTACTCCTTCAGGAGTATGGGGATCAATTTTCCACCCAAAAAGTTTCAAAATAAACAGGGACAACTTTTTCATGAGACAAAGGTAAATAACAATTGATTACATTTGTTTGAATGACAAAATTCTGGAAGATCGGCAACTCTCTACTATTCTTAATGCTCTTACCGGCATTATGGTTCCTGTTTTCCACCAGTCGTTATTTAATTCAGGAAGTTCCTTCATCCAATGCTGATTATATTCCTGACAATGCATTGATCGTTGCCCGAATAGATGGAAAAATGATCAGCGAAAACACCTTGTTTTCAGTGCTCATGGAATCGAAAGATGAAGAGATCTCCCAACTGCTGAATGAGTTTCTAAATGCAAGACGAGCGGATGATCAAAAATTAAAAGATCCAGGAATTCACCTACTTTCTGATCTTTTTTATGTCCAGATACCAATAGAGGATGAAAAAGTGAATTGTATTCTGGTGAATCTTACCAGCAAGGATAAGTTTCTCGTTCAACCAAAAGGAGATTCAAAAACAGTTAGAGTAGCCAATGATGAAATTGGATTGATCATGATGCGAGCAGAGGGATCAAAGCTAGATCGTAAAAAGTTAATCGCATTAGGAAATAAGATCATTCGTTCAAAATCCACAGAATCTTTTCGATCGAATCAAGAAGACTTTACCCAGATCAGTTGGAGAGAAAGATCAAGTCAACCTTTTTCTGATTTTGCCATCAGAGAGTCTGATGATCAACTGATCTTTTCCGGTAATTTTCAGTTTGATCAAAAGGCTTCAGGTTCATTTCCTAAACAGGTTTTGAAACCTCAAGGATTTCATGTTTGCTCCAACCTTATGGACAACGCCATTTCTGATACTTTGACGTGGATGCTTAACGGAATCGGCATTGAGCTGCCTCAATTCGAAAGTTTTTCCCTTAATTACTATGGAGCAAAAGTGATCAATCATTCAACAGGCTTCTTTGTGGTTCCACAGATCGATCTGATCATGAAATTCACAGAAAATGTTTCGATCAAAGAGTTGTTTGAAGACGAAGAGCTTAAAACCATGCTGGATTATAAGCAAGACAAAGGATCGATCTGGTTTCAGAAAGAACAATTGTACTTCAAACAGCTTACGCCCACTACAATCTATTTGGGCGTCCACGAAAACCCACAATTAGTCGCCCCGGAACCTGATGAATTGATCAGCATATACGGAGAGCTGGAGCCATTAATGAATGTGGAGGGAGGAGGCTTGATGACTGCTTTCCTGGAAATGATCCCTGCATTTAAGGCCGGAAAACGCCTTTCTGCACATTCAAAGGAAATCGATATCCGTCTAACAAGAATCTCAAAAGGAGAAGGATCCATTGTAGGAAACTTGAAATTTGAAAAAGGATGTTATCCCATGAGCGAAGCAATGCGATTCGTTCTCATCAACAATTTCTTCCCATCACAGGATTGATCGGGATAATTCTCTGAAATAATCGACCGACTTTAGCATTCTTGAACCATACCAGGAGCACATTTCTCCATCTATCAGGTAGACTTCTTTGCAATTGAAATCGCGGGCAACCTGCTCCAGATGTTCCTCTTTAAAAGGATAAGGCTCTGTGCTGAGAAGGATCACATCAGCATTGGGATTAGGTCCTTCAAACTCCGGATATCGTTCTCTGCTTTCAGCATTAACAAAGCCTACAGCATTTAGCATTGCATCTATGAATGTGTTTTTCCCTGCGAGGTAATATGGATCTTTCCAGATCAGGTACAAAAATCGTTTTCGCTGAAACAACTCTCCTGCTGACGAAAAAGCAACCCTAAGCTGTGAAACCAATTGCTCCGTTTTCTCTTTCTTATTGGTCAATTGTCCAATTGAAAGGATCATCCAGTAAGCATCCTCAATGGTATTCACATCACTGATCCACACCGGACAGATCAACTCCAGTTGAGCTATATCTTCTTTGGTATTCTCTTCTTTGTTCGCTATAATGAGATCCGGATTCAGCGACCTAACCTTTTCAATATCGACTTGCTTCGTTCCACCTACTCTGGTTTTATTCCTAAACCATTCATCAGGATGAATACAGAACTTGGTAATGCCAACCACCGACGTTTCGAGACCAAGATCATAGAGTAATTCCGTCTGAGAGGGTACTAAAGAAATGATCCGCTCAGGAGTTTTTTCCAGATGTATTGTCCTATTCAGCTGATCGACAAAATCCATATCAGGACATTGCAGAAATAATATCGTAACGCGTAACTATGTGGTGCTTTCCATTGTTCAGCTCAACCAAAACAGCTGGCGTGTTCTTATTGATCAGTTTGCAAATTTCATCAATATGCGTTCCTTCTTTTACCATTGGGAATGCATCCTTCATGATCGAAGAGATCGGCGCATCTTTCAGCTCAGGTTGGTCGATCAGGATCTGGTACATTTGTGTATCATCCACTGAACCAACAAATTTTCCATCTTTCAATACGGGGATCTGAGAGATCGAATATTTTCTCATCTTGGCAACAGCATGAGAAACAAGTTCCTCCGCGTAGAGCGTCACCAGTGGCTCATCTTTATGGTTTGCTACAAGATCAGAAGCAGTCTTGTATTCTTCCTCCAAGAAACCTCTTTCGCGCATCCAGTCATCATTAAAGATCTTACCAACGTAGCGGCTTCCATGGTCATGGAACAATACAACTACAACATCATCCTCCTTTAATTCATCCTTCATCTGAAGAAGACCTTTGATCGCTGCACCAGCACTATTTCCTACAAAGATGCCTTCCTCTCTTGCCAGTTTTCTTGTATAAACTGCTGCATCTTTATCCGTAACCTTTTCAAAATGATCGATCACATCAAAATCAACGTTCTTCGGAAGAATATCTTCACCAATTCCTTCTGTGATGTATGGATAGATCTCGTTTTCATCAAAGATACCTGTCTCCTTGTATTTCTTGAAAACAGACCCGTACGTATCGATACCCCAGATCTTGATATTTGGATTCTTTTCCTTCAAGTATTTCCCAACACCTGAGATCGTACCACCTGTTCCTACTCCTACAACGAAATGCGTGATCTTACCATCCGTCTGCTCCCAGATCTCCGGTCCTGTTTGCTCGTAATGCGCCTGTCTGTTCGAAAGGTTGTCGTATTGATTCACGTACCAGCTGTTTGGGATTTCAGTCGCTAGTCGTCTCGATACTGAATAATATGAACGTGGATCTTCAGGTTCTACTGCCGTAGGACAAACTACCACTTCAGCTCCAACGGCACGAAGGATGTCCATCTTTTCTTTAGACTGCTTGTCATTCAATACACAGATCAACTTATACCCTTTGATGATCGCACCCAGTGCCAGTCCCATCCCGGTATTCCCTGATGTCCCTTCAATGATAGTACCACCTGGCTTCAACCATCCAGCTTTCTCTGCATCCTCGATCATCTTTACCGCCATTCTGTCTTTCACAGAGTTTCCGGGATTTGTCGTTTCGACTTTTGCAAGTACTGTTGCACTTACATCTTTTGTCAATTTGTTCAATCGAACCAGAGGTGTATTACCGATCGTTTCAAGAATATTGTTGTAAACCTTCATCAGGGGTGTATTAAAATTTGACGCAAAGATAACTTTACTATTCGAATGCGTCCAAACCTAACCAAAGTCATTTTTAACCAATGTATAACTTGTTAGCTTTGTCTTCATGTGCAGAAAAAGAGATTTCGGTGGACAACTGGTCTGGATCGTTGGAGCTTCGAGCGGGATCGGAAAAGAGCTTGCCTGCCTTTTGAACCAACAAAATGCACGTGTGATCTTGTCCGGAAGAAGAACTGAGCTCTTAAAAGAGATCTGTGACGATTGCTGTAATTCAGAAAATGCTCACTATGTAGCACTCGACCTAACAGACAAAGCAAGTATTGATAATGCCATTTCAGAGGTTCTTTCGATCGGAATCCCTGATCTGATCATACTTAATTCTGGCATTGCTCAGAAAGGGCTGGTGATCAATAATTCGGACGAAATCGAACGCTCGATCATGGAGACCAACTTCTTTGGAACTGTGAGTCTGACCAAGCGGATCCTACCCTACCTCATCGAACGAAAGAGTGGAAAGATCGCAGTCGTTTCAAGCATTGCAGGGGTCGTCGGTGTACCAGGAAGGTCTTCTTACGCTGCATCGAAACATGCACTCCATGGTTACTTTGAATCTCTTCGAGCAGAGGTGCACAAGTACAATCTGGAAATCGTGATGGTCATGCCCGGTTTCATTAACACCCAGATCACCGTCAAGGAATTGAAGTCTGACGGAACACCCTTCGGTCAGGTAGAAAAATCTCATCAGATGGGAATGTCTGCTGAAGAGTGCGCCGAAAGGATCATTAGTGGTCTTGCCCGGAAGAAAAACAACATCATTGTTGGCGGTATGGAAGTTTTTGGTGTATACCTGAAACGATTCGTTCCTTCGATGTACGATCTTTTTATTAGAAATCATCCAATGAAACGACTGAATCATTTTCGAAAAATGTTCAGGTCAAAGAGATAAATAGTAAATTGGTCTTCAAATAACCGATCAATGAAAAATCTACTTCGCAGCTTAAGTTTTATTGCTTTGAGTACAGTTGCTTTTGGGCAGGCTCAGGACAAGGGAGTTATCTCATTCAGTGCAGGATATGACGCTGGAATACATGGTACGATCTATACCTCTCAATATCAGAATAATTCGCCATCTACACCGGATACCAGTATGGCCGGAACACAGTTATTCAGGCTAAATGCACATTACAACATCTTTAAATTCCTTTCTGCAGGACTTGACTTCAGAACAGGTAGTTATGTAGAAGACCCAGACAATGCAACATCAAATGGAAACAAGGTGTTAATGTATGGGCTTTCATTGCGCTTATATCCTGTTAACAAGGATAAATTCGTCTGGTACGTTGGAGCTAATTTTGGAGGAAGTAGACTTACAATTAAGAGAACTTACACTGTAATAGTTGCAATCCCAGAACTATCCAAGTATAAGTCACCACATACCAGTTTTGAAACCGGTTTCAACTGGTACTTCACGGAAAAAATAGGGATGAATTTCGGCCTAGGCTACAGCTCTCAAAATTTTCTTTTAACCTATTACAAGTTGAACGGCGAAGAATATGATTTGTCTGATTGGACGAATAAATTAACCACCAAAGGGATTCATTTCAATCTGGGACTGGCAGTTCATCTTTGATTTGGAAAATCGGTACAGTTGTTGAACCCGGTTTTCAGATTTCAAATTTCATGATATGAAAAGACTATTACTATTCATGGCCCTGATCATTTTTTTAGGGTCTTGTGCAAAAAGAGAAATGAGAGTTCAGGTGATGAGACCTGCACTGATCACCGTACCTAAAGAAATTCAGAAGATCGCTATTCTTAACCGATCGATCCCCACCGGTAAGGCCGCAATGGAAGGAATGCTAACCGGAGAAACACCTGTTAGAGACAAAGAACTTTCCGAAGAGTGCATCAGAGGATTATCAGAAACCTTGAATACTTCTAACAGATTCCAGGTATTTCGATGTGACTCAACCATGTTCGCTGCAGACCCTGCAAGCTTAAGTTTTGGGGCTCCACTTGGGTGGGATATTGTGGACAGCATATGTAACTTGTATAATGTTGACGGGCTTCTGGTACTTGAGTATTTTGATACTGACTTTAGCGTTACCAATCCTGTGGGAGCTGCGACTCAAGTGGCACAAAGTGTAGCAAGAGGTGGACAGGGAGGCGTTTCCATAACAGGAACAGCGACCGCGAACGCAGGTTTCAGAGTGTACTATTCAAAAACCAAAACGATCGCTTACGAAGACCGTTTCGACTACAAAAAGAGATGGCGACAAAATTCAGCATCAGCTGCTGAAGCCATAGGTAAAATGATCAAGAGAAATAGAGCATTGATCGAAGTGAGCTATGAAACTGGATATGAGTTTGCCATGAATATCGTGCCGTTGTACTACTGGGAAAACCGAATCATGTTCAGAGGAAAAAAAGAACTGGAAAAGGGAGAACGTCAGGCTCTATCCAAGGATTGGGAAGGAGCGCTAATTACCTGGACGAACGTTTATGAGAACTCGAGAAAAGCGAAGGATAGAGCGAAAGCTGCTCACAATGCCGGCCTTGCTTGTGAAGTACTCGGAAAACTGGATTTGGCACAACAGTGGCTGAGTAAAGGTTACATTGAAAAAGGAAAGAAAGAAACGTTGCGTTATTCAGAGATAATTGATAAGCGCATAAGAGAACAGTCGAAGCTTGAAGAACAATTGAATAATGCAGAAGGCGAAGAATAACCTATAATTCAAGGTGTAGTTGTTGAAATTCACCATCAATAAAATTACTGAACTGGAAGCCGATCAATCTGATCGGCTTTTCCATTTCGATCAACTGTAAGATCAGCTCATTCTTGATTTCTGTCGCTGTTTCTTTACTTCGAATTCCCGTTTCTTCCGTTCTTGATCGGGTGACTTGCGAAAAATCGGCATATTTCACTTTGATGGAAAGCGTCTTGGGTAACAGTCCAGTTCCCTGAAATCTTGTCCATAACTGTTCGAAGATGTGATCTGCCTCCAACTGGAAATTTGCCTTATCAAAGATGTCTATTGAAAAAGTGTTTTCAACAGCAATACTTTTTCTTTCTCGTTCCCGATTCACAGACCTATTATCAATCCCTCTGGATATACTGTACAGGTAATCGGCAGAGGTACCAAAATATTGTTTCAGTTCATCCAATGACAGCCTACGTAGGTGTTTTCCTTTAAAGATCTGTAGTTCATGCATTCGGGATGCCATCACTTTCCCTACTCCAAAAAAGCGCTCAATGGGCAAGGCATCGAGAAATTCGATCGCCTTTTCCGGTTCGATCACATAGAGCCCATTTGGTTTGTCGACATCCGATGCGAGTTTTGCCAGAAATTTATTGTACGAAACGCCAGCTGACGCCGTTAGTGATAATTCGGTTTGGATGTCATTTCTAATGGCCTGAGCAATGAAAGTTGCGGAAGCTACACCAATCTTGTTTTCGGTGACATCCAGAAATGCCTCGTCTAGTGAAAGCGGCTCGATCAAATCTGTGTAACGCAAGAATATCTCCCTGATCTGTCTGGAAACTTCTTTGTAACGTTTGAATCTGGGTTTGACAAAAATGAGGTCCTTACATAGCTTCGCTCCCTGGGAAGAGCTCATTGCCGAACGGACACCGAATTTTCTTGCTTCATAACTTGCGGCTGCGATCACTCCTCTTTCCTTGCTCCCTCCAACAGCAACGGGTTTCCCTCTGAGCGAAGGATCATCCAGTTGTTCAACAGAAGCAAAGAAGGCATCCATATCAATATGGATGATCTTTCTCACGCCTTTTTCTTATTCAATAGGGAGTATACGACCCCTAGGATCAGTACAAACAGAATAATCACCAGCGACAACAATGCTGGGATCTCAACGAAATGAACGATGAGCATTTTGACTCCAACAAACATCAATACAAACACCAGCGAGTATTTCATGTATTCGAAACGATCCAGCATGTTCGCCAGGAAAAAATAAAGGCTTCTCAAACCGAGAATGGCAAATATATTCGATGTAAAGACCAGGAATGGATCTGTCGTGATCGAGAAGATCGCCGGAATGGAATCTACAGCAAAAAGAATATCTGAAAATTCGATCACCACCAATGCTGCTAGCAGGCTAGTTGCCACCCATTTTCCATTTTCCTGAACGAGATACTTTCCCGTTTTAATTTCCCAATTGATCGGGTAGATCTTCGATAAATACCTCACTCCGGCACTTTTCTTAAAGTCTTCATCTTCTTCACTCCCCCGAATCATCTTAAAAGCAGAAAATATGAGGATACCTCCAAAGATGTAGGTTGCCCATTCAAAGTGTTCCACAAATGCTGTTCCCAGCACGATCATCACCATTCGGAAGAACACAGCCCCCAGAATACCCCAGAAAAGGATCTTGTGCTGGAATTTCATCTCGATCCTGAAATACTTGAAGATCATGGCCATTACAAAGATGTTGTCCAGACTTAAGGATTCTTCAATGACGTAACCGGTGTAAAAATCGATCATGGCCTGAGCAGGTTCAAGCCCTCTTGAGTTGATATTCATGTAATTCTGGTCATAGATCCAGTAGATCACACCTCCAAAGCACAAAGACAAGAACACCCAAACAACCGTCCAGCTCAATGATTCTTTCATTGAGATCTCTTTTGAGCTTTTATGGAAAACTCCAAGGTCTAACGCAAGAAGCGTAAAGATCATTACAAGAAAGAGTACCCAGATAAGCATGTTGTTCTTTTAAGCCTCACAAAGATACCTGTTCTTTTGGGTATTTCACTCTTGTCTTCATGATTTCTCATTACTTTTGAAAGACAGACAGCATGGAATTTCAACTCATTTCTGAATTCAAGCCCACGGGCGATCAACCTCAAGCTATATCACAATTGGTAGATGGCTTGAATGAGGGCTTTGATCATCAAACCTTGCTTGGAGTAACAGGAAGTGGAAAGACCTTTACTGTAGCCAATGTGATCAGTGAGATCAACCGGCCGACACTTGTCCTTTCCCACAACAAGACCCTTGCTGCTCAGTTGTACGGAGAATTCAAACAGTTCTTTCCGAATAATGCGGTCGAGTATTTTGTCTCCTATTATGATTACTATCAACCGGAAGCCTATCTACCCGTTACCGACACTTTTATTGAAAAGGATCTGCAGATCAACGATGAGATCGAAAAGCTTAGACTAAGTGCTACTTCATCCTTATTGAGTGGGAGAAGAGATGTGATCGTTGTAGCTTCAGTTTCGTGCATCTACGGTATTGGAAACCCGAATGAATTTGCCAATAGCATCATACACCTTAAAAAAGGACAACTAATCTCTCGCAATAAATTCCTGTACCGACTGGTAGAAAATCTGTATTCCAGGGCCAACATAGAATTCAAACGAGGAATGTTCCGAGTTAAAGGAGATACGGTGGATATTTTCCTGGCCTATGCCGATCACGCATTACGAATTGAATTCTGGGGAGATGAGATCGAAACGATAAGTACGATCGATCCGGAGACCAATGTTCGATTGGAATTGCTAGACGAGATCAATGTTTATCCCGCAAACATCTTTGTATCCAGTCCTGAAACAACACGAAAAGCGGTTGAGCAGATCGGAGCAGACATGGAAATCCAGGTTGAAAACTTCAGACGTGAAGGAAAGATCGTTGAAGCAAACCGATTGAAGGAACGGGTCAATTATGACCTTGAGATGATCCGTGAACTTGGCTATTGCTCGGGGATTGAGAACTATTCGCGCTATTTTGACCAGCGACAACCGGGAGAACGACCATTCTGCCTGTTGGATTACTTTCCGAACGATTACCTGATGGTCATTGATGAGAGTCATGTTACCATCCCGCAGGTCAGAGCCATGTATGGAGGAGACCGATCCAGAAAAGTCAATCTGGTTGACTATGGGTTCCGCTTGCAAGCTGCAGTAGATAACCGACCGTTGAAGTTTGAAGAATTCGAAACCTTGATGAACCAGGTGATCTACGTTTCAGCCACACCTGCTGATTATGAAATGCAGCGTTCTGAGGGAGTGATCGTTGAGCAGCTGATCCGTCCAACGGGTCTATTGGATCCAATTATTGAAGTGCGACCAAGTTTGAACCAGATCGATAATCTGATCGAAGAGATAAATCTGAGGATCGAGAAGGAAGAGCGGGTGATCGTGACTACCCTTACTAAAAGGATGGCTGAAGAGCTACAGAAATATCTGGACCGCATCGGGATCAAATGTCGATATATCCACAGTGATATCGATACGATCGAACGCGTTGAGATCCTGCGACAATTGCGTCTCGGAGATTTTGATGTGCTGATCGGAGTGAACCTATTGAGAGAAGGACTAGATCTACCGGAGGTTTCTCTGGTTGCGATTCTCGATGCAGACAAAGAAGGGTTCCTGAGAAACGAGCGTTCTCTGGTTCAAACAGTTGGTAGAGCCGCCCGTAATGTGAATGGAACCGTGATCATGTATGCTGATAAGATGACAGATTCGATGAGAAAGACCATCTCTGAAACATCAAGAAGAAGAAGTCTTCAGATCGCCTACAACAGGGAACACGGCATTACTCCTACCCCTCTGAATAAGAGCAAGGAGAAGATACTAGAATCAACAAAAGTTGCGGATGGCGATCAGGCTTCCCGAACTCTTAAGTATGAATACCAAGAGGAGATTCCACTGGCATCTGATCCAGTGGTACAATACATGAGTCCTGAACAGCTGGACAAAGCCATTCTTTTCACCAGAAAAGAAATGGAAAAGGCTGCCAAGGAACTCGACTTCATTGAAGCAGCCCGATTAAGAGATGAGTTGTTTGCGCTGGAAAATCGACGAAAGGAAGCGAAAACATAATAAGGAAATCAAAACCCCAATCATGAAAACACTCCGCTATTTAGCAATTGCAGAAGGTATATCCTACATTTCATTCGGCTTGACGATGCCGATCAAGTACATCTACAAGATCCCTGAACCGAATTATGCTGTTGGGATGATCCATGGGATACTATTTATCGCGTTTTGCCTGGGTGCTTTGTGGGTCCAACAACAGAAAAAATGGCCGTTGAGCACGCTTCTAGTGTTGTGGGTCTCCTCACTCATTCCTTTCGGGACTTTCTGGTCTGAACGGAAATATTTACGCCAATAAATACTACTTTCGCGATATGAATGATACGAGAAAGCACGTTGAGGTCTGTTTCACTCCCGGTGAATACGCCTATTTTAAAGGAGAGTACGAGATCGTTGTAGTTATTGACGTTCTCAGAGCGACTTCTGCTATCTGTGCAGCATTCGACAATGGTGTTGCTGCCATCATTCCTGTTCCTACAGTTGAAGAAGCCAGAGACTATAAAGAAAGAGGATATCTTGCCGGTGCTGAACGAAAAGGACAGATCGTAGAAGGATTTGATTTTGGGAATTCACCTTATTCTTACATGCGAGAAGAATTCAAGGGTAAGGAGATCGTTCTGAGTACAACCAATGGAACAAAGTCACTGGATGTGGCTAAGGATGCTGAGGTTGTGGTGGTTGGATCATTACTCAATG
The DNA here is from genome assembly GCA_006227105.1 of Bacteroidota bacterium. Lineage (GTDB taxonomy): Bacteria > Bacteroidota > Bacteroidia > Flavobacteriales_D > Crocinitomicaceae > M0103. The sequence continues at coordinate 25,205 of SBFR01000168.1, forward strand.
TCACAGCCTTATCACACTGGCTTTCAAAACAAGACAAGAATATTTTGTGCCTTTGCTCAGGGTGGCAGGATAAATTTAATTTGGAAGATACGATCTGTGCAGGAGCGATAGCGGACTACCTTGTATCAACTGGGCAATTCACCTCGGATGAAGATTCTTCCATCGCTGCGAAATACCTTTATTTGTCTGCAAAGGACAATTATCTCGGATATTTAAAGTCAAGTTCTCACCGACGTAGGCTAAAAAATCTTAACTTGAACGAAGATATTAAATACTGTCTGACGCCAGATCAGACAGATGTGATACCGATTCTTCGCAATGGTAAACTGGTTAAACTATAAATGGCTAATCGCTTTGGTGACTCCACTGCTCTTTGCAGTAGGAACTCATCAGCAGAATTCTCAGAAAAAATGGGGATTCTACGGTCATAAGCGCATTAACCGAATTGCCGTCTTTACACTTCCTCCTGAAATGTTCGGGTTCTACAAGGACCACATCGAATACCTGACCGAACACGCTGTGGATCCTGACAAGCGACGATATGCCGTTGAAGGAGAGGCACAATGTCATTACATCGATCTTGATCATTACTACAAACCTGGAGAGGATCCTTTTGAGATCATGCCGAGAAAATGGAAGGATGCGATCGACAAATACACCGAAGATACTTTGCAAGCCTATGGAATTGTTCCTTGGCATATTCAGGTGATGAAGTATAAGCTTCAGAAGGCCTTTGAATCGAAAAATGTAGATCTCATACTGAAGTATTCTGCAGATATCGGTCATTACATTGGTGATGCACATGTTCCTTTGCATACCACAGAAAACTACAATGGACAAATGACGGGTCAAAAAGGGATCCATGGACTCTGGGAAAGCAGACTGGTTGAGATCAATGCACAGGATTACGATTATTTTGTAGGCAAAGGAGAATACATCAAAAATGTGCTTGACTTTACCTGGGAAGCTGTACGTCAATCGCATAATGCGCTGGATTCAGTTCTCAGAATTGAAAAGGAACTCACCTCCGAAATGGGTACGGACAAGAAATACAGCTTTGAGCAGCGTGGAAATACTACTATTTCAGTATACAGTTATGAATTTTCTCAAGCCTATCATGACCGATTGAACGGGATGGTTGAACGCAGGATGCGAGCAGCGATCATTGCCATTGGATCCATCTGGTATACAGCGTGGGTGGATGCCGGTCAGCCGGATCTTTCTGCACTTCAGAATACTCCTCCATCTGCTGAATTGCTAGAGGAAATGAAACAACTGGAGATCGATTTCAACACCCAAAAGCACAAAGGACGAATTTGCGAGTAAGGAACAAACCATATCACCGCCTACTGAATTTCCTTACCCCTGTCTGTTTTCTGTTGTTTGTCATTTTGTTCTTTTACGGGGCAAGTTTGTACCCAGGAGGATCTTATCGTTACCCATTGAATGAAGGGTATGACATGGTGAACAATTACATCTGTAATTTAATGGGAACCACCGCTTTGAATGGATCGCCGAATCCCGGAAGAACAGTCTCAATTGTCTCCTGGGTTGCGCTAGGCACAGGAGTTGGGTTCTTTTTCTATCATTTTGCTGATCGTTTCAAGCTATCCCTCCTTTTCCAAAAAGTGATCAGGATTTCCGGAATCTTATCCATGATCTTCATACTTCTCACCTTTACTTCGTGGCATGACACTGTCGTTTCAATTTCAGGACTATTTGGGGCGCTAAGTATTTCTGCTCTTCTCATAAGTTTGAAAAGAGAACAGAAACACCTCCTTTATCTTTTCGGATGGATCGTTTTACTTTTGATCCTCTATAACGCCATTAGTTATTTCATCTTTTTCCATATTGAAGCCTTGCCTTTTATTCAGAAAATCACTTTAATTTGTGTATTGATCTGGTTTACGATCCTGAACAAGCATTATTCACAAAGAAGTATAAGCTGATGCGCCACTATCTCCTTTTATTAAGCGTTATCTTTTGCCTTGCAGCACATGGGCAGCTGATGACTAAAAAATTCCACCTGAATCTGGAAGGCGACCTGGGTAAAATAGATACTTCCACTTATTACGGAGGTTCATTGAATTTTGAATGGAACATATTGAAGAACGTTAGTATTCAATACAATTTTGATTTCCTGGATAGGAATGATAATATCCGTCAGATTCACACTCCCTTGGGGATTATCGGAGGTCCGATCTGGATGGCAGCATCTGCCAAAAGTCTGACCGATGGGGATTCAACCACCACTGGGATCGGAATCCTTTACGGACTGCTTGTGTTGGCACTTCCGGATGGAGTAAGTTACCATATCCCTGTTTCGGATCGTTGGCAGATCTCCCCATATGCGAATGTATTGGGTATCGATTTCGTGAAGAACAAGAATGACGATTCGGAGTCGGACATCAAGTATTCCTGTTCATTTGGAGCACGATGGATGACCGTTTTTAACGATCATATTTCTACTTCCTTCTTCATTGAAACACGAAAAACAGCTGGAATGGGTTGGGGAATTGGTGGAGGATTCGGTGTGGGGTATCTTTTTGGTAAATCCAGGAAGTACTAACCATTCCTCCTGCATTTCGATCCTTTGTCCTTCAGTTGGTACACCCATTGAAAATTTTCGCATTCAGATTCGGCAATCCACTATTTTCGTAAAAAAGTAAGTTAATGATCCACGTTGAAGGACTAACCAAACGTTTTGAGCTCAGCCGCAAACAGCAGAAAGAGTACAACACGAAAGAAAAGATCGCGACTGCGGTCGATCATATCTCATTTGAATGTACACCGGGAAGAGTGTTTTCTTTGCTTGGACCCAATGGTGCCGGCAAGACGACTACCATGCGTATGCTGTCGACCATCTTCAAACCATCTGAAGGGAGTATTACCATTGCAGGAATTGATGCAGTGAAAAATCCCCAGGAAGCCAGAAAGAAGATCGGATTTCTGACAGGTTCAACCGGGTTGTATGCCCGTTTGACTCCCAATGAGCTGATCACCTATTTTGGTAAGCTCTATGGCGTGGAGACTTCCGTTCTGAAGGAACGCAAAGAAGCGTTGTACGACTTGCTGGACATGCATGAATTTCAGAACAAGCAGATCGGAAAGCTGAGTACCGGAATGAAACAAAAGGTATCCATTTCGCGCACCATGATCCATGATCCTGAAGTGGTAGTCTTTGACGAGCCAACCAGTGGACTGGATGTGATCACCGCGGAAAACATCATTAAGCTGATCAAAGACTGTAAAGATAAAGGCAAGACCGTCATTTTCTCTTCGCACATCATGAGTGAAGTGGACCTGTTGTGTGATGATATGGCGATCATTCACAAAGGGAAATTGCTCTTCTCGGGTACTATGGAAAGTTTCCGGAATTCTATGCAGGCGCCCAATCTTACTGCTGAATTCATCCGAATTGTTCACGAATCTCAAAACCAGGCATTATGATCTTTACCATATTCAAAAAA
>SBFR01000049.1 GCA_006227105.1 Bacteroidota bacterium
CCGTTCTTGCCAAAGAAACAATTCACTCCAGAACTTAGTTCCAGTTCTGCTTCTTCATAGTTCTTGAAGTTAATGAGATGTAAATCTTTGAGATGCACAAAACAAAATTAACGTATTTCAACCGTAAGTCCCATAGAATCTCTACCAATTTGCTAACCCTGAAAGTGTTGATAAAATCAAGGTAGAAATTCAAAAAAAAAACTATTTTTGCACGGCTAAAATTGCGAGAATGTTAGAAAATTTGAATTTCCAGGACCTTAAGAACAAGTTCAATAACGACAAGAATTTCAAAATGATCACCTATGTAGTGGGTGGTGTTCTGATCTTGATCATCGGATATTTTGGATATCGTCAGTTTATTTGGAAACCATCGAATGAAAAATCGAAAGATGCATATTGGGTTGGTTTGAACTATGCCGCTCAAGATTCAACGGATCTTGCAATTGAAGAATTGGAAGCTGTCGTTAAGAAATATGACGGAAAGATCGGTGGTGAAAACGCGCAGTTCGTACTTGCAAGACAGTACATGTCTAAAGGCGAATTCAAGAAGGCATTAACTGAATTGGAAGGAGTTAATGTAAATGACACATATATTTCTGCAATGGCAGTTGGTCTTCAAGGAGATTGCCATTCAGAGATGAAGGATTATGCAAAAGCGGGAGAGCTTTATCTTGAAGCTGCTTCAATGAACGATAACGAATTTACTTCTCCGATGTATTTGTATAAAGCTGGACTTTGTGCTGAGAAAGAAAAAGATTTTGAAAAAGCAGTTGAGGCGTATACAAAGATCAAGGATGACTATCCGACATATGCTACTCAGAAGGCAATCGAAAAATACATTGCAAGAGCTTCAAACAAAATTGTAAAGTAAGATGGCTACAGAAGGTAAAAACCTTTCAACGTACAATAAAGATATTATTCCAAACAGTGCCGATGTTAAAGTCGGCATTGTTGTTTCTGAATGGAACGATGAAATCACTTCCAATTTGCTTCGTGGTGCCAAGCAGGCATTGCTTGATAATGGCGTAATGGAAGAAAACATCATTATCGAACATGTCCCAGGTGCATTTGAACTACCGCTAGGATCCCAATACTTACTTGAGTATACTGACGTGGAAGGAGTTGTGGCTATTGGAGTAGTGATCCAGGGAGAAACAAAACATTTCGACTTTGTATGTTCAGGCACAACACAGGGTATTATGGATGCCAATTTGAAATTCAATAAACCCGTTGCATTCTGTGTATTGACAGATAATCACATTCAACAGTCCATTGATCGTTCAGGAGGAAAACATGGGAACAAAGGCATTGAGTGCGCCGTTGCTTGTTTGAAAATGATCCATCTAAAAAGAAAACTTAACCATCGCTATAAATGACACTGATCAAATCAATTTCTGGAATTAGAGGTACTATTGGAGGGCCCGTAGACCAAGGACTTACACCGATCGATGCTGTTAAATTTGCATCGGCTTATGGAACTTGGTTATCCCGTAGAAACGAAGGAAAAAGATTGAAAGTGGTCATCGGAAGAGATGCGAGGATCTCCGGTCCAATGATCTCTGATCTGGTAAGATCGACATTAGTAGGACTCGGAATTGACATTATTGATCTCGGTTTATCCACTACTCCTACCGTAGAAGTTGCTGTTCCCATGGAACAAGCAAATGGTGGGATCATACTGACTGCAAGCCACAACCCAAAGCAATGGAATGCCTTGAAGTTGTTGAATGAAAAAGGTGAATTCATCTCGGGATCGGATGGTGAAGAAGTATTGCGTATTGCAGAAGCAGAAGATTTTAATTTTGCCGATGTGGATGCGTTAGGAATTGTTCGTGAAGACCAATCCTATCTTCAAAAGCACATTGATGCTATCCTGGCTTTACCACTTGTAGACAAAGACGCTATTAAAGCGGCCAATTTCTCGATTGTTGTTGATGCAGTAAATTCATCTGGTGGAATATTCGTGCCGGCTTTACTTGAGGCACTTGGAGTGACCAACATTACGAAAATGTACTGTGAACCTACAGGTCACTTCCCGCATAATCCGGAACCACTACCTGAACATTTAACTGATCTTTCGTCAAAAATTCGTGAAGTAAAAGCTGACATGGGGATCACTGTTGATCCGGATGTTGACAGACTCGCGTTCGTTTGTGAAGACGGAAGTATGTTTGGTGAAGAATACACATTGGTTGCAGTTGCCGATTATGTCTTGAAACATACACCGGGATCTACCGTTTCCAACCTTTCTTCGACCAGAGCGCTGAGAGATGTCACAGAAGAAGCAGGTCAACAATATTCTGCGGCTGCCGTAGGAGAAGTGAATGTGGTAACGAAAATGAAAGAGACCAATGCAGTGATCGGAGGAGAAGGTAATGGCGGAGTAATTTATCCAGAATTGCATTACGGAAGAGATGCATTGGTTGGGATCGCATTGTTCCTGACCCATCTTGCAAAGGAGAAAAAATCGATCTCACAGCTGAGAGATAGTTATCCAAAGTACACTATTTCAAAAAACAAGATCGAATTGACTCCTGATATTGATGTCGACAAGGTCTTAATGTTCATGAGCATGAATTATAGCCATGAAGAGGTGGACACAACCGATGGAGTGAAGATCTACATCGGAAAAGAATGGGTTCATCTGAGAAAAAGTAATACTGAACCCATCATTCGAATTTATTCAGAGAGTCAGGATGAAGCTTCTGCGAATGCTTTGGCTGAAAGGATGATCCGAGAGATCAAAGCTCTTGTTTAAGGCATCGGCTCTTTTTCTCCAAGAAAATAGGGATCTACATTGAACGTCACATCCAGAAATGCCTTGACGCAAGCAAAGTATTCTCGAATCTTGGTCTTGAGTCCACTCATCTTTTTGACGTCACGAGCATTATAACCAATAACAGAAAGGCCATTCTTACGTCCGATGTACACTGCTCTTTGATTATGAAATTTCTGTGATACAACAATAAATTCATCCTGACCGAAAATTCGATTCGCTCGAATCACTGAATCATACGTGTCAAATCCGGCGTAATCAAGAAAAATCTTTTTCTCCGGTACCCCCCTTCTCATCAACTCCTCTTTCATGTCCAGTGGTTCATTATAGGCCTTTGATCCATTATCCCCAGAGATCAATATCTGTTTGATTTTTCCCGCTTCAAATAATTCTATACAAGCTTTTATCCGCAAATAGAAATACTGATTAGGCATTCCATTCTTCAGTGTTCTTGATGTACCAAGAAGTAATCCTGTCTTCTTCTCTGGCACTTCTTTTAGCGAATTATACAAATGATTTTTACTGGTAGTAAAAACGGTGAAATTTGCATACGTAATGAGGATTAAGGTTAAACTGACACCTGCAAGAAATAACCTGATCCATATTTTTTTCTTCATTCTTTTGAACCGAATTTGGACGTTGATGTAACAGGAAAGAAAACGAATCAAAATGAAAAAAATTATAATGTTCTCATTGATGGTGATCACTAGTTTTATCACTTTCGCAAATGAAAAAGAGACGATCAAAGGAAGCATTACAGAAGTAACTGTTTATGCTCAGGGAGCACAGATCCACAACAAGGGGAGCTTCACAGTAAAACCCGGTATCACAGAATTGATCATTGAAGGTGTAAGCCCATACATTGATGCAAAAAGTCTTCAGGTTAAAGCGACAGGTAGTGTTGTTCTACTTGATTCAAAATATCGACTTTATTATCCGAAACCTGAACCCGTTACCCTTGATGGTCTGCCGTTAAAAGTAAAAAAGGACATCATGCTACTTGAAGACTCGATCAAGAACATGAATTATGATATTCAGGAAATACAGGACGAGATCGATGTTCTTAATTCCACCAAAAGCATCCTATCGAACAATGGGGCAATCAGAGGTCAGGGCAAAGTGAATGATTCGATCAATCTTTTAAAGCAGGCCATTGATTATTACTCAGTAAAGATGATGGAGATCAATAAAAAATTACAAGTGCTCAACCGCAGAAAGTCAGAAAAACTTGTGAAAAGAGCAGGAATGGATGAGCGTTTGAAAAACCTTCAGAACTATCAGAATAACAATAACCTGAATCCGAAGAACACTGGTCCGATACATCAAATTGTGATCACCCTTTCTTCAAAAGAAGTAGTATCTGGGAAACTGTCTTATTCTTACCTTGTTTCACAAGCAGGCTGGACGCCAATGTACGATCTGAGAAGCGAAGGTATTTCCGGAAAGATCAACCTTACCTATAAGGCACACATTTATCAGAATTCTGGTCTTGACTGGGAAAATGTAAAGCTGAATGTTTCTACCAACAATCCATACCAGAATAAAACGAAGCCAACACTTCATCCTTGGTACGTTGACTATTATACCTATCGAAATGACGGCTATAAAAAACAAAACATGAATGCAGCACCAAGTATGGCCAGAGAGGAGTTATCAGAAAAAGGATATAGTTATTCAAATACTATATCGACAGGAGATATGGAGGCACAAACTGCGGCGGAATTTGTTCAGGTGGTGAGACAACTTACATCTGCCGAATTCAAGATCGATCTGCCGTATTCTATCAAATCAAATAATGAGCAACACATGGTCTTGATCAAAACAGTTGATCTGGATGCAAACTATAAGTACTACACGGTTCCAAAACTTGATCAATCTGTTTACCTGGTTGCACAGATCACAAAACTCGATGAACTGGGTCTGGTTCCGGCATCAGCAAACATATTCTTCGATGGAAGTTATATTGGAGAAACATACATCGACCCAACTTCAATGCAAGACACACTTGATCTTAGCTTAGGTAGAGATCCAAA
>SBFR01000072.1 GCA_006227105.1 Bacteroidota bacterium
AGATCTGCAGAAGTCAATAATTCTCCATTTTCACCATATGGACCATAAATCCCGAATCCATCCAACATATAACCCGTCAAAGGTGAATGTCCCTGAGTATGTGTGTGAATGTGATCCATCAGATCATCCGAAGGATAATGGTAGTGATAGCGTTCTGTACCGTCTGTATGTCCACCGAAACGATCCAGCATTTCGTGCGCAGCGGCATCATTCCCCAATGTAGACGATCCGTGGTAGATTGCACTCCCTGTAAGAGATATTCCGGAAGGACCGAAAGGAACACAGCTTGGTTGAGCCGCTTCTACCGGAACAGCAGGAAAGACATATTGTACATTTTGCGGTGAGATCACATTGGGGTTTCCATCGTATTGATAGGCTATACTTCCCGGAGTGATCGGAAAAATCCCTGTTGGGTGATCCGGAAGGCCATTCCCTGTAATGATCCTATTTCCATTCCCATCCAATGAAATGGAAAGTTCATGAGGCCAAAGCATATTACCATCCACTTGTGGTTTCAGATCATAGTTCCATGTTCCGTCTGGATTTGTCCAATCACTTGCATCATCATTACCCGCTCCATTTGCAGGTAAGCCACAAAGCCATAATGAAAGTAAATCCGGCTGAGGATCACCTTCGTTTTGGATCAGAATACTTGTTGGGGCTTGTCCACCAAAAGGCAAATGAGTAAGATCCGGTTGCTCTAAGGTTATTACTGGATCAGGATTTTCTGTAACTTCTTCGATCACTTTGTCTTTTTTACAAGCCGTTACAGCGATGATAGCTGATACGAATAAGATACCTTTAACTTCTTTGAACAGATACATGGTCGTTTTCATTTTTTGAGTAATACCAAGGTTGGACCCTCAAAGTACGAAAAGGTTTAAAAGGGCTCAGAAAAATAATTACTGCTTCTGAAAAGGATATCATTGAGGCAAACTATGAAAAGGAACGATCCTCATAGAATGCGGGGTTACAATCTGTTGTTGCCATCATTGAAGATCAAAACAAAAACTTGCTTTTGGGAATGTCCGAATGGGGTATCTATTCGTGTAACGAAAGACGTTTGATAAGGTGTATTGACCAGCTTTTCTTTCATTTATTTATTATTTCTCTGGTATTAAATTGGAGAAACCCTTCTCCTTTAAAAACTTTTTATCAATAATTTATTATCGTTTATCATTAATATAATAATGTTTTACATATATTTGTCAAAAAAACAAAAATGAATAAAACACCATTATTACTTACAGCTATCTGTTATGCCATTTATCGCATCATAAGCTACCTCACGGGTGAAGTGTGGTTACCAATGCTGATCCTTTTAATTCCAATTGGTATTCTTTTACTTAACCTCATCCTGAGGAAGAAATTGACTTATAAGAATTGGTTTCTAAGTCCATTAAACCTCTTGTTAGAGCGAAAAACTCAATCATTTCAAAGTGAAATTAAAACAGATCTACTCTACGACAAACTTCAGGAGGTGATTTCAAACTCTACTTTCTCACTATTAGATTCCAATAAAGAAACACTAAGCATTCTTTGCGGTACTTCTGTTAATTTCTGGACATGGGGAGAAAACATCTATGTTCAACTGGAAGAGACTAACGAAGGAAGTAATATCACGATCACTTCCGTGACCATCTTCGGAAATACATCGTGGAATCGAAATCAGAAAAATTTCGAGTCGTTTGTTGATTCTTTTGAAGCCTCATTAACCATTTAAGCATGCCAATAGTCGTAAACTTAGACGTAATGCTTGCCAAGCAAAAAATGCAGTTGAAAGAGCTGTCTGAAATCGTGGGGGTATCCGTCGTGAACTTATCTATTCTAAAACAAAGCAAAGTTAAGGCAATCCGATTCTCTACATTAAGTGCCATATGCGAAGCATTGGATTGTCAGCCGGGTGATATTTTAGAATATGTTCCAGAATAAAAATTGATCAATTTGAAAAAGATATTATTTCGATCCTACAGCGATGTCTTAGATCAAGAAATCGTTGAAACATTGTGGTCCATCCCTATCGATGAAACAAGAGGACAATATCAGCTTGATAATATACCTTTTTATACCTCCGCAGCTACTGGTGATCTCATTTATGCTCAATACGACGAACAAGAGAAAATGCTCACCTATAGAAGTACCATTACACCATCGGGTAATTCTACTATTCAAGTAATCCTATTAAATAAGGTTCTACATATTGAAGCTCTTCGTGATTTTTTTAAAACTCTTGGCTGTGCATCAGAAAAACTCAATTCGAGCTATTTCGTTTTGGAAGTATTGTCAGAAATCGACTATCAAAAGATTAAAGTCGAATTGGATAAATTAGAGGAGCAAGGTGATATTGAATACGCAGAATCTTGCCTTGCGGAAAATCATTTATATTGACAAACTACCCCTTGTTTAACTGGTAAAAGAAACCATCCAAAAGATAGCCATATTACAAAGCTGCTGGAACATCCTGTGAAAGAGAATACCAGCGCAACGGATTCTCTACCTGATCGTGTTTGTACTCTTGAAGTTTAGAAGTCTTCATTTTTTCTAAAGCGGCATTCGCTATTTTGTCTGCTTCCAAGAAATACTGTTTCCTCAATTTTTTCTTTTTTCTTGCTTTTCCCTGTTTCAACTTTGGTTCATTGCCGAGGAAGCTATACAAAGAATTCGCTTTCATGTGCTGTCCATGGAAGCTCCAAAGCGCATTATCATCGTCGAAATGATATTCATTCAGCAATTTCCATCCATTGTTGGCAATCCAGCACATCGCATCCAGGATGTAATTGAACTCTTCTTCCGGAATAAAATAATTGAAATTCAATCTGACCCATCCCGGCTTACTGCCAACATTTCCTTTGGCCAGCTCAACCATGTATTGTTGCGACTTTTCCTCACTTAAATTCAGTAGATCATGTCCGTAAGGTCCTGCGCAACTGCACCCTCCACGAGCTTGAATCCCAAACAAGTCGTTCAATAATGCCACAACGAAATTGTGATGTAAAAATCTTCCTTCGTAACGAATGTGAAATGCCATGAATCCTAAGCGCGGTTGCTCGAGGTTACCCAACACATATATATTCGGTTCCTTACTGAACCTTTCGATCGCTCTATGAATATACCCCTCCTCTATTTCTTCGATCAGCTCTGCTCCTACTTTATCTTTCAATCGAAATGCGAGTCCGGCACGAATGGCACCAATGATCGAAGGAGTACCGCCTTCTTCTCGTGTTTCAATATCTTCAAAATATCGCTGCTGAGATTTCGTTACAAAATGTACGGTTCCTCCACCTAATACAACCGGCAAGTCACTCTCAAACAAGTTTTTCTTAACCACTAAAACTCCAGGAGACCCCGGACCTCCCACCAATTTGTGCGAGGAGATAAATAGGGCATCTTTCTTTGCTCCATTTGCGGGATTCATATCGATCTTCACATAGGGTGCGGCCCCTGCGTAATCCCAAAAGGACCAGGCATCATATTCCTTAAGCAAAGAAGTAATTTCTTCAACCGGGGCTTTTATTCCAGTCACATTTGAACCGGCAGAAAAACTTCCGATCATCTTTTTCCCTTTGTGTTTTTCCAGCTGATCCTTCAGGAAATTCAGATCCACATTTCCTTTCTCCGAGATCGGCACTTCGATGAGCTCAAAATTTCCTTCACGCCACGGCAGCACATTCGAGTGATGCTCGTATGGACCAATGAATACGATCGGTTTTTCCTGATCCTTGAAATGTTGATTTAATTTTCTAACCATTAAGTCGAAAGCGCCCGTAGAGCCTGATCCTGCGAAGATCAGTACATCTTCGTCTGATGCATTCACAGATTCCTTGATCATTTGTCGCGCTTCTTCCCGGTATTTTGAGGTCTGCATCCCTGTAAATGATGATTCAGTATGCGTGTTCGCATAGGTAGGAAGCACCACATTTTGAAGGTAACTTTCTAAAAACCGAAGTGGTTGTCCAGAAGCAATATAATCCGAATAGGTTATGAATCTGTCACCAAAAGGGCCCGGTAACATGTAGTTCATACCAAATTGTGACGAATGTATTTCGTTGAGGAGTTCCTTACTTTCAGTTTTCATTGGTCTAGTTAGAAATAAAGTTCAAAGTAGGCCAAATAATAAAGGATTATCAAGGTCGAATTTTCCTTTTTCTTGAAAACCTAACTTAAAAAAACTAAAGGAATAGTTCTGATTTATAATGAAATCCGCCTACAAAGTATTTCTCACTTACCCCGCTTTTAAAGTTTTGCTAATTTAGGTCGTCACTTATACGTATGTTTAGAACAGAGTTCCATATCCCCAAGATGGATTGTCCTGCAGAAGAAAATCTGATCAGAATGAAGCTGGATGGACTCTCGATTTCCCGACTTGATTTCGACTTAGAAAAAAGAACCTTGTTCGTTTATCATGACAACGACATTGCACCTATTGAAAAGGCAATTGCCGAATTAAACCTGGGTTCTGCACTTGTCTCAACACAGGAAGCCCAAGTAAAAATCGATGCTGAAGATCATCAAAGACAGCGCAGGATACTGTGGATCGTTTTGCTCATTAATTTCTCTTTTTTTATCGTGGAGAGCATAACAGGGTACATCTCCAAATCAATGGGGCTGGTAGCAGATAGTTTGGACATGCTTGCAGATGCTTCTGTTTATGCATTGAGTCTTTTTGCGGTAGGGCGTTCATCGAGACGTAAAAAGAACATCGCAACGATTGCAGGTTATGTTCAAATAACTTTGGCGATTGCAGGATTCTCAGAAGTATTGAGAAGATTCATCTTCAATGAGCAAATCCCTGAATTAAAAACAATGATAATTGTTTCTATTTTTACGTTCATCGCAAATGGACTCTGTCTATTTCTTCTACAAAAGTCGAAAAGTAATGAAGCACACATGAAAGCCAGCATGATCTTCACTTCAAACGATATTATTATCAACTTAGGAGTAATCACAGCAGGCTCTCTTGTCTATCTTTTACAATCAAGCTATCCGGATCTGATCATCGGAACAATCGTTTTTATCCTTGTTACTATCGGAGCCATTAGGATCTTAAAGCTTGGTAAATGATAGCGCATTCACTCACAAAAAAATCCCCATGAATAAAAGAGTAGCACTAATACTTACCTCCGGAACCATACTCCTTTCCGTACCATTAATTGCCAAGCAATTCACGGAAGAGGTCAACTGGAGTCTGCGAGACTTTGCAATAATGGGTGTCCTTTTGTTCGGAACTGGAATATTGATTGAACTCATTCTGAGAAAAGTCAAGGATTTGAAATTTAGGTTCATTATCGGTGGAGCAGTGTTGCTTATTTCGTTCCTGATTTGGGCTGAGTTGGCTGTAGGGATTTTCGGTACCCCTTTCGCAGGATCATAAATCGCAATATTCTGACTGTCATTCACCTTTAAATTGCATAATTGTATGATTAAGTACTTTGTCCTTGAATTGGATCACTCCAAGAATTTCAGATGACTATTTTGATTTTCAAAAAACTTCATATATTTGCCTGACAATTTTGAACAAATGAACTTCATTCAGTTACATCATCATCATTTTCATACTTGCTCTCAGGCGAGCTGATAATGGTGTACAGTAAATTGAACTAAATATTATCAAACCCGTCTGAGTAAATCAGACGGGTTTTTTGTTTCCCGAAGGTTTACTCAGACTAAACGATTAAAACATGAGTAAACTAAAAATTGCAATTCAAAAAAGCGGACGTCTCAATGAAGAGTCATTGGACCTCCTCAAATCATGCGGGATCAAAGTAGACAATGGCAGAGACCAGCTCAAAGTAGCCGTTCCCAACTTTCCTTTGGAAATTCTCTATCTGCGCAATTCAGATATCCCACAATACCTGGAAGATGGAGTAGCGGACATTGCCATCGTAGGAGAAAACCTGTTGATCGAACAAGAGAAGAATGTAGACATCGTTCGCAAACTTGGTTTTTCAAAGTGTCGTGTTTCACTAGCTGTGCCGAAAGAGGTTGAAGCCGATGGACTTTCCTACTTCAATGGAAAACGTATTGCTACCTCCTATCCCAATACGGTGAATAAATTTCTTGAAGCCAACAACATTAACGCGGAGATCCACAAGATCTCAGGGTCGGTAGAGATCGCTCCAAACATTGGCTTAGCTGATGGTATCTGCGACATCGTGAGCAGCGGTTCTACCCTTTTCAAGAATGGATTGAAAGAGACGGATGTCATTCTGAAGTCTGAGGCTGTTCTAGCAGCAGCACGAAATCTATCCGAAGAAAAGCGTACGATCCTTGACAAGTTGATCTTCCGTATGGAGTCCGTATTACGGGCAAAAAACTCAAAATACATTCTAATGAACGTTCCGAATGAAAAGATCGCTGCCGTAAGCTCTATTTTACCTGTATTGAAATCGCCGACTATTTTACCTTTGGCAGAAGAAGGTTGGAGCTCCTTACACTCAGTGATCGACGAAGATAAATTCTGGGAAGTCATTGATGAATTAAAAGACGCAGGTGCTGAAGGCATTCTGATCGTTCCAATTGATAAAATGGTGATGTAATGAAAAGATATCGTAATCCACAAAAAGAGACCTGGTCTGAGATCTGTCAACGACCGGTCATGGATACTACCAACCTGAACGAGTTAGTAAATAAGGTACTGGAAAACGTTCGGTCCAATGGCGATCAAGCGTTAAGAGAATATTCACTGCGTTTCGATGGACTCGATCTTCAAGAGTTTCAAGTGAGTCAGACAGAGATTTCTGCTGCGATCCAAACTGTTTCCATAGAACTGAAAGAAGCGATCCAGCTTGCGAAGGGTAACATCGAACGCTTTCACAAGAAGCAGCAGGAGACAATCCTACAGATTGAAACGACTCCTGGAGTAGTTTGCTGGAGAGAAAGCAGAGGGATTGAAAAAGTGGGACTTTATATTCCGGGAGGAACAGCCCCTTTGTTTTCTACCGTGCTGATGCTTGGTGTCCCTGCTCAGCTTGCAGGATGCGGGGAGATCGTGCTTTGCACTCCTCCGGATAAAAACGGTTCGGTTGACCCTGCTATTCTATTTACAGCTGATCTGGTCGGCATCAAAAAGATCTTTAAAGTCGGAGGTGCTCAGGCTATTGCCGCTATGGCGTATGGAACGGAGAGCATCCCTCAAGTGTACAAGATCTTTGGTCCGGGTAATCAATATGTGACCAAAGCAAAAGAGCTCGTTCAACAAGTAGGTACGGCCATCGACATGCCTGCAGGGCCGAGTGAAGTACTGGTGATCGCTGATGATACATGCGAACCGGCTTTCGTAGCTGCAGATCTGCTTTCTCAGGCAGAACACGGAACAGATAGTCAGGTGATCCTTTTGAGTACTTCTGAAGATGTGATCGATCGGGTGATGGTGGAACTGACTGCTCAAGTAGAACAATTACCGCGAAAGGAAATTGCTGTTCAAGCACTGGTAAAGAGTCGCGCAGTATCTCTGGAAACCATGGAACAGTGTTTTGAAATGAGTAATGCCTATGCACCTGAGCACCTCATCCTTGCCTCTGAAAATGCTGAAGGATATTTAAGACTCATCCGAAATGCAGGATCTGTTTTCATTGGAAACTACAGTTGTGAAAGTGCCGGCGACTATGCCAGTGGAACCAATCACACCTTACCGACCAATGGATATGCACGCAACTACAGCGGTGTTTCTCTTGACAGTTTTGTGCGTAAGATCACGTTTCAAAAACTCAGTTCAGAAGGAATTCAAAACATTGGTCCTGCGATCGAATGCATGGCAGAGGCCGAACAATTATTTGCTCACAAAAATGCAGTAACCCTGCGCCTAAATAGCTTGAAAAATGATTGACATCAATAACTTAGTGAGAATGAACATCATGAACCTTCAACCGTATTCCAGTGCCCGAGATGAATTTTCCGGGAATGAGGGTGTGTTTCTTGATGCGAATGAGAATCCATTTGGGGAGCTCAACCGTTATCCCGATCCGTATCAACGAGAATTGAAAGCTGTTCTCGCCAACCAAAAAGGAATTGACACTGCTCAGATCTTCGTCGGAAACGGAAGTGATGAGGTGATCGACCTATTGTTCAGGATCTTTTGTAATCCGGGTACAGACAAAGCATTGACCTTCTCACCTACTTACGGAATGTATGATGTTTCTGCCGCGATCAACGCTGTGGAATTGATCAAGCTTCCCCTGACTGATTCGTTTCAACTGGATGTGGACGCTGCTAAGGAACTACTGAAGGACTGTAAGATCAAGCTGACCTTTATCTGTTCACCTAACAATCCGACCGGTAATGCTTTTCCAAAGGAGCAGATCGAAGCCATCCTTCAAGCCTCACAGGGAATTGTTGTGGTGGACGAAGCTTACGTTGATTTCAGTGAGCAAGGATCCATGATCGATCTGATCAACACCTACCCTAACCTGGTTGTATCACAAACCATGAGTAAAGCAAGGGGTTTAGCAGCAGCACGAGTGGGATTTGCTTTTGCAAATACCCAGATCATCAATCTACTGAACAAAGTAAAGCCACCATACAACGTGAGTCTTTTGAATCAAAAAGCTGCTTTGGATGCCTTGCTCGATAATGAAACATACACCAGAAATCTTCAGATCCTTCAACAAGAAAAGGAACGATTGAACAACTTGCTGAATGAATTGAAAACAGTCGTAAAAATTTACCCATCCGATGCAAATTTCTTACTGGCTGAATTCAAAGATGCCAACGCAACCTATCAGCAATTGGTCGATCGAAAGATCATTGTTCGCAATCGAAACAGCGTGGTTAACAACTGCATCCGAATTACCGTGGGAACACCTGAAGAAAATACACTATTGATCAACGAATTAAAACAACTGGAGAATGAAAAAAGTACTGTTTATTGATCGCGACGGGACGATTGTCATAGAACCGCCAATCGATTTCCAATTGGACAGCTTGGAGAAACTTGAATTCTATCCGGGAGTCTTCAGCGGATTATCAAAGATCGCCCGTGAGCTGGATTATGAATTGGTGATGGTTACCAATCAGGATGGACTAGGTACAAGCTCTTTTCCGGAGGACACCTTCTGGCCTGCACAGAACAAGATCATCCAGGCCTTCGAAAATGAAGGAGTAAAATTCAAGGAAATTCTCATTGACAAGAGCTTTCCTGAAGACAACGCACCAACCCGTAAGCCGGGAACAGGTTTACTGAACCAATACATTTATGGAAATTATGACCTCGCTAACTCATTTGTGATTGGCGATCGAAAGACTGATATTCAATTGGCAGAGAATCTGGGTGCGAAAGGAATCTTTATCGGTGATCAATGCGACATGCCAACTGCACTTACTACAAAAAGCTGGGAAGAGATCTATCAATTCCTCAAGGCAATACCAAGAGCAGCTGAAAAAGTAAGAAAGACCAACGAAACAGATATCCGAATTGCTATCAATCTGGATGGAAGTGGAAAAAGTTCGATTTCCACAGGCCTTGGATTCTTCGATCACATGCTGGAGCAACTCTCCAAGCACGGAGGAATTGATCTGGAGATCAATGTTCAGGGAGATCTGGAGATCGATGAGCACCACACCATTGAAGATGTAGCCATCTGTCTGGGAGAGACTTTCCTTGAAGCCCTTGGAAGTAAAAAAGGCATTGAGCGCTATGGATTTCTTTTGCCAATGGATGATTGTCTCGCGCAAGTGGCGATCGATTTTGGTGGAAGACCTTGGTTGGTTTGGGATACTTCGTTCAAACGTGAGATGATCGGCGAAATGCCAACCGAAATGTTCATACACTTCTTTAAGTCCTTCAGTGACGGAGCGAAATGCAATCTGAACATCAAAGCGGAAGGTGATAACGAGCACCACAAGATCGAATCGATCTTCAAGGCTTTTGCCAAAGCCATTAAAATGGCCATTCGTCAAACCAATGATTATTCAATACCCAGCACAAAGGGAGTATTATGATAGCAATTGTAAAATACAACGCCGGAAACATACGATCCGTACAAAATGCGCTGAATCGTCTTGGCTACGAATCGATCATCACTGATGATCCCTCCTTGTTACGTTCTGCGGATAAGGTGATCTTTCCAGGCGTTGGTGAGGCGAATTCAGCAATGCGCTACCTCAGAGCAAACGGACTTGATGAAGTGATCCGTTCATTGAAACAACCGGTCCTGGGAATTTGTCTAGGGCTCCAACTGATGTGCGAATCGAGCGAAGAAGGAAACACCACTTGTCTTGGAATCTTTCCAAACAAAGTAAAACGCTTTCAAGGGGATGCCATCATTCCGCATATGGGATGGAATAACTTTGAAGAAACGGGAGGTTCACTTTTCAAGAACATTGCTCCTTCTGAAAATGTCTACTTTGTGCACAGCTTTTATGCTGAAACGGGGCAATATACCACTGCGGTGTGCAACTACATTCAGCCATTCAGTGCCGCACTTGAGAAAGACAATTTTTATGCAGCTCAGTTTCACCCCGAAAAATCAGCAGATATCGGAACACTGATCCTGAAAAACTTTTTAGAACTATGAAGATCATACCCGCAATAGACATCATTGACGGCAAGTGCGTCAGGTTGACAAAAGGAGATTATTCGACAAAAAAGATCTACAACGAAGATCCGCTCGAAGTTGCAAAGTCATTTGAAGACAACGGGATCAAATTCCTGCACTTGGTTGATTTGGACGGAGCAAAATCGAATCAGATCATCAACTATAGAGTCCTTGAGAAGTTAGCTTCAAACACGTCGCTTTCCATCGATTTTGGTGGTGGACTTAAGTCGGATAAAGATGTTGCCATCGCCTTTGAAAGTGGAGCAAAACAGATCACCGGAGGAAGTATCGCTGCAAAGAACAGAACGGTATTTGAAGGATGGGTCAACCGGTACGGAGCAGAAAAGATCATTCTTGGAGCTGATTGCAAAGACCGAATGATCGCTACCGACGGATGGCTGGAAGGATCGAATATTGACGTCATCGAATTTATTCGTTCCTATGAGAGCATCGGAATCCGGGATGTTATTTCTACAGACATAGCAAAAGACGGCATGCTGGAAGGTCCGTCGATTGCCTTGTACAAAGAGATACTGGAACAAACCAACATCGAATTGATAGCCAGTGGAGGTGTGTCGAATTATGAGGACCTTATTGCATTGAAAGATATTGGTTGCTCAGGAGCCATAGTCGGAAAAGCGATCTATGAAGGTCGAATCACGTTGAAAGAATTGAGTTTGCTATGTTAAAGAAACGAATCATACCCTGTCTGGATATCCAGAACGGTCGTACCGTAAAAGGAGTCAATTTTGTTGGGATCCGTGATGCAGGAGACCCCGTCGAGCTGGCAAAAAAGTACGCCAAAGAAGGTGCCGATGAGCTGGTTTTCCTCGATATTACCGCTACTATTGAAAAAAGAGACACACTCGTCGAGCTTGTTGAACGAGTTGCTGCTGAAATAGATATTCCGTTCACCGTTGGAGGTGGGATCAATTCGGTTGATGATGTGCGACGAATTATTGCCGCAGGAGCCGATAAGATCTCTGTCAACTCTTCAGCTGTAAAACGTCCTGAGCTGATCACCGAGATCGCTGACGATTTCGGATCACAGTGCGTGGTCCTTGCCATTGATACCAAATTCAATGGAAACGACTGGAAGGTGTATGTGAAAGGTGGACGCGAAGAAACCGAATTATACGCAGTAGACTGGGCCATTCAAGGAGTTTCTTTGGGAGCCGGTGAGATCTTACTGACATCCATGAACAATGACGGAACCAAAGGTGGTTTTGCCCTTGACATTACACAAGCCATTTGTGATGCCGTGAAGGTACCCGTCATTGCTTCCGGAGGTGCCGGCAAGGAAGAAGATTTCAGAGATCTCTTTACCACAACTGATGCCACCGCAGGACTCGCTGCAAGCATCTTTCACTACAATGAGATCCCAATACCGCAACTAAAAGATTATTTAAAAAACCAACTAATTTCAATCCGATGAACATCGATTTTTCAAAGGGCAACGGACTCGTTCCCGTGATCATTCAAAACGCGCAAACCTTGCAAGTACTCATGTTAGGCTATATGAATGAGGAAGCTTTGAAGCAAACTCAGGAAACAGGCCTTGTTACTTTTTACAGCCGTTCGAAAAAGCGTTTGTGGGTAAAGGGTGAAAGCTCAGGAAACACCTTACGCTTAGTTGATCTCAAACTAGACTGCGATAATGATTCGTTGTTGATCCTTGCCGATCCGACAGGTCCGACTTGCCACACAGGATCCACTTCTTGCTTCAAAGTAGAGACCGCAAAAGGATTTATCTATGATCTTGAAAGAACGATCAGCGACAGGATCGATGCGAACGACCCAAAATCATATACGAATGAGCTGTATCGAAGAGGAATCAACAAGGTTGCACAGAAAGTTGGCGAAGAGGCTGTAGAGCTGGTGATCGAAGCCAAAGATTCGAATGATGAATTATTCAAAAATGAAGCCGCCGACTTGCTTTATCATTATCTGGTGCTGCTGAAAGCAAAGAATTTCAAATTGACCGATATTGAAGCCGTGTTGAAGATGAGATCTGCTCCTTCTAAATAAAAAACCTTCAT
>SBFR01000214.1 GCA_006227105.1 Bacteroidota bacterium
AGTACCTGGTCTATACATAACCGGATCCGCCTCACCTTCTAGATCAATTCCCAATTTCTGATCTAAACCAAAAGAGACTAACCTATCGATATATGCCTGGGGATCATTTCGATAAGCATCATAGATCACTTTGGCGATCACGTTTGACGATTTTTCAAATGCTCGTTTAATTGTGATCCTGCCGTATCCCCATTCGAGGGCATCATGCATCGTTTTGCCGTAAAAAGTATACTCCCCCACAGCGTTTACGGTATCCGTAATTTTGATCTTCCCATCTTCCAGGGCAGCCATAAGAGAAGCTAATTTGAACGTTGATCCCGGTACTTCTTTCGTTCCAATAGCATGATTGTACAATTCGTAGTAATTGCCGTCAGCTCCTTTTGTAAGATTTGAAATCGCTTTGACAAACCCTGTTTTTACATCCATTACGATCACACAGCCGTTCTTCGCCCCCTGACTTTCAAGCTGTCTTTTCAGCTCGGCGTCTGCCACTTCCTGGATATCCTTGTCGATTGAAGTCACCACATCTGCTCCTTCGACGGCTTCTTTTACAATTTGACCAGTCTTTTTCCAACCTGTCGAGATCTTTTGCTCGATCTCTTCACCCGGTTCGCCTGAAAGATATTCATTGAATGCACCCTCTATTCCGACTCTTAGAGTATCTCCATTCTCTTCTTTGTAATACCCGAGTGTCCTACGCATTAATTCATTGTGGGGTCTTTTTCTTTCGATCTTTTCATCGGTATCAATAAGTCCGCCCTTAAGTCGGCCATATTTAAAAATGGGTAGCTCTTTTAATTTTTTTCTCTCTTCGTTGGAGACCTTTTTTCTGATCAGGAGATACCTATTCCCTTGATTTCTACCTTTTCTAATGTAGTTTTCGTACTCACGCTGTGTTCTGTCCGGATACATTTTGGACAATTCACGGGACAGATCGGTAATCTCAGCATCAAAGATCTTTTTATCCACCACGGTCGGGTCCATGTGGATATCGTAAAAGCTGACTGATGTAACAAGTGGTGTTCCGTGGATATCAAGGATCTCACCTCTTCGAGGCATTCGTTTTACGGTTCTGACCGGCATTTTTTCATCGGAACCGGCGAACACATTTGATCTTCCTTCAAATTGAATCGAGACTGTTTTAAACAGCACAACGAACATAAGGATCACAAATCCAATGTAAACCAGATAGGCTTTCACATATATGTCCTTCCTTTCACTCATTCTCTTTCTTCAGGCGAATTACTTTAGTATCTCTTTCTGATTCCTTAAGCCCCCTAGGCTCCATTTTCAGTGTAAGCTCGTAGCGTCTTGTCTCCTCTTCCAGTCTTGCTTTGGCTTCAACATAATCGGCCGTCATTTCATCAAGCTCCTTCTGAGTTTTATCAATGTTTTGGGATAGCTCCTTTCCGTAATACCCTTTTCCAACAATGAGCAGAAGGAGGAACATGACAAAAAAGATGAACGACAGATTATTGAGCACAAACTCTTTCGTCAAGAAATCTCCATTTAAGATTTGGGTAAAAGCATTTGGCCCAGAAGACTTTCTCTTCTTTTCCTTTTTCTCCTTCGCTTTTTTCTCCTGCTTAGGAATTTCAGGCTCAAGATGATCTTTCTCTATGTATTCGTTGGCGCTCATCTTTTCTCAGCTACTCTTAGTTTTGCACTCCTTGCCCTCGTATTCTCTGTCACTTCTTCCTCTGTCGGAATAATCGGATGTCTATTTATCTCTTCAAATGGCTTCAATACATTGCCATAGAAATCCTTGGTGATCTCACCTGTAAGCGAACCTCTTTTAAAGAAATTTTTGACGAGTCTATCTTCAAGCGAATGATAGGACATGACCACCATTCGTCCACCTGGTTTCAAAATTTTAGCAGATTGCTCCAGTAGCTTTTCCAGTACATCGAGTTCATGGTTCACTTCGATACGAAGTGCTTGAAAGATCTGAGCAAAGTATTTATGGTCCTTGAATTTTGGAGCACAAGGCTTCAAAACTTCCATCAGTTGAGCTGTCGTCTTTATTTTCTTTACACCTCTTTCTCTTACAATAAAAGCTGCTGCTTTACGCGCATTCGGCACCTCTCCAAATACCTTAAAGATCCTAACGAGATCTTCTTCGTCGTACTTGTTCACTACATCTGCTGCTGTCAGCTCACCCGATTGATTCATACGCATGTCCAAAGGAGCTTCGCCTCTGATCGAAAAACCTCTCTTTTCTTCATCGAACTGATGGGATGACACTCCCAGGTCGGCAAGAATACCATCGACTTCTTTAATGCCTAAAGCCCTTAAATGATTGGAGAAAAAAGCAAAATTGGAAGGGATAAAATGAAAATTTTCTGCAGTCCAGGCATTTTTGGCTGCGTCAGGATCCTGGTCGAATACAATTAATTTTCCAGAAGATGATAGCTGATTGAAGATGGCTTTCGAATGACCGCCACCTCCGAAGGTTACGTCGACATATATCCCATTTGGATTGATCTTCAATCCTTCAAGGCATTCATTCAGCATTACCGGTATGTGATAGTCCGTACTATTCTCCATCATCAAGATCACCCATTACTTCATCCGCCAAATCGGCGAAGTCCGTCATGTTTCCTTCGATCATTTCAAAGTACTTCTGTCTATCCCAGATCTCGATGCGATCATTGTAAGCAATGAGCATCACATCTTGTTTTAAACCAACACGCTCCATGTGCGTTGTTGGGATCAGGATTCGACCTGCATTATCCAGCGCAACAACTTTAGCTCCTTGATGAAACAGCCTGTAGAACATCCTGTTCTTCGGTTTGAACAAATTCATTTTTGAGAGTTTTTCACTGATCTTCTCCCACTCGAAAAGCGGATAAAGAGTCAAGCAATCCTCAAAACCTTTGTTGAGCATAAAGTCGCGCTGTGCTGCAGGAGGAAGCTGCTTCCGTAATCCGGAAGGAAACAAGAAACGCCCTTTTGCGTCCAGTTTTACTTCAAATTCTCCTACAAGCCCTGCCATGACGAAATAATGGGTAAAAATAATGGATTTCTACCACTTTTTACCACCAGTATTACTATTGTTAATAAATTCTAACGTATCAAAGATAATAAGGTTTCATAATCAATTGCTGAATATTCACAAATACCATTGATTTAACAATGCTTTTATGTTTAGTGGTAAAATGTGGTAATAAAATTTAAAGATATATACAGATTTACGTTATCAACAATCAATAAACAGGTTATCAACAAAAAAACGCAGCTGTCACTTCGTTTATTCATCTACTTTTGCAACATGAAAAACGAAACCAAAGGCTGGTTACTTCTTGTGATCTTAGCTGTCATCTGGGGTAGCTCATTCATTCTGATGAAAAAATCCATGTTCACGGATTCAGGAGATGCTATTTTCACTGATCAGCAAGTGGGCTCTCTTAGAATGCTGATCGCCGGATTGGTCTTACTACCATTTGGAATCTCAGCTATCAAAAAGATCGATTCGTTCAAGATCTTCCTATCGCTTGCGATTGTTGGTTTTTTTGGAAACTTTTTCCCTGCTTTTCTCTTCACTTATGCCGAAACCGGTATCTCGTCAGGGTTCACCGGCATGCTAAATAGCTTTACGCCGATTTTTACAGTACTCATCGGTTATTTCGTTTTTAAAGTGCATTTGAATCCGCTACAGATCTTCGGAGTAGCCCTGGGAACCTTAGGTATTTATTTTCTAATGTCCGCGGGACTAGGTATTTCGGTTTCCGGAACATGGTTACATGTGGGAGCGGTAGTTGTCGCTACCCTTTGTTATGCCATTAGTCTAAACACGATCAAACACACTTTACAGTCCATCAAACCAATTGCCATTACCTCACTAGCATTTCTTATTGTCTTAATCCCTGCATTGATCTGCGCCTTTTACTTTGACACCTTCCATACCATCTCAACAAATAAATATGCAATGGATGGGTTAAAGGCATTGACCCTTCTTGCAGTACTGGGAACCGCGCTTGCCGTGATCATATTCAACAGATTAATATCAATCACGTCTGCTCTTTTCGCCAGCAGCGTTACTTACTTTATTCCAATTGTGGCTGTTTTAATAGGTATATACTTTAAGGAAAGTATCAGCTTTTATCAGGTTTGCGCAATGCTCGTTATTCTAATTGGAGTTCTGTTTGTCAACTACTCGCAGGGCATTTCAAACATGATCATTAAGTACAACTATAATAAAAAGAAGAAAAAAGGAATAAATAACGATTAACAGACTTGTGTTATAAACTTTTTTCTCTATCTTTGCCGTCCCAATTTTTGTAAAAACAAGTTAAATTAAGCTATATGTACGCAATTGTAGAGATAGCAGGGCAGCAATTCAAAGTGCAAAAAGACCAGAAGATCTTTGTACACCGTTTGGATGCAGAAGCAGGTTCAAAAGTTACTTTTGACAAGGTTCTTCTTGTAGACAACTCGGGTAAGATCAACGTTGGCGCCCCAGCTATAGCAGGAGCTAAGGTGACTGCTGAGGTGATTGATCACCTTAAAGGAGATAAAGTAATCGTTTTCAAAAAGAAAAGAAGAAAAGGTTACAGAAAGAAGAATGGACATCGTCAGAGCTTCACAGCAATTACGATTAAGGATATTAAAGGATAATTTCAGCCGGATCTCATTCCGGATAAAATTTAAACACCATGGCACATAAGAAAGGAGTCGGTAGTTCGAAAAACGGTCGTGAATCTGAAAGCAAGCGCTTAGGAGTTAAGATCTTCGGTGGTCAGCTTGCAATCTCTGGAAATATTATTGTTCGTCAGAGAGGTACTCAGCACCATCCAGGAGAGAATGTAGGTATTGGTAAAGACCATACTTTATACGCTCTTACTGACGGTACGGTAGAATTCCGTAGAAAAAAGAATAACCGTTCGTTTGTTTCAGTAATTCCTTTTGAAGGAACTGAAGCTTAATTCGATCAGATATTATGAAAGGCGAGCTTCGGTTCGCCTTTTTTTATGTCTTTAAACTATGTTTTTTCTTTAAATTCGCAACCTAATTCAACAGTTCATGCTCGAAATTTCACGCATTCGAAACGAAAAAGAGACCATCATTGAAGGTCTCAAAAAAAGAAACATTGATGCTACAGAAACCCTAAACCAGATCCTTGGTTTTGATCAGGAATGGCGCACAACAAAAACTCAATTAGAATCTATCTCTGCAGAATTAAATTCCCTGGCAAAAGAGATCGGACAATTATTTAAAGAAGGTAAACAGGCAGAGGCAAACAATGCTAAAACAAAAACTTCTGAATTAAAAGATTCCGAGAGCAAGTTGAAAGAGCGAGTAGATGAACTGGATAAAGAGATCATTCAACTACTTTATACTCTTCCGAATGTTCCAAATGAACTTGTGAAAGCGGGAAGAGATGAAAAGGATAACGAAACTGTTTTTGAATTTGGACAAACCCCTCAATTCAATTTCGAACCTCTTCCTCATTGGGAATTAGCAAAAAAACATAACCTTATAGATTTCGAGTTAGGTGTTAAAGTGACCGGAGCAGGATTTCCTTTCTATAGAGGTAAAGGTGCCCGTTTGCAAAGAGCATTGATCTCTTTCTTTTTGGATGAAGCTCAAAATGCAGGTTACGAAGAATTTATTCCTCCTCATGTAGTGAACGAAGCTAGCGGTTATGGTACTGGACAGTTACCAGACAAAGAAGGACAGATGTACTATATTGGTGCAGATGATCTTTACCTGATCCCCACAGCTGAAGTTCCATTGACCAATATTTTTAGAGATGTCATTTTACCGGATGACAAATTCTCCATTAAGCTAACCGGTTATACCCCTTGTTTTAGAAGGGAAGCTGGATCTTATGGAAAAGATGTTCGTGGATTAAATAGACTTCATCAGTTCGACAAAGTAGAGATCGTTCGAGTAGAGCATCCAGATAATACAGCAACTGCGTTGGAAGAAATGATTGAGCACGTCAAAGGGCTTCTTGAAAAATTAGGGCTTCAGTACCGCATTCTTCGTCTGTGTGGTGGAGATACTGGTTTCGCATCAGCGATGACCTATGACTTCGAAGTCTATTCAGCTGCACAAGATAAATGGCTCGAAGTAAGCTCATGTTCTCGATTTGACACCTTTCAGTCGAATCGTTTAAAATTAAGGTTTAAAGGAGCGGACAAAAAGACCCAATTGTGCCATACACTTAACGGATCAGCACTAGCGCTACCAAGAATTGTTGCCGCATTATTAGAAAATCATCAAACCGAAGAAGGGGTGATCATCCCGGAAGTACTTCGAAAGTACACTGGATTTGATTCAATATAAATTAAACCGCCTTCGGGCGGTTTATTAATTTTTCATAATTTTTATTCGTCTCAACAATGGTTTAGTAACTTTAATCAAAAAGTTAATTATGCGTTTTATACCTGTAGTTTTTTCTGTTCTATCCATCTTCCTTACTTCTTGCAGTGACCTGAATAAGAAGGATCAGCTAACCAGAATTGATGAAATGAATAAAAGTTTGGATTCGATCAAAACAGTATTACTGGAGAATAAAATTGATACAATAACTCAACTAATGTTTGCGGCCTCCCAGGTTGAACAGAGAATTAAGTCAAATTACGTTTCTGATACAATTGATATGGCATTAGCGAAGAAAATGAATGCCTTCAAAGTTTCCAGAAAGAGACTTCGTCCATTGGGTAAATCATATAATAATATTAACCATGGAGTTGACGAAGAAAAAGAAGCGCTAAGACTTTTGAAGTCAGATATCGAAAATGGTAGCGGTGAACGCAATAAGTACGATGACTATGTCATGTTTGAGGCTTCCAAAGTTCATCAATTGAGGATGCTGTTAAAAGATTACGTTTCATCAAAGTCGAAAACAATGAACGAACTGGATAAACTCTATCCTGAAATGAATGAGTTTTCACTTTCACTTTTGAACAAAAAAGAAAATTAACGGTAATGTAGATCAATGAAATTTCTTCTAATAATACTTTTACTTTTTTTCGCAGTACCTGTTTTTGCACAAACTGAAACGGACAGAGAACTAGCACAGTATTATTATACCAATGGAGAATTTGATAAAGCAATGTCTTATTATCAAAAACTCTACGATACTGATCCTTCTAAATTTCATTTCAATCGACTTTATGAGTGTCTTATTTTCCAAAAAGAATTTAAGTCGGCGGAGAAGTTGATAAAAAAACAGATCTCACTTAATAAGTATGAGCTGGATTATCAGGTTATCCTCGGTCAGTTTTACGAGGAAAATGGTGAGCCCGACAAGGCTCAAAAGATCTACAATGATCTTATTGACAACCTTGGTGCCGATGCAGGAAGTATTGTAGCTTTATTCAATTCTTTTAAAGGTAAGGGAAGAAATGATCTGGCTCTTGCTACCATTGAAAAAGGAAGGAAATTACTTAAGGACACCTATCCTTTACATATTCAATTCGCGGATCTCTACGGAGCAACTGGACAAACAGAAAAAATGATCTCCGAATACATCAATTTGATCGAATATCATTCAGGCTATCTTTCATCTGTTCAGACCTTACTTTCCAGACAATTTGATCTTTCTGATGAGAACCTCAGTGAATATGATCTAATCAAAAAAGCATTACTTGAAAAAACACAAAAGAATCCCAATGACGTTGTGTTCAGCGAGATGTTGATCTGGCTTTTTATTCAACGAAAAAATTTCAATGGAGCATTGATCCAGGCCCAGGCAATGGACAAAAGACAGGATGGACAAGGACGTAAGGTATTTGAACTCGGAAGAATTTGTGTTGAAAACCAGGATTATGTCACTGCAAGAAAAGCTTTTCAATACATCATCGATCTGGGAAGTGATAAACTGTATTATTTCCATGCAGAAAATGCTCTTCTTAACACCCGTTTTCTCGAGGTAACGAAGGGAAAATCTTTCACACAAGAGGATCTGAATGCAACAATCAAAGCCTATAAGGGGGCAATTTCAAAGCAACGTAATAAAAGAACTGCATTTCAGCTCATTCTTGAACTCTCTCACATTGAGGCTTTTTATGCAGATCGATCAGATTCTGCTATTTTGAGATTAGATGAAGCTCTATTGATCCCTGGATTGACCGATATTCAAAAAGCCGAGATCAAAATGCAATTGGCAGATATTCATGTTTTACATGGAGATATCTGGGAAGCGTCATTACTTTATATGCAAGTCGAATCCGAATTCAAATATGAAACCATCGGACATGAAGCAAAATTTAAAAATGCTCGGATCTTCTACTACGATGGTGAATTTGATTTTGCTCAATCTCAATTAAGTGTTTTAAAAGAATCTACTTCCAAACTCATTGCCAATGATGCGTTGAAATTATCCTTGCTTATCACCGATAATTTCGGATTGGATAGTAATTACCAAGCGATGATGTGGTTTGCTCAAGGAGATCTTCTCATCGAACAACATAAATTCGAATTGGCTTTTGAGATTCTAGATAGTATTACGGCAGTATACCCTTATCATCAATTGGGTGATGAAGTACTTTTGAGAAAGGCAAATGCAATGTTGAAAATGGGTGATTGGCAAAAAGCAAAATCATTTCTTGAGGAACTTTTAAAGTATTATAAAGAGGACATTCTTGCAGATGACGCACTTTTTACCCTTGCTGCAATAGCAGAAGAAAATGAACTCGACAATGAGCGAGCGTCTGACCTTTATAAACAAATTCTATTTGAGATTCCAGGTAGTCTATACAGCGATGAAGCTCGTAAGCGTTTTCGCCGCCTGAGAGGAGAAACTGTCGAAGATGAATTGTAGTAGTTTACGTCTATTTTTAACTGCAACTCAATTAATTGTTATTTTTTTAATTTTTTTAGGCAACCGTTTCCTTATATTTGCGTCAACCAAGCAAACCTTAAACGAAAAAATAACTATGAAATTTTCCTTATTTCTGGTTTTCAGTTGTTTAGCTCTATTCTCCATGGCGCAACAACAGGAAAACACTCCTCAAAAAAATACTGTTTCGGTTGATCCGGCGAATAAAATCAAAAAAGAACAGATCTCTAATTCAAAAAAAATTGAAAAAAGAGTGATTCGTCCGGTAGCAGCACCCACTGAAAAAAAGGAAGAAGAAATTTCACCTATTAATCAATAAATTTTCATGAAAAAGTTAACGTTATCATCTTTGATGATATTGTCAACCTATTTTTCTTTCTCTCAAGTTTTTGAGGTGAAATCAGTAGGTTCACAATATTCTATTGATCAAATCCAAAGTGCGTTCAATGCTGCAAATTTCTGTGGTTCATTTTTCTCTGCACAACGCAATGTAATCACGCTGAATGATGGTTCAATTGTAGAATTACTTGACCGCGAAGAATTGGAAAATGCAGGAATTGTTCTTCAGGACTCATGTTTTTTACCTGATGAAGCAACCTTCTTCAATGCTGAATGGAGCATCACTTCAGAAGGTAGACTTTTGAAGGGTATTAATGCATACACCACTGAAAAAGAATATTATCACTACAACTCGGAAAATTGATCCAATGAAAAAGCTTTTATTCTCCTATTTCTTATTTCTGACATCACTAGTTTTCGCGCAACCTGCAAATGATGATTGTTCAGGAGCAATCAACCTGGGTACATTGCCAACTCCTGGTGCATGTATCAGTGGTTTACAAAACGGTACTCCCGTAACCTTGAACAATCAGACTACTGTTGGCGCTACCGCAGCAAGTCCTTATGTCTATCAGACAGGTTGTCAAGGCGGAGGTAACATGCAGACTTTTGCATTGGACACATGGTATATGTTCACTGCAACAGGTACAACTGCCAATGTGAACATCACAGGATTCCCAAATGCAAACGTGGCTCTTTATGCTGGTACTTGTGGAAACTTATTGGGTAGAGGATGTACCATCCTTCCCAACGGAGGTTCAGGTACGCTAACGGTTACTCAGATACAACAAGGGCAAACATATTACATTCAGGTAAGTGGAAATACAACCAGTGCAACAGACAACAGCTTTTCCATTGCTGTAGACAATGACATCGATTGTAATGACTGTCTTTTGAATGCGACACTTACAGCCAATCCAGCCCCTGTAAATGGTGGTTACCAACCAGGACAACAAGTTCAGTTTTGTTATACGATCAATGGTTGGTCTCAGCAAAACACCAATTGGCTGCATGGAGTACAGATCTCAATGAGTAATGGTTGGACAGGAACAGTTACAAACCCTATTCCGGCTCAAACTGAACAAAATATTCCAGGACCTGGATTTGATGGTGCCTGGTATTGGTTTAATACGGGGATTGGAAATGTTAACGGAACGAACTGGGGACAAGGATTTTACTTTGAAACAGTCCAGAATGGTACCGCCCCAAATAATAATTTTGGAGACGATTGTAACGGTACAAATTGTACCTGGACTTTTTGTTTTACGCTAACCGTGAAGACGGCATGTACTCCAGGTACTCCACTTGTTGTTACAGTAAATACTTCAGGAGATGGTGAATCAGGAAGTTGGACAAGCGTTGCATGTAATGATGACGCAGCTACAGTTTTTAACGCAGTTCAAGTTTGTTGTACTGCTCCGACAATGGCTTCAACCCCAGAGACATGTATTGGTGCGTCTGACGGTTCTGCAACAGCAACTCCAGGAACAGGCTCTGCTCCATGGGATTATGTTTGGACGAATGCTGCAGGACAGGTGGTATCATCTACCAATAATGTCAACGGACCGAATACTGTAAATAATCTTCCTGCTGGTACTTATGATGTAGTGATAACTGATAACAACAACTGTGTTTCTTCAAACACAGTTACGGTTGGGCCAGGTATTAACTGCCAATGTTTGATTACCAATTTCTCAACTAATATTGGAACCTGTCAAACAGACAACACTTTCCCTGTCAGCGGAACAGTTACTTATAATAACGCCCCAACAACTGGAACGCTGGTTATCGAGGTAACTACTGCCACAGGAACTTACACGCAAACATTTAACCCTCCTTTCGTAGATGGTCAGGTGTATAATTACAACATAACAAATGCTGTTTCTGATGGTTCAGCTTCTACCGTAGAAGTATACTTTACTGCAGACCCAACATGTACTCAGATTCTGAATTTCACAGCTCCAATGGCTTGTGGTTGTGATGCCCAAATTGGAACATTTACAGCAGCTGTATCCGGTTCAAGTACCACTAACTATGTTTTGTGTTATGGTGACCAGATAAATATTACAGCCAATGGTGATTATACTCCTCCGGGTGAGGCACTAGATCCACCAAACGCAGGAGGTTATGAACCAGGTATCTCATGGTTGGTGTATTCTTGTCCTCCTACTATTGCGGTAACACCAAGTGATACTCCACCAAATGATTGGATTGGTAATGACCCATGTTTTATTGGTATGACATCTGATTTTAACCTGAATGACGTTAACAACTTGTCTTGGATCAACTCTTACCCAGGTGAATTCACGAATAATACGGTGTATTTCGTTCCAATCACCATGTACAATCTTACTGAAAATCTTTATTCATACGTTAACACTGCTCTTCCTTGTTATGAGATGGGAACACCTTTCGCGGTACAGTACCTTCCTCAGATCACTACAACGCAGACCTATCAGTGTACAGGTGTAACCGCAACCATCAATGGTGGTTTACCTGCTTTGAATGGTTCGTCTTTT
Organism: Bacteroidota bacterium; assembly: GCA_006227105.1. Taxonomy (GTDB): domain Bacteria; phylum Bacteroidota; class Bacteroidia; order Flavobacteriales_D; family Crocinitomicaceae; genus M0103. Next base: position 11,650 of record SBFR01000214.1, read on the forward strand.
ACAGCAGTACCAGGTTCGATAACTCCTGCTGGAGGTTCGTTTGTAAATACAACTGCTTCTAATGGTGGAACAATTGCCGTTACAGGCTTGACTCCTGGAGCTGCATACTCTTTCCAGGTTCAAGATGCGAATGGATGTCCGGTTACAGTTTCAGGAACCATGCCGGCAGCTCCTACATTGACTTATCCGCAAACTGCTTATTGCTTGAATGCTTCCAACCCTTCTCCTACTGTAACAGGTGGATTGGGAGGGACTTATTCAGCTTCGCCTGCTGGACTGTCAATAAATCCTTCAACGGGAGTAATTACATTGGCTACTTCAACACCTGGAACATACACAGTTACTTACACAACACCTGCTGTACCGGGACCAGCTTGTCCTGCTACATTTGTGATCACTGTTAATCCATTACCAATTATTGCTGCCAACGACGTAACGGTTTGTGTTGGAGGGACAACTCCAGTTTCTGCTACTGGTGCGGTAACCTATACATGGTCACCAGCAACCAACTTAAGTGGCACAACTGGTTCATCCGTTACTTTTACTGCAGGTTCTACGACAACTTACACGGTTTCTGGTACTGATGCTAACGGTTGTGTAAACACAGATCCTGTTACAGTAAATGTTAACGGTAACGCACCAATCAATGCTGGTCCGGATGTGGCCATTTGTGCTGGTGCTTCTACTACTTTGACAGGTACAGGTGGAGCAACCTATTCTTGGGCTCCGGGTGGACAGACGACTGCTTCAGTAACTGTTACTCCTGCAGCAACGACTACATATACCTTAACTGGAACAGATGCCAATGGATGTATTGGTTCTGATCAGGTGGTGGTAACTGTAAATCCACTTCCGACAGTGAATGCCGGAACAGACCAAAC
>SBFR01000248.1 GCA_006227105.1 Bacteroidota bacterium
TTCCCTCCTGCTTTTGTAGGTGTACCTTACTCAACCAATCTTTCTTTCATGGTGCCTGATCAAGTAACTCCGGAATTAGCTGGAAATGATCCTGCTGCACAAGCGGTAATTGGTAGCGCAATTCAAGAATTCACAGTTACTGACGTTCAAGGTATCCCTCCTGGAATGACTTACCAGTGTAATCAATCAAGCTGTAATTATCCCGGTGGTTCTTTTGGATGTGCCAATGTAAATGGTACATGTAATACTGCTGGAACTTATCCGGTTGAGATCTTTGTTGATGCGGTTGTTATGGTTGAAATCATTCCTGGTTTCCCAACTCCTGTTACTCAGCAAACTTCTTTCACAGGATATAGAATCGAAGTTGGTAACACAGGTCAGATCGAGCTGACTCAAGCACCTTACATCGTTGTACCTAACCCTGCAAGCGAAAAGATCTCTGTTAAAGGATTTGCAGCAGGAAATGTGGTTGATGCTATCGTTATTACAAACATGAATGGTCAAGTTATGTATTCAACAAACGTTGAAGGATTAGCTTCTGTTGATGTTGATCTTAACGGATTTGATAACGGAATGTACTTTGTGACGATCTACAATCAGACAGGTTCTGAAGTAGTGAAATTCATCAAAGAATAATATTTTTCTATAGTTGAGAAGGGGGCTTCGGCCCCCTTTTTTATTTTAATATTTCTCCAGTCACAGCCTTTATCCTTTCAAAGATCTGATCTGTAGGTAGATCATTGTCATCCGTTCCAAAAGGATCTTCTATTTCTTCAGCCAGGACCTCCATACTGACAAGAACATAAAACACAAATGTTGCTATGAGGGCAGAGTAAAACCCAAACGTATGAACAAAAGCCAATGGGAGTGTTGTAACATAGATGAATATAAATTTCTTCAAGAATAAACTATAAGAATACGGGATGGGAGTGTTTTTAATTCGTTCACATGCTCCTAAACTATCCAGAAGACGATTCATGTTTCCTTCCAACGCAATATACTCCCCATCCGATAATGCCCCTTTTTCTTTCAGAAGCCTAAGTCTTTGATACATCAGCGCAGAAATTCCAGCGGGTAAATGTGATTGTTGTTCAAGATATTTTTTTTCGTCTTCAGTCAGTTCAAGATCTTTGAGTTCTGCTCCATCTCTCAAATGCTCCTTCATCGTCCAAACAAAATTGACAATCATTCTTTTAAAGAATTCTCGATCTTCATCTCTAAGGATCGGAGACAGTTTTACTGCAAGATTTCTGGTGTCATTCACCAGCTCACCCCATTTCTTTCTTCCTTCCCACCATCTATCATAGGCCGTATTGGTTCTGAAAACCAACAATAATGAAATGACAAATCCGATCAAAGAATAAACCGCGATCAGTTTTTCCATCACTACCGCTTTCGGAAAGTACGTTATTTCTGCCCAGGCGACTACTAAAGTAAATGCTCCAATGTAAAGAATCTCCTTCCAAAGCATTCGGAAAGTATCGCTCTTGTGAAAGGCGAAAATGAGACTAAACCAGGATTTAGGATTGTATTTGATCATACTCCAAATGTAATTCCTTTTCAAAAAACTAATCGTGGCACAAAAAATTGAAATGGTGTTAATATTTTAACGTTGATTTGTAAGGGTTGCCGCTTATTTTACCTTTGTTTTGTTAAAATATAAACGGCATGGAAATAACTCCGGAAATACAGCAGCGTCTTGAACTACTCAATGAGAAATATGCATCTCTAGGTCAGGATCTAGTGTCATATCTCGATGGACTATTGTATTCAGATACAGTAAAATACTGGGATTACATTGAATTAGACACCTTATTGAGTCTTCAAAAGCCTCGTACTCAATTCCCGGATGAGCATATTTTCATCATGTATCATCAGATCACCGAGCTATATTTTCACCTGGCACTGAAGGAATTCGAACAGCTTGCGGCTAAAGAAGATATGAATGAGGCATTTTTCATTGACCGTGTTTCGAGAATCAATCGTTATTTCGATGCCTTGGTAACCAGCTTTGATATTATGTCAAAGGGAATGGACCAGAAGCAGTTCATGCAATTCAGAATGTCCTTGCTTCCAGCATCTGGTTTTCAGTCTGCCCAATATCGTTTCATTGAGATGTACAGTACTGATTTCATCAATCTGGTTGCCAAAGAAATGAGAGGCCGTTTTAATGAAAATTCCAGTATTGAAGATATGTACGAGTTTATCTATTGGAAGGCAGGTGCGACGGAAATTGCAACAGGAAAAAAGACGTTGACATTGATCCAGTTTGAAGAAAGATATCAGGATGAATTCATTGAGCTTGGTAAGCAATGCATTACCAATAATTTATGGCAAGTATATCTTCGATTACCTAAAGAATCTCAGGAGTCTGATAAAGTTAAATCGGTGTTGAGGCACAACGACATCAACGTAAACATCAACTGGCCATTAGCGCATTACAAGTCTGCAGTTCGCTATTTGAATAAGGATTCTGCTGACATCGCAGCCACAGGAGGAACCAACTGGCAAAAATATTTACCGCCACGTTTCCAGAAAAGAATCTTTTATCCAGCTCTTTGGACTGATCAGGAAAAGGAGGATTGGGGAAAATCTTGGGTTGAAGACGCCCTATCTTGATCTTTTGACCTCAGCTAAAAAGGCTGTCATAGAGTCAAATTGAAAATCTGCAAGGATCAATTTAGGCTCAGGGTGATGTGTTTTTTCAGGAATACAAACCACTTTCATTCTGGCTGCTTTGGCAGAAACTATCCCATTCAAGGAGTCTTCGATAACCAAACATTTTAACGGGGATACATTCAATTTTTCTGCTACGGTCAAGTAAACCGCTGGATGTGGTTTGCCAAATTCTTCGTGTTCCGCAGAATGATAGAATTCAAAGTGCTCTGCGATCTTCAATTCTCTCAGTACAGTCTGAATGAGCACCTCATACGACGAAGTAGCCAAACCTATTTTAATTCCGTTTTGAGATAAATATTGCAATGTCTCAACGACTCCTTCTAATGGTGCGGCATTTTCCTCGATCAGATCAACCATTTTCATGACGATCTGTTTTTCTACCTCATCAGGAGAAACACCCTTCCACCCTTCGTAGGCATGCCAGAATGCAACAACTTCATCGATTCTTAATCCAACTGTTTTCTGAAAGTCTTTCTTTGTTAAATTGGATCCAAGTGACCCAAACACCTCGGCCATAGCGATCTTCCACAAGGGTTCAGAGTCGATCAAAACTCCATCCATGTCAAAAATGACAGCTTCAAAATTGCTTAAGTCTATTTTGTTCTCCATTCGATCGTGTATAAATATGGTCCACCCAGAATCCTGTTATATTCTGCAGCAACGAGGCATTTTTGCTCATTGATAAATACAAGAGCTTCTTTCTGGGTTAATTTTTTGAAATTGATCAGTTGTTCCTCCTCTACGCCTGACCCTTTGTACTCATATATTCCGTCGTAGGTAAGAAAGAAGATCTTTGAATTAAAGGCGTCAGCACTTGTCACCTGATCTTTATATCCTTTCCTTATTCGTTTTATGTTCAAGGTATCCATCACGATGGCCTTACCTCCTTTTACTGGGTCCAGTGCATATAAAATCGGTTGTCGTGTTTTCAGACTTTTCACTTCTTTTTTAGAAATCCTGTTTTTGGAGATCATCCACAGAGTGTCTTCCTTCCAAAAGATCGACTCACAATCGTAAGGGTGACTTTTGACTTTTTCTTTTTGATAGGGTTGTCCTTCAAACGAAATCCCCATTCTAACGGGAACCAATGTATCCTTTTTAAATCCTTCTTTGAGATCTAATTTATAGATGGCTCGATCTTTCCGATTTCCAAGATTATTCCCAAAATCTCCAATATAAAGGGTGTCATTCTTCCCTATTGTGAGGTCTTCCCAATCTTTATTTCTGGCATTTTTCAAATAAACCTCATGTACAATTTCACCTTCGAGATTCAAAAAATAAACCACAGGGAGGTTACCACCATCATTCACCGCAACGACAAGCGTATCTTGCCAAATATCAATTCCTGAAATTTCAGAAAGCCTCCTGTCCAGTTTTATTCTCTGGGTAATTCTTTGAGCATACGACGACAGGAAAAAAAAGAGAAGTGTTATTGTCAGTAGCCCTCTGATCATGTTCTTATTTGAGTTGAACTCTAATCACTTCGATCCTGCGGTCACTTACCTCTTCAATCGTAAGCGTGGCCAGATCTAGCTCAAGGGTTGTGCCCGCTTCAGGAATTGTTTCCAGTTCATGGATCACCAATCCGCCCAGGGTTTCATACTCCTCTGATTCCGGCAAATTCATTTTGTAGGTATCATTCAAGTAGTCAATGTCCGCTCTTGCTGAAAGTCTGTATTCTTTATCTGTGATCTTTTCTTCTAACCAATCTTCTACATCGTGTTCATCTTCGATCTCTCCAAAAATTTCTTCAATGACATCTTCGATCGTAATAATACCAGCAGTTCCTCCATATTCATCCACAACAACTGCTATTGAACCACTTTGCTTTGTAAACAATTCAAGTAATTCTTTTCCAGGTATCGCCGCAGGTACAAACGCGATAGGGCGCAAGATCTGCTTAATGGAAGACGGTCGCTTGAACATTTCATACGAGTGCACATAACCGATGATGTTATCAATGCTATCGCGATAGATAATGATCTTGGAAAGCCCGGTTTCTACAAATGTATTGGCCAGCGTATCAATTTCATCATTCACTTCAAGAGAGACAACCTCTGTACGTGGAATCATACAGTCGCGTGCCTTTAAGCTTGAAAAATCGAGCGCATTCTGAAGAATAACCATTTCATTCCCCATTTCCTGCTCTTCCCTGATCCTTGAGTTAAGGTCCTGAACGTAATGTTCCAGATCCACTTTTGAAAAGACATGTTCACTTTGTTGGGCATTGGCTCCCAATAATCTCAGAAACCCACTACTCAAGAACATTACGATCATCGTTGGAATGAACAAAAGACCATAGATCAATAGCATGGGTACTGAAAACAATTTTAAAAATCGATTCGGATTGATCTGTACTACTGCTTTTGGAAGAAACTCTGCCAATAACAAAACCATTATTGTCGAGAGCACCGTCTGAATCAAGAGCTCAACGCTCTGTTCTCCTATTCCCCAGGAATGAATGATCGGGTCAAGAATTTTCGCGAAGCAGATACCATATATTACCAGAGCAATATTGTTCCCCAATAAAAGCATTGCAATAAAGCTTGATTCTTTTGCGTAGAAGACACCCAGGATCTTGCCGTTGATGGTTCCTTTGGATCGATCCAATTCCACTTTCAAACGATTGGAAGCTATAAAAGCAATTTCCATCCCTGAAAAAAAAGCCGAGAAAATGAGCGAAACAATGATCGCAGTGAAAAGTAAGGAAGGGTCCATTTACTTGATTAACACATCCGAAGATACGGAATTTTCATTTCAGACAACGTCAAAACCAATATCCTTGCGATAATACGCTTTATCGAATTCGATCTTTGCTGCAGAATCATATGATCTTTTCAATGCACTTTCAAGGTCCTTACCATAGGACGTTACCGCTAAGACTCTACCTCCGGCAGACTTAACGGTTGGTCCATCAGCTGACGTGCCAGCATGAAACACTATGCTATCTGTAACCGTGTTTAATCCAAAGATCTGCTTTCCTTTTTCGTAGTCTTCAGGATATCCTCCGCTAACCATCATCACAGTTGTTGCACATTGGTCCATGTACTGGATATCTCTTTCAGAAAGGGTGTTGGTCGCAACTCCTTCAAACAGATCTAATAGATCTGAGCGTAGTCGTGGCATTACCACTTCCGTTTCAGGATCTCCCATTCGGCAATTGTATTCGATCACATAAGGTTCTCCCTTCACATTGATCAATCCGAAGAAAATAAATCCTTTGTACGGAATACCATCCGCCTTCAATCCTTTAATTGTAGGAATTATGATCTGATTCTCGATCTTATCTTTGAAAGTCGCATCGGCAAATGGAACAGGAGATACGGCTCCCATACCACCAGTATTCAAACCAGTATCTTTTTCTCCAATTCTCTTATAGTCTTTTGCCTCTGGCAGGACTTTATATGAATCCCCGTCAGTAAGCACAAAAACAGACAATTCTATTCCACTTAAAAACTGTTCAATCACCACTCTTGAGCTTGCATCACCAAACTTAGCGTCGGCCAACATACTCTTGAGTTCTTTTTTAGCGTCTTCCAGATTGTCCAGAATAAGCACTCCTTTTCCTGCGGCTAATCCATCTGCTTTTAATACATATGGCGGTTTCATTCCTGCAAGAAAGGAATAACCATCTTCCAATGTGTCCTTGGTAAATGTCGCGTATTTCGCGGTTGGAATGTTGTGGCGCATCATGAACTGCTTAGCAAAGTCCTTGCTTCCCTCCAACTGAGCACCAATTTTACCTGGTCCAATAACTGGAATTCCTTTTATGTCCGGATCTGCAAGAAAGAAGTCGTGAATTCCTTTAACCAATGGTTCCTCTGGTCCAACCACAACCATGTTGATGTTGTTTTCAAGAACGAACGCTTTAACCTCATCAAAATTTGTAGGATTAAGACTTACGTTTTTCCCATGTTGACGCGTTCCCGCATTTCCGGGTGCAATAAACAACTCTTCAAGCATTGAGCTTTGAGCCATTTTCCATGCCATCGCATGTTCTCGTCCACCAGATCCTAAAAGGAGAATTCTCATATCGTTTCTTAACAGAATTTAAGGAGAGATTCGAGAATGGCCTTTCCGTCCGTATTGCCTAAGGTTCTGTCGGCAGCTCTTTCCGGATGCGGCATCATTCCAAATACATTTTTAGACGGATTTGTTATTCCCGCTATGTTCAATAACGACCCATTTGGATTATCATCATCGTTCACCTCTCCTTCCTCATTGCAATATTTAAAGATCACCTGATCATTGTCCTGAATACTCTTCAACATTTCTTCAGGCGCATAAAAACGTCCTTCTCCATGAGCAATAGGAATTTTATACGCTTTGTTTTCAAGTCCTTCAGTAATTGCTGAAGAGCTTGAAGAAGGCTTTAGATAAACGTTTTTACAAATGAACTTTTGATTGTTGTTGTGCAACAACGCTCCCTGAAGAAGACCAGATTCCGTTAGAATCTGAAATCCATTACAGATTCCCATTACATATCCACCGCGATTGGCGTGAGCGACCACTTCATTCATAATTGGAGAAAACTTCGCAATTGCCCCTGATCTCAAATAATCTCCATAGGAAAATCCACCAGGAAGCACCACAAAATCAACACCTTTCAAGTCTGTGTCCTTGTGCCACAAACGCTCAACTTTTTGTCCCATCAGGTCCTGAAGTACATACACCATGTCTTCATCACAATTGGAACCCGGGAAAGTAACCACGCCAAATTTCATCGAATCCAGATATTAAGCGGAAATGACCGCAATGATGCGACAAAATTAGTCATTTAAAACCGATGTTTCCCTGAAAATCAGATGAAAAATTTGAGTCCTGAATAGATCAAAGCGAAATAAAAGAGGATCGTGGCGAACATGCCATATGTCTTGTGAATAAAGGCAAATGTCATAAAGATGGAAAGAGGGATCATGATAAAGCTAAAGCGCTCGATCTGACGGTACATAAAATAGTCGCCGCCACCAAGGATCAATCCCAGCAACAAGAACCACCAGAGAATATTGATGAGCTTTTTAAGTCGAAGGGAAGACTTCTGTGTTCTTAAACGAATACTCACAATGCTCAGCAGGAAAAGCAGAGTAAAAAGAATAGCCGTTATCAAAAAGTCGGTTTGTTTATTTGTGTAGTCGGTAACCTGTTCAAGTAGTTTTAATTCAAGATCATTACCTGATAACCACAAGTATACCCCAGCATATAGTAGTGGGATGGAAAACCCTCCGATCGCCAGAATGAATTCCCTCATCACAAAAGGTCTTATTACCCAGATCATAAAAAGCAATAGCGGAAAAAGTCCCATTAAAGGCGGGTGAAATGTAGCGGCCATTCCTGCAAGGAACATCCCGTTAAACACTTCTCTTTTGCCATCCTCATGTTGACTCAAACTAAAAAATCTATTCATCATCAAGATCAGGAAAGTGTGACTTAATAAAAGTCCATCAATACTGTAAAACGAGTGATAATAGCTTAAAAGAACGACGTAGAGCAGGGAAGAAAGATAACTGTTGCGATCCATGAACTCATTTGAGTTGTAGATCCAATTAATAGAAACCGCATTGATGAAGATCAAAACCGCTGAGAGTATACCTGCTAGAACAGGGTATATTACCAATGTTTCTCCCCAGAAACCTAGATTTGATGTTTCTTCCTGAATGTAATACCCAGTTTGTAGATTGAGCCAAACATACCCGAAAATGATCAGGGGCAAAGCCAACAAAACCCAGGCGTTATTTCCAAAAAACAATCTTACCACAGTGCGAAGATACACATGTTCAGTTCATTGAATAAGCTATTCCTTCACAATAATTTATGATTTTGTGTGCTTGTGAATGAATTAGACCTCTCTTCAAAATTTTTTGATTTATATTTGTTCTCCTTCCAAAAATGGAAGGTTTTCAGAATCTAATACTATTTGGCTATGGCAACTGAGAAAACGAGATATTCGGACGCGGAGTTAGAGGAATTCAAAGAATTGATCCTTAGCAAACTTAAAGAGGCTCAAGAGGACTATGATCTTTTAAAGGGCTCATTATCACATAATGATGATCATGGAACTGACGATACAGGTCGTACGTTCAACATGATGGAAGATGGTTCAGAAACACTTTCCAGAGAAGAAGTAGCTCAATTAGCTGCACGCCAGGAAAAGTTCATTCAAAATCTTCAGGCAGCTTTGGTGCGAATTGAAAACAAAACTTACGGGATCTGTCGTGTAACGGGTAAACTAATTCAGAAAGAACGTTTGAAGTTGGTTCCGCACGCAACAATGAGTATTGAAGCTAAAAATGCTCAGAACAGATAATCATTTCAGAAATAATCTGATCATAGTGGGGGCAATCGTTGCCCTCATTTTGTTGATAGACCAGGCAATAAAAGTGTATATCAAAACCCACTTTATGCCCGGAGAATCTATGCCCGTGTTTGGCAATTGGTTCGTTCTTGAATACATTGAAAACCAGGGGATGGCTTTTGGTACCACCTTTGGTTCAGCCATCTGGCATAAATTGGCATTAAGTATATTCCGGATCGTTGCCATCTTTGGTATCGGATATTACTGGATCAATCAAGCTCGAAATGGCGTTCGACGATCCCTTTTGATCGGTATTGGCCTAATCCTGGCCGGTGCAACTGGCAATCTAATCGATTCAATGCTCTACGATTTCGTGTTTCCATATGATCCTTGTATGCCTTTCAATCATCTGGAGGGTTCAGGTGTGGTTTCTGATTGCGGTATTTTTGGAGACATTGAAACACGCCATACCGGATTTCTACTTGGGAATGTCGTTGACATGTTCAAGTTTCAGGCGATATGGCCTGACTGGATGCCTTTATTGGGTGGGAAAGAAGTTTTTCCGGCCATCTGGAATCTTGCTGATGCTTCGATCACAGTAGGAGTTGTCTATGTCATTCTAAGACAAAAGACTTTTCTACCTTCAAAAAAGAAGAATGCTGATCAAGAAGAATCAGTTACTGAGGAAGCTTAAAATCTGAACGTTACTCCGCCCATCACCTGGAAGATCTGAACAGGATAGTTGTACCAGCGCATGTATCGCTGAGACGCCAAATTGTTCAGCTGAATAAACGCTGAGATTCTCTTGTTGTATCTATACTCCAATCCCAGATTGACATCCGCAATAAACCCTAATGATTTAGCCAGCTGACCATTTTCCAACGTTACGTTTGTTTCCAGCGAATCATAAACCAACGCCCTGCGTCCTTGCTCTAAATTAAGGTCTAGGTCGATCATGAATTTATCGAACAAGTTATAATGTCCTCTTACAATGAACTGCAGCTGAGGCAAGTTCCAGGCATACGTGTTGGTCAATAATTCATATGAATTGTATCGTCCTATTCCGTCAATTTTGAGTTTTTCATTCAACTGATAGGAAATCGCTCCTTCAATTTTCAGAACATTCATCGTGTCGTAAATGACAGCAAATTTATTTCCGGGAGAGAAGATTGTATCAGTCACGAAAAGTGCCTTGTCCTTAATTCTGGAATAACTAACATTTGCATTGAAGCTGATCCTTTTGGAAAGCGTCCCCTTAATTCCTCCATAAACATCGATCACCGTATTCTCGTTGCGAAGCTCAGGGTTTGTTCTTACGAATTCGTTTTCAAGTGTAAGAGACTTATATGTTACTTGCTTCATTCCTCCTCTTAACCCAACATACGGAATGAATATGTCATTGAACATTGAATACTTAACCTCAGCAACAGGATAGATGTGTGCCTTCGTTTTAAGATGTGCGTTGATCACCACGTCGGCACCTATAACCGCTTTGAATCGATCATTCTTCAAATAGGTAGAAATCGTTGGTTTAAAGTTAACCACCGTGTTGTTCAGGAAAATAGCCGTGTCTATTGGAGAAAGTTGTTCGTTCTGTATTCCATATTTATACCCGTTGTAACGCACATTGAATTCAGCAGCATACACTTCTCTTCCCAGTTTATACCATCCGCTAGATGTTACCCCAAAGAAGTTTTCCTTTCCTCTCCAATCGGTTAGCGAATCTCCAAATTGTTTTCTTGAGGAGAACCAATTGTATTCAACGCCAACTGTGTAATTCACTTTGGCGCTATCCTTTTTGTGCGAAGAGAAGGAGAACTTTCCACCTAGGTCGTTGTATCGCTGTGCAATACTATCGGCAGGAATAGAATCCGTTGGGATCCTCAGTCCGTAATAATGCAATCCCTGATTTCGGTAATTCAGGTCACCGCGCAAAGAGTACCATCTTTCATTGATACCACCATACACTCCTATTCCCGAACGATCAAATTGCGCAGGGGCATAATTTTTAAAGTTTCCATAATTACTCAAATGCTTGGCATGTGCGCCATAAATGAATTTCCTGGATCTCTTGGAATCATAATACAGCTCTCCCAACGGCATCAATTCAGTTCCTATTCCCACTTTTGCATAAAAGGAATAAAGCTGTGCCAGCTTCTCAGTTGACTTGATCTTTGCTGCTGCAATCGTATCAAGTTCTGCTGTCACTTGATGTTGAACAAGTAACAATGGATACTCGATCACATTGTTTGCGAGGTTCGTATCTATGATCGCTGGTTGTTCGTTGATCCTATATGCCGGTTCAACCTGGCGTATTCCTGTACCCTCAATGATCACATCTGGTCCTTGAGCTTGAAGGTTAAATGCAACCAATACGATACTTAAGATTTTAATTGTCTTTTTCATGATCAGTTTCCTCCATTCTCTTCGTTAACTTCAATCTCGACGTCCCCTTGCTGCTCAAGGCTCTTCGGTTTGTTTTTCAGCTGCATCAATTCATCATACAATTGTTGCGCTTCACTAATGATACCGTCATTCTGATCCGGATAGTGATCCAACACTGATTTCAATGTTTGTTCGGCCTGGAACAGATCGTCCTGAATGATCAGGATCCTAGATTGTAAGATCAATGATTTCGCAATCCAGTAATTGTATGCCGGCTTCATTTTTAACAAGGCGCGAATTTCAGCATCTGAATTAGTATAGTCCTGAAGCTTGAAGTACATCTCCGCAATCGTGAACTTCGCTTCAGCAGCCATGACAGTAGTTGTGTTCTTGGTGATCCACTCCAGCGCCTTCTTTGCATCGTTGTAACTTTCGATCGCATAGCTCGACATCCCCAAGGCATAATTTGCTTCAAGTCGCAGGGTGTTGTTTAATTGCGAACTTTCCAATACCTCCTTGGCATAAATGGCTGCACTGGTCCAGTTCTCGACAAGGAAGTGACAACGCATCAGACCAAGTTTCGCATTGAACAGCACAGAAGGTTTAGATCCTACTTTTTCAAGCCTGTCATAATACACCAGCGCCTTATCATATTCACCATTGTTGTATAAGTACTGCGCAACTCTTGAAGCTGCAAACTCTGTATAGTTGTTGTTCGGTCGCTCCAGTGCGGAAATATACGTTGCAATCGCTTTCTCCTTGTTGTCAAGTGCATAATAACAGTTTGCCAGGAAGATCTGACCTTCTACGGCATATTTTCCATTCGGGAATCTGGATAGATACTTTTCAAAATTCGGGATGGCAACCGAATAGGAGCTATCCACATATGCGTCGATCGCAGGAGAGTAGAAAAGATCTTCTTCTTCGTCGTTGCTGAAGTTTGCACATGGATACTTTGACGCTAAAGCTGTTGCCTTTTCCGGCTGCTTCAAGGCCTTGTAAATGTCGATCAAACCTCTCGCACATTGTTCGCAAACATTTCGATCTGAACCGTGAGCATCAAGGATCTTCGTGTATTCAGATTCAGACTTGCCATATTCTCCTCTTTTGAAATAGATGTCGGCAATTTCAATCTTGCAATCCACTACAATCACAGCATTTGGATAATCCGTCACCACCTGATTAAAGTACTTGTACGCCTTATCATAATCAGCCTTCGACTTATAGGTCATTGCCAGTTCATATGTTGAGGTCTGCATGTATTTAGACCCCGTATAATTATTGATCAGATCGAGCAATGTTTTGATCTTAAGATCCGCCTTATCTGCATACCCATAGGCTTTCGCCATGTAGTATAGCGCCTGATCCTCATAACCCTTTTTCAACTTGAGGACTTCCTGATAGTTTTTGATCGCTGGATCGTTCTGCTTAAGCATGTAATACCCGTCGCCCAAACGCATGTAGGCATCTGCAAGTTTTTGTTTGTTCTTTACGTTCGATTGAACATACACATTGAACGCATCAAGAGACATGGAGATCTCCTTCTTTTTGAGATATGCATAACCGATGTTGTAATAAGCATCCGCTTTCAATTCCATCAAATTGGTAGCTGGCAATGCAATGAATTCACGATAATTCTTGATCGATCGATCCATGTCGTCCAATCGGTAATAGCTATCGCCGATCCAGTATCTCGCCTTCCCGGTGATCACCGGGTCGATCGGATACTTACTGACCAACTCGAAATTTTTAATTGCTTTCTGATAGTTCGCTTTTTGGAAAAGATCTACCCCATAATTGAAGGCCACCAACTGATAAGCCATCTTTAGTCGAACATCCTTATTAGGAATATTGTCTAAAGAAGAAAGTGCCTTCTCGTGGTTGTTGGTCGTTGTATAAACGTTGACTAGATATTGATACACGTCATTCTTTCTGCTGGAATTTGGATACTTCTTCAGGAAAAGCTCCAAGGCCATTACTGCTTCATCGTATGGATTCAGGTCCAGTTTATAGGATAGCACTGCGAAATTATACAACGCGTCTTCCTGGATCTTTGGGTCCTCCTTGATTTCCGATGCTGATTGAAAGGCCGAACGAGCTGGAAGCAATTCTTTCAGCTGAACATAACATTCTGCAATGTGGTAGTAAGCGTATTGACCAAGTTTATCTTTCACTCTGGTCACTTTATCAAACATGCGGATCGCCTTGTCATATTCAAGACTTTTATAATAAGCAAAGCCTAACTGATAATCCTCGTCTCTAGATGTTTTTGACTTTGCATTAAATGCCTCCAGGTACGGAACAGACTCATCGTATCTGCCCAATTGATAATATGAGTCTCCTACAATATGATTGAGGTCATTTAAATTCGATGGAGGCATCGAATCCATGATCTGAGGTGCGTATTCGATCACTTTTTCATAATCCCCCTGCTTATGATAGATCTGTGCAACATAGTAGGGAACAACTGAAGAAAAACGACTATCGTTCTGCAGCTTCAGGAATCCTTCCAGGGCTGTTTGATAAGCTCCTTCCGTGTAAGCAATGTGTGAATAGTAATAGAGTGATGGTGCTGCATATTGTGACACCCCATCTTTCACTTCATGGAAGGCACTTCTTGCTTCTTTTAAATTACCCTCCTCGAAGTTCGCGTAACCCAGTTTAAAATAGAACTCCTCTCGCTGATCTTCATCCAGGTCTTTTGCTCCAAATTTATTGAACCATGCTAGTGCTTCCTTGTAATTCTTTTTCTGAAAAAAATATTTACCTAAGCGGTAATAGATCTCATTTCTATAAATACTCTCCGGGTAATCTTTTAGAAATTGCTCGAGCAATGGAACAGCATCATTATTGTATAATTCCAGCGCAGATACTCCTTCATAGTATCTTGCTTTAATGACCATAGGATCATTTGTGTGTTGATACTTATCCAAAAAGATCCTGAATTCTTTTCTCGCTGCACCATATTGCTCCTTACGGTACAGATCTTCTGCACGATAAAAATTCTCATAATCACTGTTGTACTTCTCGGAAGTCTGCGATAAACCCGAAAAGGAGACAAGGATCATCAGAATGATCAGAAATCTGTTCATAGCTATTGCTTTTAATCGAGTAAAATTACTGGACAAGAAGGGGAGACTGGAGAGGCTGTCCAAAAGTTTTAAACGTAATTCTGTTAAGATTATTTTATTTGGGAGCAGAGGGTACAGGGCAATAATTCTGACATTTACTCAAAATTATACTCTTGGAAAAAGTCATTGAGATCAAAAATGGTAAGATTACCCAACAGGGCGCTATCGTACTTGATGACGTTCAATTTTCACTTCAACGGAATGAATTCGTTTATTTGATCGGGAAGACGGGAAGTGGAAAGAGTAGTCTTCTCAAGACGATCTATGGCGAATTGCCTCTTTCTGAAGGAGAAGGAAAGGTTGCGGACTTCGATCTTCGTGAACTGCGCAGAAAAGAGGTCCCAATGCTTAGAAGGCGCATCGGTATTGTCTTTCAGGACTTCCAGTTGTTAATGGATAGATCCATCATGCAAAACCTCATGTTCGTATTAGGGGCGACAGGCTGGGCCGATAAGCGACTTATGGAAAAACGAGCGATTGAGGTCCTACAATTGGTTGGACTAGAAGGGAGGGCGAACTCAATGCCCCATACTTTATCTGGTGGAGAACAACAAAGAGTATCAATTGCGCGAGCTCTTCTAAATAAGCCGGAGCTTATCCTTGCAGACGAGCCAACAGGAAATCTTGACCCTGAAACAAGCGAGGAGATCATGAGACTTTTACTCGCCGTGGCAAAAGAAGAGGGTTCAGCTGTAGTGATGGCGACTCACGACATGTCAATGGTAGAAAAATTTCCCGGAAGAGTTGTTCGTGTAGAAAATAGCCGCCTAAAAGAGGTGAGTAACATCAATCAATTCGACCCGTTTAGCCCATTTGATTCTTCAAAGGGTCACTGAATCACAAAACGAACCGTTTGCTTTCCCAACACTGTATTCAGTGTTACAAAGTAAATTCCTTTTTCTTCCGATAAAATCTCGTAGCCATTCCCAAATTTGATGAAAGGAATTACTTGCCCCTTTAGATCAGTCACTTCTTCTATTGAGCTATCTTCAGAGACCAGGTTAATTTGTCCAGAATTATTCGGATTAGGATAGATCAACGTATTTGAATTCGTCATTACAGATAGTCCACCCGTGTTGCACTGCGGCGAAGTTCCAGAGTTGATGTTCAAAACACCCCCATCTACTGACCAATGCTCCCAAACTCCTCCGATACCCGTTTTCCAGTCTGAAAGATCGAATGTCTGCACTCCTGTTAATGTACCCTTTGCATGATAAACCTTAAGGGCGGTTCCTCCGTGATTCCATGTCAATGGCAATGAAGACGAACAGACCTCAGGTGCCATGTCTACCAATTCGCAGTTCGGTTGAATGAAGTATATATCTTCATCATAAGCAGGGTACTCACCAAAGATTTTACATAAGCCAAGTGTGTCAATACAAATGGCGGTGTACTCCTCACAAGCAATTCCTTTCCCAACAATTTGAAAATCGTTCATGATCCTGCTTAAAAAAGCCACATGTCTTCCTCTTCTATCCGGATTATCGTAATGCGTATCGGTTATTACGTCCTCCAAAAATTGATTTTGTAGAAATGGTTCATTTGAAACTGTGACCGCGGTGTTAAATGGATTATTTAATGCCGTAGCACTTGTAACCGTTCCATACTGGGCTGAAAAATAAAAACCTCCCTGAATCGCCATTCCAGCGCTTGTTCCTCCGATGACAGCTTTTCTCTCATTGATCGCTATATTGATCAAACTGTCAACCGGGGTATCTCTCCAGTATGAGATATACGTCCATTGGTCTCCTCCGGCAAACCAGATGGCCTCCGCGTTTTTTATTTTATCATGCAAATAGGTCTCTTGCGAAGCAGATGCATTGTGGCATACGATCGTTTCAACTGAATTGATATTCACCCCCAGTTGATTCAGCATGTAATCATTATATCCATTCGAACCGCTTGTTCGTAATACGAGCACGTCTCCACCGTTTGCCTGTTCAAGAAACCACTTCATGGCATTATCGTGTTCAGATGCTCCCCCCATAAGACAAACTCCACCTTTTGGAGTCGTGATCATATCTGTTGGGTTGCCCAAAAAATAGGAGGTATAGTTTTGGGTGAGACCACAAAACGGAAACAGTATCAGAATAATATATAGACCTCTGATCATGTTTATTGTTTAGGGTTTTTTAAGATTCACTTCGATCAGTTTACTCCAGTTCTTCCCTGTCATGTATAATTTATTGGTCTTCTGATCCAATGCAATTCCATTCATAACATCTCCACCATTTCTGCCTTCCTTGATCAATTCCGAACCATCAATAACCGCAATCACCTTTCCGTTTTCCGGCTGGATAACTACTATAGAGTTCGTCATCCATACATTGGCGTAGATCAGCCCATCGATATACTCCAACTCGTTGAGCTTTGTAATTGGCCCTCTATCATCATAGACTTCAATCGTGCGTTGGATCTGGAATGTTTCCGGATCTCTGAACGCGATCCTTTCAGTTCCGTCTGACATGATCAGCTCTTCACCGTTATTACAAAGTCCCCAGCCTTCACCGGTATAGTTCATGTCCTTGATCAGCTCAAGGGTCGCTTTATCGTACACAAAGCAACGCTGTTGCTGCCAGGTGATCTGATACACCTTGTCATCAAGAATGGTTATTCCTTCTCCGAAATAATTTGCGTCAAGACCTATTTTCTTTTTATGTTGCCCTGTTTCAATATCTACGATTGCAACCATAGATTGACCAAGCTGTCCAGTCCCTTCGTAAAGTGTTCCGTTGTTAAATTCTAGTCCTTGGGTAAAGCTTGTCGATAGGTGGGGTTTTGTACCTGCTACCTGTGCAATCCAAATTTCAGGTTTAACATCGGATAAAACGCGTACCATTCTGTTATCTGTAAATTGGGTTCCATCCTCCAATGTTGCCATTAAAACAAGTGATCGGGTCCCCAAACCAAAGAATGCCGCATTGAAGTTATAACTCACTATTCCTTTTGGGTTGTTCCAAACATTAAACAGACTGTCGTTGTAGAATAGTTCCAGCTTTGTAACTCCATCCTTCACTTCGATCTCAATTGGAATTGTCTGATTCCAT
This sequence comes from Bacteroidota bacterium, assembly GCA_006227105.1. GTDB lineage: Bacteria > Bacteroidota > Bacteroidia > Flavobacteriales_D > Crocinitomicaceae > M0103. Next base: position 17,535 of record SBFR01000248.1, read on the forward strand.
CGAACAGCCAGGTTATCTTCAAATGCAAATGCAGCAATCGCCTCATCTTCCTGTCCTTCGTTTCCACCGTTATCATTGATAAGGGGCACAACAAGTAGCGCAACTCCCACAATAATAATTAGTCCAATGATCAAGTATTTTTTCATGATAATAGTTGTTTGATCGCTTGTGCAGAAATTGCACTGTGAGATGCGTGATAAATTACACGACCTTTACTTAAAACAATTACTTGAGGAGATTGATGGTGTATTTCGGTCATATCCGCGATCTGATTGGAAACTCCTCTAAACTTTAATAGGTCAAGATAATAGATCTTGCATTCGTCAACTCCTAATGACCAATCCTTTTCAAAGTTTTCAAGCGCCATAAAGGAAACACTACATCTCGTGCTGTGCTTGAATAAAAGAACTGGACTATCGAAAGATAATTTTATTAGTTCTTCAATGGAAGATTCTTCTGTAAGGATTTCCCATTCCAGATGTAGTTTTTGAACCGATCCAAAACCAAATAGTCCCATTAAATCCCTGCTGTAAATTGTTTCAAGAAACGAATATCGTTTTCGGAATATAAACGTAAATCATTCACTTTGTATTTCAACTGTGCTATCCTTTCTACTCCCATTCCGAAAGCAAAACCGCTGTACGTTTTTGAATCGATCCCGCTTGCTTCAAGTACATTCGGGTCTACCATTCCACACCCCAGGATCTCAAGCCAACCCGAGTATTTACAGACATTACACCCTTTTGAATTACAGATGGTACATGAAACATCAACTTCAGCAGATGGCTCCGTAAACGGGAAATAGCTTGGACGAAGTCGAATTGTCGCTTTATCTCCGAACATTTCTTTTGCGAAATACAGAAGGGTCTGTTTCAAATCGGCAAAAGATACTTTCTTGTCAATGTATAGCCCCTCCACCTGATGAAAGAAGCAATGCGCTCTTGCAGAAATAGCTTCGTTGCGATATACTCTTCCTGGAGAGATCGTTCGGATCGGTGGCTGAGACGATTCCATAACGCGAACCTGAACAGAACTCGTATGGGTCCTAAGCGCCATTTCATTTTCACCTTTTTCTACGAAGAAAGTATCCTGCATATCTCTTGCAGGATGTTCTGGTGGAAAGTTCAATGCAGTGAAATTGTGCCAGTCGTCTTCGATCTCAGGTCCTTCAGAAACAGAATAACCAATGCGCGAAAAGATCTCTATGATCTCACTTCTAACGAGGCTTAATGGATGTCTTGATCCAAGTTCATCCATGTTTGCAGGCCTGCTAAGGTCTAGCTTTTCCGAAGCACCTCCTTGAGATTCGAGGGTCTCCTTGCTCTCTTCAAATTTTTGTTCAGCTTTTTGACGTAGGCCATTCAATAGCTGCCCTACCGATCTCTTTTCTTCGTTGGGAACATTCTTCAGTTCAGCAAAAAGCTCCTTAGTGATCCCTTTTGATCCGATAAACTTTATGCGATAAGCCTCAAGACTTGCCATGTCGGTGATCAAGTATTGCTCGATCTCTTTTTCAACCTGCTCAATTCTTTCTTTCATCCTGAAATCCTATAGTTTCTTTGGCAATGTGTAACTTTTTTACAGGAAAAATTGTTTAAGTAGTACATCTCTGCCTAAATATGGGCGAAGATAACAATTAATACTGAGCAATAAAGGATTCTGAGTATTGCAAAAATTAGATTATATTTGGCTTCAATTATTGAATGAATATGATGAAGAAAGGGTTAAGTATGAGTGTGTTAAGTGTTATGGGGCTTTTGGTTTTCCTTACACTTTCGGGCTGTGAGAGCAAGGACCCATCTGTACTCAAGATTTTTGTGCGTTCGATGAACAATGAATTGATCACTGGCGCTCAAGTAATTGTGATCGGAGATCTTAGCTCCAACCCTCCAACGAATCCATACGTTGATACAGTATTGACAAACGAGTCTGGCTTTGCTGCATTCAATATGGATGAGTACTTCAAAGATGCGGGTGAAGAGACAGTAGGATTCTTTAATATTATTGTAAAATACGACCCAAAAACAGTGGAGGGTCATGTAAAATGTAGAGAACATATTACGGCAGTAGAGACGCTCTACTTACCTAACTAATAAAAGTGAAGATTATGAAAACGATGAATGGAAAATACGTTTTATTCGCCCTGATGGTTTTATTTACTATCGGTCTTTCGGTTGGATGCCGTAAGAAAGGTGATACGATCGCAAAGATTTATGTAAAGAATTCTTCAGGTCAGTATGTTGAGGGCGCTACAGTTATCCTGTATGGAAAGTCCACGATTAATCAGCCTGCAAACGTTGTGTTGTATGATACCACAGAAACGAATTCGTCAGGTGTTGCGGTTTTCAACTTCAATGATGTATACCAGCTTGGACAAGCAGGAGTAGCTGTACTTGATATCAAGGCTTATACTTCAAGCGGTTTGACAGGACAGGGAATCATTAAGGTAGAAGAAGAAACAACTTCTGAAGAAACGGTTTTCGTTCAGTAAGAATTTAGTTAAATAAGGATAAAAGCCGTTGCAGCCCTTTTGTTGCAGCGGCTTTTTTTATTCTATTGATGAGAATAATGGATTTCCGCCTCATCGACAAGATTATCTCCTCTCATTTTTAGGAAAAGCTGGATCAACGCAACGACGTCCTTTTCACAATACACCTTGATCCGTTCCAGATCACCATCCTCATAGTAAACTCTGGCTACGTCAGCTCCCGAAATATCATCTTTTGGGGTGGGTATTCCGAAAACATGACAAAGCAACGATAAAGACGTGTATGCTTTAAAATCGCCAAATTTCCAAAGCTCCATTGTGTCAAGATGTGAGATCTCCCATGGTTTTTTACCCGCTATATCCAATATGGGTGGAAGCTTCAGCCCATTAATGAGAATTCTTCTACAGATATACGGAAAATCAAATTCCTTCGCATTGTGCCCACATAAGATATGGTATTGTGTGTTGTAGTTGTTGTTTAACAGACTAATGAATTGTTTCAAGAGCGTTTCTTCATCATCATGATAAAATGATTTCAATCGCATCTGTTTTCCTGTTCTTGTTTCAGTTACTAAGCCAACAGAAATACAAATGATCTTACCAAATTCAGCATAAATTCCAGCCCTTTCATTGTAGATCTCCGTATATCCTTTTTCCTCAGACTGCATGAAACGAGTCTTAGCATCAAATAGTTCTTTTGTCTTTACATCAAGATCCACATACTTATACTGTTGGGGCACCGTTTCAATATCAAGGAATAAAACCTTATCCAGATTGATCTTTTCAAGCATTTTTGTACTGTTTTCTATTGAAGATACTTAAATAATTGCATTATCACTTTAAAAAATCCAACTTTGTGTAACTTAAATTTATGGCTGAAGAACTAAAACAAATCGTCGGAACAAAAGAGGAGATCTACCAATCTTTACTCCCTCAAATCAAGGGATTGATAACGGGTGAAGGTGACCTGATCGCTAATCTTGCCAACGTATCTGCAGCCCTGAAACAGGGTCTTGGTTTTTTTTGGGTCGGTTTTTATATCGTTAAAGGAGAGGAGCTTGTGCTCGGTCCTTTTCAAGGTCCGATCGCTTGCACCAGAATAAGATCGGGCAAGGGTGTGTGCGGCACTTCCTGGGCTGAAAAAAGAACAATTGTTGTCCCGGATGTTGATGCCTTTCCTGGTCATATTGCCTGCAGTTCAGATTCGAAAAGTGAGATCGTCGTTCCGTTGATAAAAGACAGCTCTGTTGTAGCGGTGCTCGATGTAGACAGTGACAGCCTGAATTCATTCGATTCAGTTGATGACAAATATTTAAATGAACTCTGCTCATGGTTATCAGAATACTTCTGATCCTTTTAGCAGGTACACTGCTTTTCTCTTGTGCTCAAGTCGGCACATTGAGTGGTGGGGATGAGGATAGCTTTGCCCCATCGCCAGTTAAGATCATTCCTGAAACAAATCAAACGAATTTCACCGGTAATACTGTCGAACTAAAATTCAATGAATTCGTTCAGTTAAATGACCCAACCAGAACGATCTTCTTTGTGCCAGACGATGCAAAACCAAAAGCACAATTAAACGGAAAAACATTACGCATTTCCTGGGAAGAAAACCTACGCCCAAATACCACTTATGTTCTATACTTCAATGGCGCAGTGAAGGATGTCAATGAGGGGAACGATTATTTAATGACCTACGTTTTCTCAACTGGAAGCGTGATCGACTCGCTTGAATACCATACTTCTGTAGAAAACGCATTTTCGGGACAACTTACAGAGGGTGTTAATGTCGGGCTGTATACTTCCGACACCGCCCAAAAACCATCTTATTATTCGAGAAGTGATCGTTTTGGAGGTGTTCATTTTCAGAATCTCAAGTCTGACACCTACTTTGTGAAAGCCTTTAAGGACGCCAATTCAAATGGCAAAATTGATCGGTCCGAGCTACAAGGGTGTTTGGAAGAGCCTATCCAATTAGATTCGAATAGGGTAGATTCTCTGCCTATTCAAGTTTCTGTTCCGGATTCAAATTACATAAGAACCTTTGCTTATTTGGGTGGAAACACCTTTGCGGTGGGGGCTACCTATCCCATCAATACGTCCGGTTTAAAATTTAATAATGAGACCCTCCATTATGATGAAATGAGGGTCATTAACTCAGACAGCCTCCATTTTACCAAATTCTTCGATTCAAAAACCTCACAATCTCTTGTGGTTGATGAAAACAACTTTTCAGACACTCTGGAACTAAGAATAAACCCAACCCAACTTAAAATCAATAAGTTAAAACTGAGTTGTAACAGGAACACGAATGCGTTCCTTCCAAAAGAGACCATAGAATTTTACTCATCCCATGTTATTACCTCATTAAACAGGTCGATGATTCAGCTTCTTTCTATGAAAGATTCTTCATTCATCCTTCCGGATAGTATCGATTTTACAAAAAACACGATCACTCTTGGTTTCATCTCAGGCCTAGCGCCCGGATCTTATACGTTGATCATTCCAGAAAATACAATTGAGTCACAAGGTTTTATTGCAGATCCCGTTCGGCTTTCATTCACTGTAAAAGCAAAAAAAGAACTGGGTTCCATCCTTGTCGACTTAACTGAATTTGGAGCCGGAGTGTTTCTGGAACTGATGAATAATGGTGTTGTAATTGGTCAATATGAGCCAGATACATCTTCTAAGGCACTTTTAGAAAACCTTGAGCCTGCAGATTATAGTTTCCGTGTTGTTGAAGATGAAAACGGCGACCTTCGTTGGAATGGTGGTTCCGTGATCAATTGTATACAGCCGGAAAAGATCTATCGGTATTATACGACAGTCAAAGTAAGACCAAACTGGCAAGTTGATGTAAAACTTGAAAAGCAGGACTAATGAAAAACTCTTCTCCCCTTTCAAAAGCGTTTAGTCAATGGAAATTGTGGGGGGGAATTCTATTGGGTATCTCCGTCTCGCTTTTCATGCTTTTCAATGCGCTAAGCAAGGAACAATACTATTCCACTCCGGGAGAGGGAAAATATTCATGGATAGACAAGAACAACGACGGAAAAATTCAGCTGGATGATGCAACCGAATTCGTTGAAGTTCAAATCGGTGATTATTCTAAAAATACCGTCAGCAATGTCGTTCAAAAGATCAATTGGGGGCCATCCACTTTTGCCTGGCTATGCTTGGCCGTGATTTTTGTAATTGGTAGGGATCTTTTTTATATCATTCGTATTCGCCTGCTAACCCACCGGTCGCTCTCATGGAGACAAGGATTTTGCGTAATCATGCTCTGGGAGTTTGCCTCTGCATTATCACCTGGAGTTGTAGGCGGGGCCGCCGTAGCCATGTTTATTCTGAACCGGGAGAAGATTGCCTTGGGTCGTTCAACAGCAATTGTGGTGATCACGGCATTGTTTGACAACCTCTTCTATGTTATTATGATCCCATTCATTTTTTTGTTCATTGATCAGAGGGATCTATTTCCTTCGTCCTATGAGGGGAGCTATACCGTTCAAACTGTTTTTTGGATTGGGTTCATCGTTATTTTCAGTGTTTGCCTGTTTTTGTTTTGCGCAATCTTCTTGTATCCTAAGCTTGCAGCTATCGCATTGAATGGGCTTTTTTCTCTTCCTATATTAAGACGTTGGAAGAATCGGGCCATTGAAACTGGAAATGACATTGTTATAGCTTCAAAAGAATTGAAAGGAGAACCTTATTCGCTTTGGCTCAAGGTTTTTCTTGCCACTTTCGGTAGCTGGATCTCACGTTATCTTGTAATTAATGCGATACTTCAGGCATTTGTAGGATTTGGGTTTAAAGAACATATTCTGATCCTTGGGAAACAACTGATCCTGTGGTTGTTTATGTTGATCAGTCCAACTCCTGGTGGAAGTGGTGTTGCGGAATATGCATTTGGAGAGCTACTCGGTACAATGTCCGTTTCCGCACTATTGTTGGCGGCCATGGCATTTGTCTGGAGGGCTTTGTCTTATTTTCCCTACTTGTTTATCGGCTCAGTTATGCTGCCTCAATGGCTAAAAGGCTCTTCGGGAAGAAAATAAATATTGCAGCGCTGAAGATGTTAGAACGATCAGGAACAAGATCAGTGCTTCAGGTGGTTGCATATAGGCAAGTCCAACTCCAACAAGAGTACAAACTATAAGGATAGCTCTCTTTTTAATGTGGCTTTTGATAAATGTATCTATGTTGATCGTGTCAATGTCCTTTCTCATTTTAAACAATTTCATTTCCTGAAAAGCCATCAACCCTATCAAGGGGATCAAAATATATCCCTGGGCAATCCCCATGTCCTTGTACGACAGGAACTCGATCAGCTCTTTCAGTGGATTTGAATTCGTGTACAAGAGCAATAATGAAAGCTGAATGATTGCTAAAGAAACTAGAACGAGCGGCAAGGACAGCAATGAATCCTTTGAAAAACTTTGGTTATGAGCCTTCCTCAAAAAGTTAAATTTCAAATGGTACACCAGTTCGTGAGAAATGAGATCCAAGCACAAAAAGAGAACAATAAAATAGATCGACCAATCCCACAAGAAAAATCCTAATAGCGGAATAATGGAATCGCTGACAATTTTAAGCCAAACTGTTTTATCTGCGTTCATTTAGCGAAGGGCATCTGCCTGCTTTCTGGACAATTCGAAATTCGGGTCGTATTTCAATGCTTTTCCATAAGATTTCAGGGCCATCGTTTTATCTCCTTTCGTCTCATAGCAAAGTCCAATGTTGTGCCATGCTTCAACATATCTTGGCTCCGTCTGAATAGCGGAATTGTAATAATAGATCGCGCTATCGAGGTCACCAATGTAAAACTGTTTGATATACCCGATCTGAAACAGTGCTTCGGCGTACGTTGTGTCAAGTTGGATCATCTGTCTATACAGTTCAATTGCCTCCTCTCGTTGTCCAAACTCCTGTTTTGCATAGGCAAGTGGATACAATACTTCAGCATTCTCCGGTTGCAGTGATGCAGCGGTAGTAAAATACTCCAGACAAATCGGATTTTTCTCCGCCTGATATAATGAACCCAGCATTAAGTATGCTTCATAAAAGTTAGGGTCTTGTTGAACTGCAGTCTCATAAGACGATTTTGCCAGATCGAGATATTTCTTTCCGGCTGAACCATCTTTTTCTGGGTTTAATTTACTTAACACTAGATAATTTGAACCCTTCATGATATAGGCATCCCTGTATTTAGGGTTTACTTTAAGCGCCTCATTGATGTATTGAAAGGATCTTTCGAAATCCATTTGCTGACTATAGGTAGATGCGAGTCCCACCAAACCTCTTTGGTTTTTCGGTTGTTTGGAAATGATCATCTTGTAATGTTCTTGAGCTTCCGCAATCTCCTCAATCGTTCTTTCCGGGCGGTTATTCAACACATCGGCATAAAGCATTCTTGCGTCGACATTATTGCTGTCCAAACGAAATGCCTTTGCGCCATCGGCCATTGCCTGACGATAATCGTAGATCTTTAAGCTGTTGTTTCCTCTTTTAACCAATAACTCAACTGAATCCGGAAACATAACAATAAGACTATCCAGGTCTTTAGGAAGTTTTGTGTTCTTTTCAGTTCCACCACAAGAAACAAGCTGGCCAACTGCGATGGCTAACATCCAAGCCCAAATCCAATTCTTATTCATCATGACACAAATTTAATTCAATTTCTTCTCTATCCTTAAACAGTGAATCATTGCTAACCACAGATTACAAGTTTATAGGCAACAATAAAAGTCAATTCTGGTAGAATTACTAACTTTACTTCATGAAGAAATGGGTGCTCATAGCTGTATTATTGATCGTTGCCGCTGGTGCAATCTCTTATGGGCAAGGCTGTTCACAATGTAAGTTGCTTACTGAACAAGGAAGTGAGCTCGACGAGGATTCTTTTGGGAGCAATATCAATACAGGAATCCTTTATTTAATGATCATCCCGTACCTTCTGATCATGTTTCTCTTCAGAAAAAGAATACTTTCCTTTTTTAGGTCTTTGATCAAAAAATAATTATCTCCTTCCTTTGAACAATGCGTGGCTTAGATTGGTATAGGCCAGCGTAAATTCCAATGATCCACCATTGTATGCATTTCTCAAAGCAGAGATCGTTACATCGTATGAAACTCCAAATCTGAACCCTTTCCAGTCCAACATGATGGTCGGTGCAATAGCATCTTTATGTCTGTAATACATTCCGAATCCAAAATATGAATCCTGGAAATTTCCGGTAATCTTTGTCCCATCCTGGAATCTATAACGAAATAGTAAGCCTAAAATCGTTTCCATGTGAGGTCCCTGGATTACTTGTACTGCGTTACCGTCAATTGACCAGTTTGTGGCTGTTAAGTCAGCAATTACACCTACGTGGCCAATCCATTTGCGATAAAGTCGATCTCCGTCAACTGTCACATATTTCAGTTGGGGTCTGTTCAAATTGTATCCAGAAAATCCAATCTGGAATTTGAAATCATTATTTCGCTGAAACGTATTCTGTCCACCGTCATAGGTGTAAAAAAGACCTGCTGCAGCGTCCATGTATGTAAATGAGCTCGCCCCGTTTGCTTCACCAGAATAGAGCGTCTGATCAAACCCCGACCCGTTCCATTGTGACATCCATGTAACGCGTGAAAGGTCTGCCTTCCTGGAAGCAAAACCTCCCTGAATTCCAGCAGAGAAAATATGGCCATTACCCGCCGGAAGAATTCCACTCAAGGTAAGTGCCCCTTTTTGCATTCCGAATTTTGAATCGCCTCCAATATCATTGTAGAAATTGACCCCAACACCCAGGTGAGCTTTATCATTCAGCCTTGTTTTTCCAAAGTTAGCATCCGCTGCGATGTTCGTTGTCATGAATTGAGTTCCTGCTCCCAACCATTGATTTCTATGATTGATCATTACTCTTTCCCAACCGTCATAAACTCCAGCGGCGGCAGGGTTAATAAGCAATGGGGTTTGAGCTGTTTGAGTAAAATGAATATCCTGCCCAAACAGCGTCCAGCCCGAAAATAAAACCCCGATTAAACCTATGTGTTTCAACCTCATCGTATCAACGTTATATTACCTGAACGCATTTCCTTTTCACCAGTCAGATATTTGATGTCCAGCATAAATGCATATACTCCTGCGTTACACGGCTGGCCATTGAATGTTCCGTCCCATAATTCTGTCAACCCAGCAACTCCTTCTGTTTTAGAAACACTAACGATCAAATTACCCCAACGGTCATAGATCGAAATAGAGAAGCTCAACACATCCTTTCCTGCAATGATCGAAAGCATATTGTTGCCATTCGGTCCAGTCTCATTTGGAGAGAATGCCGTTGGTAAATATACTCCCGTAACACATTCAAGTCCTGCATCATTCGGATCACAAGGATCAAAAGGATCCGTTCCGTTTGCAATTTCAGTTTGATCAAGGATTCCATCCTGATCACAATCTTCTCCTGCAACCATTGGAAGGGTGATTGACGCAACCAGATAATCACATGGATCATTTGGGTTCGTGCCGTCAGTCGTCTCGCGGGCATCAGTTACTCCATCTCCATCAGAATCTGTCTGACATCCAGGTAGCATATCGTTCGGATCACATGGATCATTTGGATCTGATCCACCTGTTACCTCATCACCATCATTTATTCCGTCACCATCAGTGTCTGGATTTGTTGGATTCGTTCCTTCAGCTCCTTCTTCTGTATTTGTTAAGCCATCTCCATCTTGATCACACGGTCCTGCATTAACATTTGGAATACATGGATCGTCATTTGCCGGATCTGACTCATCATTCACTCCGTCTCCATCTGAATCGACGGTAGAGGACTCTAATGCATCAATAATTCCATCTCC
>SBFR01000078.1 GCA_006227105.1 Bacteroidota bacterium
TCATTGGACGGTTCAGCCCTTTATTTTACTTCAAGAAGACCTTGGCCAAATGGTGAGACTGAAAGCTTTAAAGATCTTGCGATCGATCAGTATCCGGAAGATGTTTACGTAAGTTTTCTTGACGAGGACTCTAGCTGGATGGAGCCTATAATGCTGAATTTCTGTCTTCCAAAGAGAAATGAAGCAACAATGGCAGTTAGTACCAACGAACGTAGAATCTATTTATACGAGGACTCTACAGGAAATGGAGATATTTTCTACACTGATTTTTATGCAAGTAAATTCAATGAGATCACCCAATTAAAAGGTGACAAACTAAATACTGATTATTGGGAAACTCACGCAATGGTTTCTCATGATCAGAGTAGAATGTTCTTTTCTTCTGACCGACCAGGAGGATTTGGAGGAAGAGATCTTTATGTTAGTTATCGTCAAGCAGACAGTAGCTGGTCAAAGCCAGTCAACATGGGACCTAGAATCAACACTCCTAATGATGAGGATTCTCCATTTGTATCCGTTGATAATCGTCAACTTTACTATTCTTCCAATGGAGAAAAAAGTATGGGAGGTTTTGACGTTATGGTTTGTGACCTAATGGCTGACAACACCTATTCAGAAGGAAGAAACATTGGCTACCCTTTCAATTCAACTAACGACGATATTTTCTACACTACCACCGTAGACGGGCTTAAAGGATACATGACATCCTACAGAAAAGATGGTTTTGGAGAGAAGGATATTTATGAAATCTACAACGACTATCTTGGTGTGAAAAGCACAGCGATATTCAGAGGTTTGATTAAAACTTCAGATGGGTCTCCTCTACCAGAAGATTTCGCGTTGAATTTTAGACTAATGTGCGATGAATGTGATGAATCAGAGCAATATCGTTCATTATTCCCAAGATTGAGAGACGGAATGTTCATGACAGGTATCAAGCCTTGTCAGACATACAAAATCGCCTATTACAATGCTTCTGACAATCAGGTGATGCATGAAGAAACGTTTGTTACGGACTGTGAATCAGATTACCAGGAAATCTACAGAGAATTGATTTTAGATGTACCAACAAGAAGTATTGTAATACCTAAAGATACTGTTCTTGAAATCGAACCGGTATTGGTTACAACTCACAAAAACTTGGAATACATCCACTACTTTGATTATAACAAGAATAAGTTAACAGTAAACAAAGGTGATTTGAAGGATTTCGTAAAGGAGATCGAAGCGCAACTTAAGGATGGTCGTCCAAGAATCACGATCAATGTATACTCATCTGCATCTCATGTTCCTACAAAAACGTATGAAACCAATGAGAAGTTGACAGTACTGAGAGCCGAGAACATGAAATATGATCTTCAAACTCATTTTGAAAAGAACCCTGACTTTGCAGGTAAAGTAAACGTGGTTATTGTATCTGCCATAGTCGACGGACCAGAATACGAAAAAGACTTTAAGGATAAAAACAAATACAAACCATATCAGTTTGTTGGTTTAAAAACAGAGTAAGACCACTCTTGAATTCAACGAGAATATTAGCTACATTTGGAAAAAGTACACTTTGAGGCAGCTAATATTCTCGTTTTTTATTACGATTCCTTTTTGCAACTTCTACTCCCAGATTCTACAATCTGAAATAGACGTGCTTGTAAACACCAAAAAAGAGTCCTTTCTGGTACGTGAGAATTCACGCTTGATGCAGGAAGATTTCTTGTTCTATGCCGATCAAATAGCTGCAAAACTCCTTACCTATCAGCCGGAAAGTGCCAACTACCATTATCGCAAAGGATTCACAGAACTCTATTCACTCCAAGATCCGACTGCGGCTATTGAGCATTTCAATATTGCCATTCAGAATACGGATAAGAATTATGATGCTTTTTCAAAGAAAGAAAAAAAAGCGCCCACTGATGCATTCTACCATTTAGCAGAATGTTACCATTTGACTGGGGAGTTTCAAAAATCCATCGATCTATTGAATTCGTACAAATCGATGTCACGTGATGAATCAGAATTATTAGATAAGATCAATCTCAAGCTATCACAGGTTTCCAATGCAAAAAATGCTGCTGGACCAAATTTAAAGGCGACACCATTAAATGAGATAAACACCTTCTACCCCGATTTTGCCCCACTTATTTCGCTAGATGGAAATGTTTTATTCTATACTGCTAGAAGACCATGGAAAAATGGCGAAACAGATCTTTATTTTGACCACAAGAACAACTTCCCTCCAGAAGATGGGTATGTAACAGAATTTAAAAATGGTAAGTGGACAAATTCTGAACGAATTCTTGTTTCGGAACCCCATTTAAATGAAGCAGGCCTGGCAATGAGTGCTAACGAAAGAGATATTATTCTTTATAGTGATTCAACAGGAAATGGAGATCTTCTTTTTGCTAAAAACGGAAAAACGTTCCTGGATCCGCAACAATTGTACTTGGATACCACCATGAATACTGAATTCTGGGAAACCCATGCTACTTTTTCAGCGGATGGAAAAACAATTCTCTTCACATCGGACAGAGACGGCGGACTTGGTGGTCGAGACATTTATTTGATGGAGAAAAAAGATGGAAAATGGTCGAAACCTAAAAATCTCGGAGCTCCGGTCAATTCAGAATATGATGAAGACGGTCCTTTTCTCTCCTTTGACGGAACAGTTTTATACTTTGCCAGTAATGGACTAAACAGTTATGGAGGATTCGACCTATTCTACAGTAAAAAATCGTCTGACGGATCATGGTCAACTCCAATCAATATGGGGGCACCATACAACACCACCTATGACGATGTGTTCTTATCGATGACGATAGATGGTAAACATCATTTCTTTTCTTCAAATAGAGAAGGCACAAAGGGAAGTCTAGATATTTTCGCAGTTGATGCTCCTACTAACTTCTCCCAGATCGCAGCCTTCATTGGAAAAATAAAAACTTCAACAGGCGAACCACTCCCATCTGATGTTCATCTTGATTTTAAAATTTCAGCGGATAACAGCGATGAAGGATCTGATGAAGATATATTTCCACGATTAAGAGATGGCCTTTTCTATGGAAAACTTGAGCCCTGCAAAACATTTCATCTTACATTGAACAATCCAAATATCGAGAAGCCCTTCCACGAGGAGACGTTTATTACAGAATGTGAGCCCGATTATCAGGAAGTATATCGTGAATTTGTGTACAACATGGAAACAAAACTGATCGAACCGATCAAGATCGATGTAGACACAACAGGTCCAGCGATTGCTGAATTCAAGAATGTGGAATTCCTGCATTATTTTGACTACAACATGAATAAAGTCGAGGATGACCCTTCTTTGAAAATTGCGCTTGAATCAATAGAAGAGCAGATCAGAAACGGTAGAGAGGAAATAACTTTGAATGTATATTCTTCAGCATCAAAAGTGACTACCAAGACCTATGGATCGAATGAGAAGCTTGCTCAATTAAGAGCTGACAATTTGGTGAATACCATAAAATCTAAAATTGATCCTAATCTGATCAGCTCTGGAAAAGTGAAAATAGAAATTACAAGCGTAATTGTTGATGGTCCTGCATATAATGGAGACGCTAAGAACAAAAACAAATACAGACCATACCAATTCGTTGCGTTTAAAACCGAGTAAATAAAATAGGAATGAAATTAAATCTTGAAAGGCCTTTAGCAATTTTCGATCTAGAAACAACCGGAATAAATATCACTTCTGATAGAATCGTCGAGATCGCTATTGTTAAATTGTCACCAGACGGAACACAAACTTCCTATTTGAAGAAAGTCAATCCTGGAATTCCCATTCCTCCTGAGATCACAGCGATACACGGTATTTCAGATGACGATGTCAGAAATGAACCTTTCTTTAAAGATATTGCACTGGAAGTATTGGAATTCATTGGTGACGCTGATCTTGGCGGCTACAATTCCAATAAATTCGATATTCCTGTGATCGTAGAGGAATTAATGAGAGCAGAAATAGACGTGGATTTTTCTGAAAAACGTTTCGTTGATGTTCAGAACATCTTCCATAAAATGGAGCAGCGAACACTTGCGGCAGCATTTCAATTTTACTGTAATAAAAGTCTTGAAAATGCACACAGCGCCCTTCATGATGCACAAGCGACATTGGATGTTCTACTGGCTCAAATGGATCGATACGAAAACCTTCAAAATGACATCAGTTACCTTTCTGAATTTTCACGTGGTTCAAATTTGGACCTTGTGGATTTCGCAGGCAGACTGGCAAGAAACGAACGAAACGAAATGATCTATAATTTCGGAAAGCACAAAGGAAAAACCGTTCGAGATGTAGCTCGAATTGAGCCTGGTTATTATGGCTGGATGCTAGATGCCGACTTCCCTCTTTTTACAAAGAAGATGCTAAAACAGGAAATGGAAAAGATCAAGGAAGAGAACGAACGCAGAAAGCAGGAAAAGTCACAAAGGGAAGAAGAAAATTTACAATCCAAATTGGATGCACTTAAAAACAAATTCAAGTAAAAGACATGAAGATCATTTGTATTGGCAGAAACTATTCAGAACACGCTAAGGAAATGAAAGCAGAGGTTCCAACTGAACCAGTTTTTTTCATGAAACCTGATACCTCCATTTTAAAAGATGGGAATGATTTTTACTTTCCTGACTTCACAAAAGACCTTCACTTCGAGTGTGAATTGGTCGTGAAGATTGATAAGAATGGTAAAAATATTTCAGAAAAATTTGCCCCTAAATATTATTCTAAATTTTC
>SBFR01000225.1 GCA_006227105.1 Bacteroidota bacterium
GTTACAGTTTCTAAGTTGAACAATGGTGTTTCAGGAGGTTCTCATGAAGTATCAATGGGAATCAACTTAAGTTGTAAAACTAAACCTGTTTCGTTTAAGACAATTTCTTGTCCGTCGTTCTAAATTGATGCGATAAAAAGATCGAAAAAGGGGAGCATTGCTCCCCTTTTTTAATTCACAGAATATTTTTGTTTACCCTTGATGAACGTTTTCCACGCAAAGTTTGCTTTGTATTCTGAACGATCTACAATTGGTTCATCAAAGATCACGAAGGTGGCATCCTTTCCTTTTTCAAGTGAGCCTAATTCATTTTCCTGGAAAGAAGCGAATGCAGCCCAGATCGTCATTCCCTTCAAGCATTCTTCGAGCGTTATAGATTGATTAACATAAAAACCTCCTGTTGGATAATTTTCCTGATTTTGTCTTCTTACGGCAGCATGAATCGTATTGAATGGATCAATGTATTCGATTGGGAAATCAGTACCTATCGCGAGCATTCCGTATTGATCCAGAAGTGTTCGATATGCGTAGGCACCTTTCATTCGGTTCGCTCCAATTCTTGCTTCGGCCCAACGCTGATCTGAAACGGCATGGGAAGGTTGAACTGAAGGGAAAACACCATACTTGCTGAATAATGAAAAATCCGATGGATCTACCACTTGAGCATGTTCGATCCTCCAGCGATGGTCTGGATTCTCCGTAAAGATCCGTTCATACATTTTGAGCATGATCTTGTTGGTTGAGTCTCCAATGGCATGAGTATTCATCTGATAGCCAAACTTCATAGCGATGGATGCAACACGATTCATAAATTCGACGCTGGATGTTAAGACCCCTCTGTGACCCGGAGCATCCTCGTAATCATGTTTAAGGAAGGCTCCGCGCGATCCAAGGGCTCCGTCTCCCATCACTTTGAAACTTCGAATAAGTAAATTCTTGTAAGAATAGATCCCGTGTTTCTCAGCAAAAGATATGTTCTTTTCTGAAGGCATTAACATGGCGTAAACATTAATTGAAAGATCATGTTGATCGATCAAATTCTTGAATAGTTCAATGTCTTCAAAATCAATCCCCGCTTCATGTACTCCGGTGATCCCATATTGAAGTAATTCTTCCTGGATCTCAAGAATCGCTGAAATTTTTTCTTTTACAGGGTATTCAGGAACAAGATTTTGCACTGGTAGCATGGCATTATCAACCAGGAATCCCGTGCACTTTCCATCTTTCAAATGGATAATTCCTCCTTCGATATTTGATTCAGAATTAATTCCCGCCATTTCAAGCAGTTTGTCGTTTGCCAGTAGTGCATGACCATCAATTCGAATAAGACACACCGGAATGTCTGGGAATAGTTTATTCAAGGATTCGTTCGTCGGGAATTCTGTTGTTCCCCATAAGGATTGGTCCCAACCTCTTCCTAAAATAAATTTACGATGGTGCTTACTTTGATATTTTTCGGTCCTAAACAATACTTCATCCATTGATTTAGCTCCTACGAGGTCAACAGAAAGTTTTTGATCTGCATAGGAGAGGATATGGCCGTGACAATCCGTTAATCCGGGATAAAGATCCTTACCTTGAGCATCAATGATCTCGTCAGCGCTGTACTTATTCAAAATTTGTCGCTCGGGTCCAAGTTCAACGATTTTCCCATCTTTGATCGCAATGGCTTGAGCAAGGTCATTGGTCTCATTCATCGTGTGAATGTTTGCATTATGGATGATCAGATTTACTGATTTCCCTTTGTAACAAGAAGTTAAGATCAGTATGCTAATGAGAATGAATAATGCTTTTTTCATGACAAAGATTTCATCAAAGATAATCAGCCGTTCAAAACTGCGTTAAGAGTACCTTCTCAAACAGGTAGAATTCCTATCTTTGCGCCTCAAATTATTAAGCATGGAAATTCCAAAGACGTATGAGCCGCAAAAGGCAGAAGAGAAATGGTATGCTCACTGGATGAACAGAGGGTATTTTCATTCTGAACCTGATAATAGAGAGGCATATACGGTCGTCATTCCACCACCAAACGTAACTGGCGTGCTGCACATGGGGCACATGCTGAACAATACGATACAGGATGTTTTGGTGAGAAGGGCGAGAATGCTTGGTAAGAATGCTTGTTGGGTGCCGGGAACGGATCACGCTTCTATTGCTACAGAGGCGAAGGTTGTTCAGAAGTTAAGACAAGAAGGAATCAAAAAATCAGACCTTTCGAGAGATGAGTTTTTAAAGCATGCTTTCGAGTGGAAAGAGAAGCATGGTGGGATCATTCTTGAGCAATTGAAAAAGCTTGGAGCATCGTGTGATTGGGAAAGAACCAACTTTACGATGGACCCGGAATATTCTGAATCTGTGATCAACGTATTTATTGATCTGTATGAAAAAGGCAAGATCTATCGTGGGGTTAGAATGGTGAACTGGGATCCAGAAGCTTTAACTGCATTATCTGACGAAGAAGTGCTTCATAAAGAAGTGAACTCAAAACTATTTTACGTTCGATACAAGGTTGCTGGAAGCGATGACCAATGGCTAACAATTGCCACAACCAGACCTGAGACCATTTTAGGTGATTCTGCGATCTGCATCAACCCAAATGACGATCGATTCAAACATCTTCATGGAAAACAGGCAATCGTTCCTATATCCAATAGAACTGTACCAATCATTCTGGATGAGTACGTTGATATGGAATTTGGAACTGGATGTCTGAAAGTTACGCCTGCTCACGATACAAACGATTACGAGCTCGGTAAGAAACACAAACTTGAGACGATTGATATCTTCAACGATAATGGGACATTAAATTCATTGGGCCTTCACTACGAAGGGAAGGATCGTTTTGAGGTGAGGAAACTGATCGAAAAGGAATTGTACGACAAAGGTTATCTGGTAAAGACAGAAGATCACATCAATAAAGTTGGTTTTTCTGAACGAACTAATGCGGTAATCGAGCCTAAGCTATCGTTGCAATGGTTTGTTGATATGAAAGAAATATCTCAGCCTGCGTTGGAAAATGTAATGAATGGAAACATCGCTTTTCATCCGGATAAATTCAAGAATACATACAAACACTGGATGGAAAACATCAAAGATTGGTGTATCTCAAGACAATTGTGGTGGGGACATCGAATTCCAGCATGGTACTATGGTTCGGATTCGAACGATTACGTGGTGTGTAAGACGATCGAAGAAGCTATTGAATTAGCATCGGCAAAAGCAGGTCGAGAAATTTCAGCTGCTGAATTGAAGCAGGATGAAGATGTACTTGATACTTGGTTCTCAAGCTGGTTATGGCCAATTTCGGTATTCAACGGACTTACAGACCCTGAAAATGAGGAGATCAAGTATTACTATCCAACAAATGACCTGGTAACTGCACCGGAGATCATGTTCTTCTGGGTGGCTAGAATGATCATTGCCGGATACGAATATATGGGAGAGCTTCCATTCAGAAATGTATATTATACTGGAATCGTAAGGGATAAATTGGGACGAAAAATGTCGAAATCCCTTGGGAATTCACCTGATCCGATCGAATTGATCGAAAAGTATGGGGCTGACGGCGTAAGAGTTGGTATTTTGATCTCTTCACCTGCAGGGAATGACCTACCGTTCGATAGTTCCCAATGTGAACAAGGAAGGAATTTCACCAACAAGGTTTGGAATGCATATCGATTGGTTAGTGCATGGGAGGTACGTGAAATGGAACAACCACGATCGGCTCAAGTGGCCATTGAATGGTTCGAATCTAAATTCAATGCAGCCCTTATTGAAATCAATGATCTCTTCGATAAGTTCAGGATCTCTGAAGCGCTGATGGCCATCTATAAACTGGTATGGGATGATTTCTGTTCATGGTACCTGGAAATGGTAAAGCCAGGTTTTGAACAACCAATTGATGCGAAAACACTTGAGGCAACAGTAACATTCTTTGAGAAGCTATTGAAAGTGATGCATCCGTTTACTCCATTCGTAGCAGAAGAATTGTGGCACTTGATCAGAACAAGAGAGAACGGCGATGATATCATTGTTTCTCAGTGGCCACTCGCTCAAACGGTGGACAAGAAAGTGCTGAATGATTTTGCTAAGGCAGAAGAGGTTATTACGAATATCAGAAATATCAGAAAGCAGCATTCAATTGCGAACAAAGTGAAGATCGACCTTTACGTGAAAAAGAACAGAGACCTGGATCAGACCTTTGATGCTGTTATCCTTAAAATGGGTAATCTTTCTCAGTTGGAGTATGTAAGCGACAAAGTAGGTAATGCAAATACCTTCCTCGTAGATGGAAATGAGTACTTCATTCCTTTCGGAGATAGTATCGATATTGAAGCAGAACGACAGAAATTGCAACAAGAGCTGGATTATACCAAAGGGTTCCTTGTGAGTGTTCAGAAGAAGCTTCAAAATGAAAAGTTTGTTTCTGGTGCTCCTGAACAAGTTGTTGCATTGGAAAAGAAAAAGGAATCGGATGCTTTGGAAAAAATAGCGATCCTCGAAGATAAATTATCCGGTTTAAACTAAGAGGATATAAGATAAGCAGAAAAGAGCGGGAAACCGCTCTTTTTTATTTCAATATACTTTCTACTGTGCTTCTTGAAACATAATGGTATCCAGTTTTTGCTTTTTCAAAAACCTTTCTGGCCCAGCTTTTATTTTCTTTTGTTTCTGCCAGCGCTTTGTAAATTGGCATCAAATACTTTCGTCTTCCGATTTTTATTAG
>SBFR01000172.1 GCA_006227105.1 Bacteroidota bacterium
GCAAATGCACAACTTCTTTCAGGAAGTCTTGTAGATGAAGGAAGAAAAATGACCTCCAATTCTACTTTTGTCATTGAAGACAGCCACGAAGGTGCGGCTGTTTTTGAATTGGCTGTTGATAGGGAAGGAAAAGTTACCTCAGCAAAACTTATTTCAGACGGTACAACAGTTGTTTCAACACCAGCCAGAATAAAGGCTCGATCGCATGTAATGGGATTTGCGTTTACTCCCGGAACACATTTTCCGCAATTTCAACATGTGAGAGTAAAAGTTACGTTAGTAGCTCCGAAACCAGTAATTCAAAGCAATCAGCAATAAATCTGATTGTATTGTTCCTGGTATTTTTCAAGGATCTTCTTTCTTTTCAACTTAAGTGTTGGTGTTAATTCACCTCCGTCAACAGATAGCTCATTTTCAAGAAGTACGAATTTCTTCAATTGCTCCCAGTTCCCGAATAATTTATTGAATTCGTCGATCTCTTTTTGAATTCTATCCTTAACAACAGGATTAGAACAAATTGAGGCATTACTTCCATCGCCTAAATCAACACCTTTACGCTGAGCCCAGTCTTTTACAAATGCAAAGCTAGGAACAATAAAGGCAGCAGGGAATTTTTGACTTTCTCCGATTACGACGATCTGTTCAATGAATCTTGATTCCTTAAATTTATTTTCCATTGCTTGAGGAGCGATGTATTTACCTCCTGAAGTTTTAAAGATCTCTTTTTTACGATCGGTGATCTTTAAGAATTTGTTTTCTATGAAGATTCCTATATCTCCTGTATGAAACCAACCATCTGCGTCAATGACCTCAGCAGTTTCAACCGGTTTGTTGTAGTATCCCATCATCACATTTGGACCTTTAACAAGGATTTCTCCATCTTCAGCTATTTTCACTTCGACTCCATCGATCAATGCACCCACTGACCCAATTCGAATTCCTTTGTGGAAACTGTTAACAGAAACTACCGGTGACGTTTCAGTGAGACCATATCCTTCCAGAATTGGAAGATTGGCTGCAAGGAAAATTCTTGCCAATCTCGGTTGCAAAGCTGCTGAACCTGAAGCTATTGCTCTAACATTACCTCCAAGTGCTTCCTGCCATTTCGAAAAGATCAGTTTTCTGGCAATGGCAAGTTTTATTTTGTACCAAAGTCCTTTACCGATAACATCATATTCTTCACCTACACTAACAGCCCAGAAGAATAATTTTCTTTTGATCCCTGTCAATTCATCTCCCTTCGCGATGATCTTATCGTATACTTTTTCTATAAGTCTTGGGACTGCAGTAAATACATCAGGCTTAACCTCTCTGATATTGTCTCCGATCGTCTCAAGTGATTCTGCAAAATGAATGGAACATCCAATGTACATGTACAGATAATGCAGCATGCGCTCGTATATGTGACAAACAGGTAAGAACGATAAAACTTTTGAATTTCGGTCAGCAGGAATAGGATCAATACATGCTTCGACATTAGATAGAATATTCTTATGAGAAAGCATAACTCCCTTAGGATTTCCTGTAGTACCTGAAGTATATATGATCGTTGCCAAATCTTCGTATTTGACCACTGACATTCTTTCTTGAACTTCAGTCTCTGAAACGTCCTTTCCTGCTTCTTCGATCATTTTCCAGTTGTCACATCCCGAGACTCCTTCAAAAGAATACACGTGTTTCAACGTTTCAACATCATTCTTGATGTGGCTTATTTTTTCAAATAATTCCTCATTACTCAATACACAAAGTTGAATACTTGCGTCCTTCATGATGTAACGGTATTCTCCCTCGGATATGTTTGGGTAAAGAGGTACGACAATTGCCCCGACTTGTTGAATGGCAATATCCATTACATTCCATTCGTATCGGGTGTTCGAAACTAATGCTACGTTATCCCCAGCTTTCACTCCCAAGGCGATCAAGCCCTTTGAAACACGCATTGCGTGATCTAGGAATTGAGCAGTGGAAACTCCAACCCATGTACCGTTCGTTTTTGTAACAAACATATTTGGATTAGGGCAATTCTTCAATTGATAATGCGGGATATCGAATAGTCTTGAAGCTTCAATCATAGTGTGAGTTTTTGTAGAAAGACGAAACTACTATTTTTTTTGTGTTTTTGAAACTGAGAATCAACAGTAATTTCAAATGATCGTCTTCAGATATTCGTTGAAAATAGATTTTCTTTCGACGAATGAATTTAAATATTCATCAATACATGCATTATAATCAATGGGGAAAACCCTTTGAAAAACAATGTGTACTTTTATTATACTTTACCGTTAAAAACACTGTTCACCTGTAACTTTTAAAGTTCCGAAATTGTTTTAATTGCTAAATGAGTCCTGAGTTTTGACAAGACAAGAGTACAATATCGTCGTTCAGCAGCTGAGTAATCCTCTTTACGGATTCTCGTTGAAGTTCCTTAGAAATGAGGAGGACGCGCAAGATATAGTGCAAGATGTATTTGAGAAACTATGGATCAACAGGAAGAAAGTTGAATTTTTGAAGGCGAAGGCGTGGATGTACACGACTGCTTACAATGGAATGATCAATCTGATCACTAAAAAGCAAAGAGTACAATTGTCTGGATCAGATCAACTGCCGGAAAAGAGCCAGAAGGCTTTTAATCACTTTGAATCTAAGGAAGTGGTTGATCGAGCAGTAAATATCCTGCCTCCGATTCAAAAGAGCATTATTCTTCTTCGAGATCTTGAAGGGTATTCTTATGATGAGATAGGAGAGATCCTGGATCTATCGTCGTCTCAAGTTAAGGTTTACCTCTTCAGAGCCAGGAACAAGATTAAAAAGCAGTTAAAAGGATCTACGGAACTTGTATGAGTAATCCATCGTTTGAAAATATTGACCGTTGGTTGTTTGAGCTGATCGAAGGAAATCTTTCTGAAGAACAGATTCAACAACTTGAAGCGTTTCTTTTAAGGCATCCGGAGTTGGATGTTGATCGAGACGTATGGGAAATGGCCCATGTTGAGGCTGAGCCAGTTGAGTATCCTCACACCAGTAAAATGATCAGAAGAAGACCTGTTGGTATCTACATGATGGCAGGTTTTGTGTCCATGGCGATCTTTGCTTCTTTTGGAGTTTATACATGGTGGAGCACCGATATTTCTCAACCGGTAGTTCTTTCCAACTTGAATCCAGAGCTGGATAAAGTGGTTCAAGAAACAAACGAGCTTAAAAGTCAACTAGGTTCGATCAGAAATAGTTCAGTTAATGGTAGTAATGAAGCCCTTTTCGGAAATCAGATTGAATCATCTCCTGAAAATGACCTTATCACATTGCAGGATTTAAGAAATACTTTCGATGGTAATGGAACTCAAGATATCACAAGTCAGGATATTTTGAGAATGCAGAATACGATTGGTCAGGGAGAAAATTATCTGGAACAAATTCAAACCAATACAGGAATGGGTCTTACACTGTCAAATTCAGTTTCGAATCAGATTCTTCAAGAGAAAGACGAACTTGAAACTGTTCCGGCGAGACCGATCGAAGTACATGCAGCCAGAACTTGGAATGCTGGTGCAGGACAAGAGTCCTCTTCAAGATTTAGCCATGTAGAACATAAGGAATCTTTTTCTTCTCGCCTTCAAAAGGCTCAACGAATGATTCAACGAATGATGGACTATCCAGTTGCACTTAAAAATTTAAAAGACCCTTATTATCACATTCCAGGTTTGACTGCTATGGATGTGAATTTTGGTTCTGTTGGAACACTCGTTTCATCCAGGGTTCAAACGCTTTCCAGACTGCAATGGTACGGGAAAGAGAATCAACAAATGACCAATATGGTTGCTTTGGATGGATATGTTTACTCTATGAGAGGTGGAGTAGGTTTTCAGATGAGTAATTCTCTATATGGCAATGGTCAGATCATGAATAATCAGCTTGCCTTTACTTACTCTCCTAAATTCTCGGTGAACCGCAACATTCTGATCGAGCCTGCAGTGAGATTGAAAATGGGTAATAAAATGCTTGATTCAGACAAAATCGACGGTACAGGATATGCAGAATTTGACAGGGGAACAGTACAAGAGTTCTACCCAACGGGAGTGAATCCAACTGGATCCTCACTGTGGTATCGAGACATGGGAACAAGTGTGATGGTGAACACAAAATGGTTCTACACTGGAATTCAAGTTGACAATATTTTCAGACATTACGACAATGTATATTCAGGTGAAAATGCATCCTCCAGAAGAGCTGGAAACCATTTTATCGCAACGTTGGGAACCGATTATGAATCGAAAAGGGAAAATATTGGATTATCTCCTTACATCGTATATCAAAAGAACGAAGCGCTTAGCGAATTCTGGTTTGGTTTAAATACAAGATTTCACTGGATAACTGCGGGTGCTGCAGTAACAGACAAATTAGACATGGTTGGTTCACTTGGACTTAAGCTAAATCGTTTTGCAGTGAATTATAACATGGATTATACAAAGTCGGCGATGGTAAACAACTATCAGCTGTCACATCAACTTTCTGTTCGTTTTGTTGCATTTGACAAATACGGAAAAAATAAACGTTTAACATTCTAGGCTATGAAGAAAATCATATATATCAGCCTTTTGGTCATTTCTGCATTTCAAGTGAGTGCGCAGGACCCGAACTTCACGCAGTTTTACGCGAATCCACTATACCTGAATCCAGCATTGGCGGGTTCATATGGATGTCCACGTTTTGCGTTGAATTA
>SBFR01000150.1 GCA_006227105.1 Bacteroidota bacterium
TGTTTCAGAATGAAAAATGCAGAGTTTCAGATCGACGAGGCTGTACGAATCCTTAGCAATGATGGAATTGTTGCTATTCCCACCGAAACGGTATATGGATTGGCTGCAAGTGCCTACTCAGAATCGGGAATTGCAGAAATCTTCAGGGTGAAAGGAAGACCGTCAACAAATCCGTTGATCGTGCATATTGATTCAATCAACAAGTTAGAGACTGTGGCGAAGAATATTCCAGAGGAAGCCATCAGGCTTGCAGAGGCCTTTTGGCCGGGTCCATTGACTTTGGTGCTGGAAAAAGCCGATAGCATTTCAGATCGGATCACTGCCGGAAAAGCCACCGTGGGTGTCAGGATACCTGATCATGAGTTGACTCTGGAGTTACTTAGTAGACTTAAATTCCCACTCGTTGCTCCTAGTGCAAATAAATCCAATCACATAAGCCCTACATCTCCTGATCATGTCTTACGTTCACTTGGAGAACATGCACCTTTCATTTTAAATGGTGGAACTTGTACGAAAGGGATCGAGTCAACAATTGTAGGGTTTGAGGGAAACCGACCGCGTTTGTATCGATTAGGAGCTTTAAGCAAGGAAAGGATAGAGGAGGTAATAAAGGTTCGGATCGATCATTTTTCAGATGCAAAGGAACCTCTGTCTCCCGGTATGTTTAAAAAGCACTATTCACCGAAGACACCACTTATTACGGTAGAAGATCCTGGAATGCATATTCAGCAATTCAAAGCCCTAAAATTTGGAGTGATTTATTTTAAAAATGGACCTAAACATAATGCTGAATTCCCGTTCCAGGTTTTATCTGTGGAAGGAAGCCACGAAGAGGCAGCTAAAAATGTATACAATGCTCTTCATACCATGGAACAGCAGGACCTTGATCTGATCATTGCTGAATTATTGCCAAATGAAGGAGTTGGTGCATCGGTCAACGATCGATTAATTCGGGCCTCATCAAAAGTATGATTTCGAGTTTTTATTTGAGGCAATTGTCTTTTTCATACATTTACTTTAAGTATCTCAAGATGAAAAAAACGTTGTTTCTGCTTCTCATTGCTTCAGGATTATTCTATGCCTGCAACAAGCCTGTTTATAAATACAATGCAGATTTTGAGGGAGTTTGGAAAACAGATATCATCTATGACACCATTTTGAACATGAACGTCAGAAGTGAGATCATCATTGATGGAGCTGATGGAAGTTTTAAAAACACATGTTCACCCTGTGGAACTGATCTTTGTAATTGCGTGAGTACTCAATTTGGTAAGGCTGTCATGAATTCCTCAAGAACACAAATGAAGATCGGCAGTTCAAATTACCCTTTGCGGATCGACGAAGAACCGTATCAAAATTCCAATGGGATCTGGACGATGAAAATTCAGGGGCTGGTTTACTATAGACAGTGAATTAATACCTGACACCCATTACACAGACATCATCGATCTGATCATAGCCTTCCACCCAGTTTTCGAATTCAGATTTCATCTGCTCGCCTATTTCGTGAAGTGATTCATTGGAATGTTCCACAAGGAAAGCCTTCATCTTAGTGTACTTGTATTTTTTCCCATTTGGCCCTCCAAATTGATCAGCAAACCCATCGCTGAATAGAATAACTGTGTCATTCGGTTGTAACTGAACCGTATGTGTCGAGAACGGTTTTCTGTCTTCAAAATGACCGATGGGTTGTTTGTCTGCCTTGATCTCTCTTAGATCTTCACCTGATAAAATGTAAATTGGATTATTTGCTCCTGAATAGGTCAATTCACCGGTTTGCGAGTTAAGGCAGCACAGGGCGATGTCCATTCCGTCCCTTACCTCGGAATACCCTTGTTGACGAAAAGCATCCTCAACAAGGATGGTCAATTTATTCAAGATTTCGGCAGGATCAACAAGATCGAATTCCTTGATCGCTCGATTAAGCCCATTGTTTCCAACGATACTTACGAAAGCTCCTGGAACTCCGTGTCCAGTACAATCTACCACAGCAAAATAAACGAGGTGATCCACTTTGCGAACCCAATAAAAATCTCCAGAGACAATATCTTTTGGTTTAAATAGTACAAAGGATTCCTTAAAACAGCTGCTGATGTATTCGCTTGTTGGGAGAATAGCGTCCTGTAGACGTTTCGCATACCGGATACTGTCCATGATATCCTTGTTCTTTTCTTCGACGATCTCCTTTTGCTTTTCGATCTCTATTTTTTGTTCTACAATTTCGGCTGTCCGTTCTTTGACGACTTCTTCAAGATGTTCTTTTTGTTTTCTGATCCTTCGATTGGCAAATTTCACTGAGAAATAATAGAGGACAATACCGATCAGAATGTAGATTATGTAGGCCCAGATCGTTCTGTACCACGGAGGTAATATGGTAAAAGTATAAGTGGCTATTTCCGATTCAAAACCGTAAATATTCCTGGCTTTTATGTGTAATGTATAGGTTCCTTCTTTGAGGTTTGTATAGGATTTTTTATTGTTGGTTGACCAATTTGTCCACTCCTCGTCTTGACCGTCCAATTTGAAACTGAATTCAGTTCCTTCTTCATCGTAGAAAGTGGTCGCTGCAGCTTCGAATGAAATTTCTTTTGAGGAATACGGAAGTTCGGGGAATTTGATTTTCTGATCTTTTGAAAAACGCATTCCGGAATACAACACACTATCAGACCATGTCAATTGACGAAGGAAACAGGAAAACCCGGGATTATAATCTTTTTTGATCTCGGGATTATAGACCATTAAGCCGTTGGGTCCACCTAACCAGATCGATCCGCCTCGGTCATCGAATAGTCCGTGAACGATATCTGTGGAAAAGCGCACGAAATCAATCGAATTCCAGGAGTGCTGAGCATTGTTTTCAAAAAAACCGATCTCATAATGAGTGTTATCGTGAACAAGAATAGCCCATAATCGCCCTGAAGCATCTTTAAGTAATCGGTGAACAGATCCTTTTTTAGGGAAAGTATAGATGTTGGATGGAATCAATTGATTTCCTCTGATCTCAAACAGGCCATTATCATTTCCTGCATGAGGAACCCCGTCGATCAAAGTGATATAATGTGCTCCGTCTTTTCCATTCCCAATAGTAGCCAATCTACCTTTTGTTTTAACGGTTGAGACATGGGCTTTGATAATACCAGAAGCAATGGTTCCTAACCACAGTGTCCCATCAGGTTGAACGTTAATATTGAAAATGTCCTCTGAAAATCCGTCGATATAGCCCTCATCTGTGAAGCCAGCTCCATTCCAGCGGATCGAGCTCAACCCATCATAATTGGTAACGAAAACAAGATTCGGATCTTTTGGGGATTGTGCAAAATTGTATGGACCGCATTTTGAAACCAATGTGAGTGTTCCGAATTTTTCACGAAGCATCCAAACACCATTGTTTGCTGCGACCAATAGAACGGTATCCCTGCCAAATGCTACGGTTTTTAAACCATAACAATCGATATTCAAACCATTCACTTTCTTGATCCTTTCAGCATGATCGCCTTGCTGATCATTCAGGTAATATACCCCACTAAGTGTAGCAAAATATTTGATTCCCTTAAATTCACAGATCCCTTCGACACCACTGGTCATTCCAAAATTTATCCCGAAACGGCTGACTGGTGAAATGATGTCTATTTTGGAAATTCCCTTGTTGGTTCCTACCCAAATGTTTCCCTCACGATCCAGATATTGACAATTGATGTTGTTGTCGATCAGTCCCGTTCCAATATCAATTCGATAGATCAACCTGAAGTTACGATCATAGACAAGCAGTCCATCTGAAAAGGACCCGCTTGAAAAATACTGATCGAACACATTGATTGCATTGTACGCGGGTTTAATATTTTCCAGCATCAAAGTTTCCGGATGAAAAGGATCTGAAATATTTGTGATGTTCCCTTCAGTAGTCTGCAAGTAGGTACCATTATGAAAATTAAGGATCGAATAGATCTTTTCGTCTGAATTGTACTTGCCTCCGTTGGGTACGGGTTTGAACTCTCCACTTTCAAGAGAATATAGCCCGGTCGCCGATCTTGCAGCATAGATCTTTCCGTCAGCATAGAACATACCGTAATAGGCATCATTTTCAGGGCTTTTCCAGGCCTTTATTTTTTTGTTCTTGTATTGGTAGATGACATCTCCATAATGGAAAAATACTCCGTCATTGGTGACTTTAATGGTTTTGGGATTTTTTAGATCCGTGCCCTTATCGAGTTGAGTAGCAATGGAGACAAAATGTGCTTTACCGCTTGCATCCGATTCCAGATATCCAAGATCTCCCCTGGCTCCGACATAAATGATACCTTCCGGTGAGGCTGCTAAAGCATTGACTTCGTAGCTATCATTCTTTTCATTCAGAACTTTAATGGTCTCCCATTTTCGACCATCGTAAAGAAGTACTCCGGTCTTGTTTCCGAAATACATGATCCCATTCTGGTCTTGTGCTATCGAGAAGATCTGGGTTTGACCATTGTACTCGGTACTCGGATAATTTCTAATGTTCAGTGAGCCGAGCTGACGATTGTTTTGAGCGAATGAAATGACGCAAAACAAGCACATGAATAGTACTGTTGATAAGGCCTTTATGATCATTCCCACTTGTTTCATGTGTTAAAAATAAAAAAAGCCTTGCGTTAACAAGGCTTTCTATTTAAATCACTTTTGAATGACAATTCGTTTGGTTATTAGATTTCCATCAAATTCAACTTTCAAGAGATATACTCCGGTTGTCAGATCGGTTAGATCCATCTCAAGTTCCTGCCCATGATACATGTAACCCTCTTGATGTTCTCGAACAATTCTTCCTTGAGCATCAACTACCTGGAAAGTCGCTTGATTAACGTCCCCTGCAAATAAATTGATCTGGAACAATCCTGTTGATGGGTTAGGATAAACGGATAGACTGTTCACCCATTTCAATTCTGAAATTCCATCGGTAATATCTCCAGCAATTGCCTCTGTTCGGTTAGAACGAGTCGTATTGTTGTTTTCTACGTGCATTGTGGTTGATACACAAGGCGTTTCCAAAGGAACTTCTATGACATAGTACAACGATGTGGCTGTTCCTAATGGTGCATTCAAGTCACTATATGAATTCACGTTACTTGGAAGAGAAGTCAGCATCGTCCAACCTGCAGCATCATCGTATCGAAGCACGTTATACGTAGTGTACGAGAAACCAGTGTAATTATCCCAGATCAGATTGACTTCCTGTGAAACACCAATGTTTTGTGTCAGGTGGATGGTTTTGTGGTGAGAGCTGATGTAAGATTCAGTACCACAACTATCAACTGCGGAGATCTTATATCGGTATGCTTGAACAGCAGGATTTGAAATGGTGTCAATATAGATACTTAAGGAATCATAAGGAACTGTTCCCATCAAATAGTACAATCCTGCAGAGCTACTTTCTTTATAAATGTTGTAGTGGTCGATTCCCGTTATGGCAACTTTTTCCCATGCCACCTTATTGTGCTGAGATGGAGTGACAGTAACCACACAAATTGGATTTGGAAGTGGATTCTCGTATTCTATTTCAAAAAGCTCATATCCCTCACAACCGTTTGCTCCGGTTACCGAAACCCAGTATTCGTTAGGTGATAGACCTGTTAGATCTTGAGTTGTTGCGCCAGTCGACCATACATACGTATAAGGAGACGATCCCCCGATTGGCGTAATATAGATTCCGCTTCCCCCTTCTCCACAACCGATGTTCACGATGGAATCCATAATGATTCCCGGAGCATTTGTTTCACTGATCGCAACATTAGCTGTTGTTAAGCAGCTTTGGTTGTCAATGACCGAAACCGTATAAACTCCTGCTGCGAGACCTGTGGCATTTGGACCACTTTGTCCGTTCGACCAGATATAGGTATAAGGACCGGTTGTTCCATTCACGACTGCAGTTGCACTTCCGTTACTTAAATTACATGTCGCGTCATTGGAAGTAAAGGCAATGCTCACTTCTCCTGGTTGTTCTACCAGGATTGAGGCTACCGCAACACAACCTTGACCGTTTGTTGCAATAACTTCGTATGGACCTGCAACAAGGCCATTTACATCCTCCGTTGTTGCACCATTCGACCAAAGGTACTGGATGCCCGAAGTATTCCCAATTGGAGTTATATCGATGGCTCCATTGTCTTCGCCATAACAACTCACATCAATCACATTGGTAACAGCAAGTGTTGGAGCTTCCGCATCAGAAATTGTGGCGATGGCGAAGTCAGTACAGCCCTTATTGTCCGTTACTGTTACAACATAGATTCCTGCCTCAAGTCCACTTGCAATGTTTGTGTTATCTCCACTGGTCCAGCTGTAGCTGTAAGGTGGGTTCGGCCCGATCACATTGGCAATAGCCTGACCATCTGCCTGCAAACAACTAGCATCTAGTGAGTTGGTGATAATGTCCATTTCAGAATCAGGAATTATGATCTGTTGTGTAACCATTGCAGTATCTCCACAGTTATTGAATGCGGTCATTGTCACAGTATATGTCCCCGGAGCATTGTAACTATGTTCAACAGGTTCCAACGCTGCACTTGATAATTCTATTCCGGAATAATCACCGAAATTCCAGTAGAATTCGTTTCCACCAAATCCTCTGAAGACAACCGGTTCTCCGATACAAACATATTCGTCAAAATCAACAAAGAATCCGGCATCTTGAATTTCGGTTCCCGGTCCAACAGTAATCACAAATTGTTCAGTTGCCGATAAACCACATCCATTGGTAATCGTAGCTTGGACATTGTAAGTTCCTGGAGTAGTATAGGAGTAATTGGTCATGTGATAAACAACCATGGTGCCCTCTGCATTCAAAACAAGAGAATCCTCAGAGTTGATGGTAGTACCATTACCCATATCCCACACTAATGTCGCTGCAGCATTATAAGGAGCAGCTACTAATAAAACATTGTCTCCCGGACAGTAGGCATCCTGAGGTGAACCGGCAAAAAGCATTTGTGGTGGAACATTGGTCCCAGCAATTATTTGAGTATATAATGTGGTGTCGTTTCCACATGAATTCGTAATTGTACAAGAGACAACATATGTTCCGGCCGCAGAATAACTATGGAATCCATCACGAGTGTTAGATGTTGCGCCATCGCCAAAATTCCAAAGGAACGAACCGGAATTTTCATATTCATAAGCTGAACTCACATTATAATGAAAACCATCTCCTATACAGATCTCAGATGGAATATCTGAAGAAATAGCAACATTCGGGTTGATAGGGAGATTCGTAACTATATTGACGGTCATCATTAATGTGGTGTCATTGCCACATCCATCAAGAAGGGTTACCCCAACGTTATAGGTGCCTGGATTATTGAAAACATGAGAAGGGTATCTAACGTTACTAGTACCTCCATCGCCGAAATTCCAGCTGTAAGAGGCCGCATTTGCCGTTGAGAAGTTGACATTGGTTCCAGGACAAGCCTGTAGGCCATTTGCTGCCCCCATGTTTGAGCTGATATACGCATCACCTGTGTAATAAGGTACGTTGGCAACGGTAATTGGAGTTCCGGTATACGTGGCAGTATTTCCACATCCGTTCTGTACGGTAACACTTGGAACATAGGTCCCATATGAAGGGTAAATATGAGATTGCGATGTCCCCGTAATACCATCCCCATAATTGAAAAGATAATCAAGGTCCCAATTGGTGTATAGGTTAACTTGAGTTCCCGGACAAATGGCTCCTCCGTTCCCTGCATAAACATTTAAGAAACTGTTCACCGGCAAATTGTCTCCAACATGGATTAAGGTGTCTATTGTTTGAACACCACAATCGGACTGAACCGTTAAGGTTACTGTATAATCGCCAACAGCGCTATAAGAATGGTTGAAGCTTGCCCAAGGATTGTCAACTACCTCCTGATTTCCATCACCATAGTTCATGGTATATGTGACATTCGCACCGTTTTGAAAATAGCCAGCATCCCAAAACTGAATTTGATCACCCACGCAGACAGTATCTTCACTAAGGTTAAAATATGGTTTGTGACCTGAAACAAAAACCGGTTGGTTGTAGCTGCCCATGTAATTCCCGGAAGCATCCAATGCTGTCATGTTCACCCAGTAATATCCCGCTTCAGAATAAATATGAGATGGCTGTGCAAGACTCGATTGTTGACCGTCTCCAAAATCCCATGAATAAGTAGAAGCACATTGAGTTTGGTTGTTGAACTGAACCGGCTGACCATAACAGACATAGTTAGGGGCAGTGAAACCGAATGTAGCTTGAGCTCCATTTAATCCTAAATACATATTTACAGTGACATTATCTGGAACGCCATCTGCTGGGTTGTCAACAGCCGTAACTGAAACAGAAGTCAATGGAAAATACGGGGAAAGATCCATGTTATCTGCAGAACAAAGACCTGTTGCAACAACGTTACCGTTAACGATCACATTGGCAAATGTCCAGCTCGGGCAATTTGTACCTTGTAAATTGAATGATAAAACAGCAGAAGTTATATTTCCCTGAGCACACGAAAAATCAGTGATCGTGGCAGTTGTTCCTGGTGTATCAGATCCGGTTGCAGTTGCAAAGATCGGACAGTTACACGCATAGGAATTTGAACTTACGAACGTTACGGAGATCAGTAACGATAAGGCAAAGAACCATTTATTGAAATTCATGAGTATGGTTAGGTTAGTTTATTGAAGGCAAAGGTATTACATTCTATTGAATTGAAAAAGAGCATATTTGATGTAGAAACTTATTTCGTTGAATTTTTAATTTCGTGTTAATGGAAAAAAAGCTGAAAACAGAAGATGAACTTGAGTTGATGATGTACATCGATCAAATTGCGGATACTCAGGCAGTTGTGATCATCATTCACGGGATGGGTGAGCACGCGGGTAGATATGCGGAGCTGACAGAAAAATTGAATAGAGCAGGATATTCAGTATTGGCATTTGACCATCGGGGACACGGTAGATCTTCTGGGAAGAGGGGGCATACCCCTTCGTATGACCACTTAATGAAGGACCTTGAAATCGTAATCAATGAATCTGTTCAACTGTTTCCTGGCTTACCGGTCTTCTTATTCAGCCAAAGTATGGGAGCAAATCTTGCATTGAATTATACCATCAGGAAGCAGGATTCCAGGATAAAGGGTGTCATAGCTTCTTCGCCCTATTTACGATTGGCTTTCGATCCTCCGAAATGGAAAGTATCCTTAGGTAAAATGGCCTCTGGAATTTATCCAGGTTTGTCTCAATCAACTGGATTGGAAGTGGCTGCGATTTCGAGGATACCCGAAGTAGTAGAAAAATACAAGAAAGATCCTCTTGTTCATAATAAAATAACCGCCTCATTCTTTGTAAATGTTCACGAGGCGGGACCTTATGCCATACAAAATGCTCACGAGATCAAAATTCCTGTATTGGTTTTACATGGAGAGGCAGATCGATTAACCTCGTCTGAGGCTTCGAGAGAGTTGGTCGAGCGCTCAGGAGATCATGTCGAAGGCATATTTTTCTCTGAAGGTTACCATGAACTGCACAACGAACCAAACAGTGATGAAGTTTTTCAGACCATGAACGATTGGATGAAAAAAGTGCTGAATGGTCAATGAGTTTCTACTAATAAATAGTGCTGAGTAGTAACAAGCAGATCACGATAAAAGATCGAAACAGGATGTTCCTCATAGATAACGGCTATTCCTAATTCCGAATAGAGCTCGTGAACCATAGTTCTCAATTTTTTACTTATCCCAATCAGTTTTTCTCGATGATATTGGTGAAGTGAAGTTTCGTGTTCTTCCGATTCAGACCAGGTGTCAGCGATAAAACCACCTAAGACGATACTATCTTCAAGTTCTTTTCTCAATTGACTAAGTTTATATTCAATTCGATCGATCTTACCCGGATAGATTGAGTTCCAAGAGTTCCTTTTCTCAAAAAGAATCTTTTCGGATTCCTCCAATATTCGTTCTACAATACCAAATGCCACTTGAAGAAAGAAAAGCTGAGCATAGAGCACAAAAGGAATTTTGAGAATTGGTAGCTCTTGAAGGCAATGTTGTTCCTCGACACTGAATACCTGTTCTTGCGGAATAAATACATCTTTTAAGCTGATGGAATGGGTTGAGGTTTGCCTTAGACCAATGGTCTTCCAGTCTTCCAATATATCAACATCCTTTCTTCTGAGTATTGCGGCCTTTTTGAAACCGGATTCAGGATCTGTGAACGAGATCGTGAAAAGTGTTGCATATTCTGATCCACTGTTGTGCGGCCAAGTACCATTGACCAAAAAACCACCATTCACTATTGAAGCTATTCCAGCCGGAGCTCCACTTCCTGCAATAACACTGTCTTTAGGGAGAAACCACTTTTTACTGGTTTTCAATTCAAAACATGATGCAAAGTAATTACCGCCATTTCCGATCTGGATCAACCATCCGAAGCTACCATTGAGATATGCGGCATCACGGATCACCTGAAAGGTATGGTTGGCATCTAATTCCAGCCCATTGAATGTTTGAGGTAGAAAACACTTGAAAAGGCCCAGCTTGTAGACCTTTTCAATCGTGTTCTTGCTAATTACATCTTTATACTTCCCGTTTTGATCAGTAAAATCTTCCCTGAAAGCTTCTTTTACATTTAGCATATCAGATGTTCAATGATAATCTTACCAGGAAGTTCCTCCCTGCTTGTGGATAAACAAAATTTTCAATCACTCGAGTGCCACCCCAGATGTAGCCCCAGGTGTAGCCATTGTTTGCGTATCGGTAATTGAAAAGATTATTTGCCATCAAACCGAGTTTAATGTCCTTGAATCCCCACTTTTTAAATGAATAACTTATTCCTGCATTATTGATGAAATAGGAATCTAACATTCGGTCTTTGCTTGAGGTATTATCCAGATATTGCGAGCCCACATATTTTGCCAGCCATGTGATTTCCAATCCTTTCATAGGTTCATAGAGTAGTCCAATAGAAGAGATTAGATTTGGAGAGAAGGCAATATCTGTATTTGAATGAACTACCTGATCCTGTATCATATTTCCGTTACTATCGTAGTTGTCATAGTTATCAATGAACTCAGTAAATTCTTTGATCTTATTTTGAGAAAAAGTAAGATTCGCACTGACACTCAATTTCTTACTGATCATGTATCCTCCTTCCAGTTCAATTCCCGCCCGGTAACTGTGTTCAACATTGGTGCGATTGTAGGCTCCAACATCGTTGATCTCTCCAGTCAGGATCAGCTGATCCTTATAGTTCATGTGATACAGGGTAACATTGGCAAACGTTTTTCGAGCGCGATATTTATAACCCAGCTCTGTGTTTCCAAGTTGTTCGGGAGTAGGTCTGCTCAACGGAGTACTTTGAATAAAGTCATCTCTCACCGGCTCGCGATGAGCAACACTGTATGAGCCATAAAACTGTGATCGGTTTGAAAGGGTATACATTAACCCTGCCTTCGGATTGAAAAACGTAAAATTTAGCTGTTGTTCCAACGGGATCAAATTTCCGAATGATTGATCCAGTCCTAGGTAAGAGTAACCGATGTTTCGCACTTGAAGATCGACGTATACCGCGAGATTCTTGAGAGAATAGTTGAACTTAAGGTAGTTATTGATCTCGTATTTATTGGCATCGTTTTCATAATATCGTTGTCCGATCTCGGATTGAGAAGCAGTTCTTGCCCAGATCACTTCTCCAAAGTGATTGCCGAGGTATTGATTCGCACCTCCACCCAGGGTGATAATCATGTTTTTGTTGTTTCGGTATGCAATCGCATATACTGCCCCATAAAAATGATTGTCTAACCATCGTCTTCTCACAAGGTCCGTGTTCTGGATCGTATCCGTCCCAAGGATCACAGGGTCGAATCCGTAAGTCGAAAAATCTTGATTGCGTTTGTATTGTTCATAGTAACCCCTTCCTCTGGTATAATGTCCTGAAATGTTGATCGCTAATTTGTTGCTGAAGGTTTTTGAATAATGCAACTGATAGTGGTCCTGCTGATAATTGTCTGTCTCATTATCATACCAATAATAATTATAGGTGTTCGATCCTGAATTGAAGAGATTGGAAGAATCGCTTGCAGTTTCGTAGATCCCGCCTGGATAATAGTTGTTATAAAAGTGCGTAAGCAGCCCTTGTTCATCGCCTTTGTATTTTGATTGAGGAATTCCCCACCATGCCTGATATGTTTTCTCCTTACCGCTGAAAATATCCACTTTGAGCATGGAGTTTTTCATAATGTATGCTCCGGATACATAAAATGATTTCAGATTGGAATTTGCGCGATC
>SBFR01000025.1 GCA_006227105.1 Bacteroidota bacterium
GTATTCCATAAATTCTTTTGAATAAATTAACCTTTTCTTTGATAAACTTTTTTCTACGTCTATGTTTTTCAGGGATAACATCTATTGCTTATAACTACTTTATATACGCAATAATAAATAAAATTATGGCGTCCTATATACCTAAAACGGTAGGTAGAAGGAAGTATTCTAAAAATTTATGTCCTTTTATTTTTGAACATACGATCAAGTGGGCTTTCTACCTTCCGTATTCCTTCGCTGCTCACATGTGTGTAAATCTCTGTGGTCTTCGGGCTCTTATGTCCCAACAATTCCTGAATGTATCTCAAATTCACTCCGCTCTCCAATAAATGGGTGGCATAAGAATGCCTCAAAGTGTGTAATCTACATTCTTTCTTGATTCCTGCTTTTTGAACAGCTGCTCTAAATACGTGTTGCAAACTACGTTCACTGTATTGATCTCCGGATAGCCCTTCAAACAGATATTTCTTTGGTCGATAGGTTCGATAATATGCTCGAAGTTCATCCAACAGAAAACTTGATAATGGAACAATTCGATCTTTGAATCCCTTTGCTTCACGAACATGGATCACCATTCGATCCGAATCAATATCACGGATTTCCATACGCAACAATTCACCTCGACGTAGCCCAGAGGAATAGATCATCATCAACATTAATCGATGCTTTAGGTTTTCGGTCACAGAAAAGAGCTTTTCAACCTCAGAAACACTAAAAATAACGGGTAGATAATGTCCATTCTTTGGCCTTTCCATTTGATCGAGTTCCATCGAATGATTTCTCACCTTTCGGTAAAACAACCGAATAGCATTCACGACTTGATTTTGAAACGACCGTGATAGACCCTGCGCAAGAATATATTCATTATTGAAACGAATAAGATCCTGATTGGTCAACTCTTCGATTTCTTTATCGTAATGGAATCGAAGATATACACGCATGGCATCAGAATATACCCTTACTGTGCTTTCACTATATCTCTTGGAAAACATATAGCGGACGAAACGATCAAGTTCTTCCTCTTTGTGTTCATCCAATTGCGGCAATTCTGGATATTTTTCTTTTGTGACCTTTTTGGGTTCATTGAAACGTTTGTCTACTAGCTGACTAATATCTATCCAGGCAATGCCCTTGAAGGTGTCAAATAATACGGTTAAAGTATCCCAGCGCTCGGGGAAATTCCAGACTTTCAATGCTGGATCAAATTCTGCTCCGGGAATCCTTTTGATCAAACGGATCAGGTCTTCTTGGTAATGAAACGATGCAGTCATTTTTCCCTTCTCCTCGTTTCGTTCAATGATGATCTCTCTTTTCATGCACACACGCGTTTTATTTATAATTTAAGAAAAAACATCATTTCCAAAAACAACCTACGAACATCGTAGTTGCGAATTTTCAATGAAATTCTTTCCCAACCTCTTCACAAGCTGTGAAAAGTTGTCGTTGAAAATACAGGGTGCATGCATCTTGCCTTTTTTCAGTCCTTTTAGACACCATTTTAACTCCGGGATCCTCCACGATCACAGATCCAAAAACACAGATCTGAACGGAAAACATAAAATAGTTTTGCGAAACGCAGCATCCATCGCAGTTTGATGTCTTCCTCAAAAAAAATCTTTCCCAACCTCTTCACAAGCTGTGAAAAATTCCCGCCAAACACCATCAATTTTGCTCCATAATCTTAATTCAAAAACATATGGCAGCAAACATCATTACCGCTGAGGATCTGGAGCAATTCAAATGGGAACTCCTCGATAACATAAAGCGGTATCTCGACAAACGAGAAGAGAAAAAGAAACCCGCACCCGAAGAAAAGACCTGGATCAAAT
The DNA here is from genome assembly GCA_006227105.1 of Bacteroidota bacterium. Classification (GTDB taxonomy): domain Bacteria; phylum Bacteroidota; class Bacteroidia; order Flavobacteriales_D; family Crocinitomicaceae; genus M0103. The sequence continues at coordinate 1,830 of SBFR01000025.1, forward strand.
CACATCAGGTACAACGCATGCTCGGCATTTCACCCGGAACCTTGCAAACCCTTCGCCTTAACGGTACCATTCCGTATTCCAAAGTTGGAGGAGTGCTCTTTTACAACAAAGCAGATATCGTCAGACTGCTGGAGGAGAACATGAGAAATCGCCTTCCTTGATCGGAGAAAGAGACAACCGAATATTAACCCTTTAATCAATCAAAAATGCAAAACACAACAGAACAAATTCGACGATTAGCGCAAGAGATCAGAACCTTGAACAGCCAACTGAAACCACAACAGATCATCCAGGATCATTGGATCGATGGGATCGAAGTACAAAACAAACTGCATATTTCAGAAAAGACATTGTATCGTCACCGCAGATCAGGAAGACTACCCTACAGCAAAGTGCGCGGTAAGATCTACTACAAAAGTTCAGACATCAAAAATTTACTTGAAAAGAACTATCGGGTGGAAAGACCCAAATGTACCTGTTGTTTCATTCACTCCTGATCAAACACCATTAAAACAAAACCAATGACAATAATCGTTCTCATCTCCCTTTGTATTTCCAGAAAGATCAAAAAGAACAAGACCGCTGAACTTGAAAAATGAAAGTCAATTACATCCGACATATCGAATCCGTAGCAGTGCGAATGTCAGAGGACGACAGGTTAAATACAGCCCATGTGAGTATGTATTTGGCCTTGTTCCTAATCTGGAATCACAACCGATTTCAGAATCCACTTTCGATTAATCGTTCGGAAGTCATGAAGATCTCTAAAATTGGAGCGCGGGCCACGTATCACAAGTGCATGACCGAGCTCCATGAATGGGGATATCTAAACTATCAACCATCGCACAACCCTTTAAGAGGAAGTTTGGTCAACTTGTTCAATTTCGATACAACCACTGAGACAACTGGTGATACAACTCTTGAACAACTAACAGTACAACTACCGGGACAAGTACTAGGCCCTTCTATAAACAGTATAAAACAGAATAAACAGATTAAACAAGAAAAACAGAAGAGAGAGAAAACACAGTTTTCTCCTCCCGATCAGGAAGAAGTGATCTCATTTTTTCTGTTGAATGGATGGAAGAGGATAGAGGCAGAAAGTTTTTATGATCACTATCAGTCGAACGGATGGTTAGTAGGAGGGAAGGCAAAGATGAAAGACTGGCATGCCGCCGCGCGAAATTGGATCAAAAGAAGTGCAAATTTCAAAACCTCATCCAAAGCAAATGACAGACTCAACACCAACAACGACAAAGATTACTCCATCCCCCTCTAAGATCGACCTCCTCCGAAGCATAATCTCAGGACCGCGCCTCAGCGACGAAATGAACGCATTGAACTGAGAAGTGGGCACCATGAAGAAGTCCGGACAGGATGGGAGACCGCGAAGCAGCACCGAAGGTAAATCACTGAAATGGTCGCTTCTCAGGAATGGAGAGAAATTGAGGAGGTGCAGCGCTAGACCTTTTTGCTCAACTTTTTGGGGCGATGCCAAAAAGTGGAAAATAAGGTAAACAAGAACATTAAAAATGAGACTTAGAAATGAATCAGAATAACCCATTACCTTTCGAAATCATCGACGGTTTCAAACTCTACAATTTCAAAAAATCATGGAACTACCTTCAGGAACTAGGAAAACAGAAATTCGGACAAAAGTTCAAACTACATCCGGAGGACAAAGTGATCATTTACAAACTGATGATCTACTTCATTCGCGACGAAGAAAATTGCGCGAAATATGGGATCGATCTCGAAAAAGGAATCCTGCTCAACGGTCCCGTAGGTTGCGGGAAGACCTCCCTCATGACTTTGATGAGAAGCTTCACATATCCTGATCAAAACTACATCATCAAATCCACCCGCGACATCGCCTCCGAATTTAACCAGGAAGGATATCCCATCATTCAGAAGTACGGTAAATCAGGAAACAAGATCTATTGCTTTGATGATCTGGGAGTTGAAAATAACATGAAGTACTTTGGAAATGAATGCAACACCATTGCCGAGATCCTTCTCCAGCGCTACGAGCTCCAGATCTTGGAAGGAACGGTTACTCATGCTACCACGAACCTCAACTCCACCGAACTCGAAGAACTCTATGGCAACCGCGTCCGTTCCCGTTTAAGAAGTATGTTTAATCTCATCTCGTTTCCAGAAATTGTTCAGGATAAAAGGAAGTAGACCAATCAAACAAGGAATTTCTTAAATTTTGTAAATCGGTCTTCCTCCTTCTCTTCACAGCTGCAGCTTTTTAGTCATATTTCTATCCCGCAACTTTGTACTTAACACCAAAAAGAAATCCCGGAGTGAAAATGGGCATGTTTCGACCTTTTATACTGGTGAAATAACCTATCTCTCCTATTTGAATTGCCCATTTGGATTTGAATTTAATGCCGAATGATAATTGTTCTATCAGAACGGTCCTATTCTTCCTTTCATTTGAATAATTGATTGCCTCCTCGTAATTCAACCAAAGCTTGTCCCTTCTCATGTTCTTTGAACCTTCATAGTTTAAAAGAGGAGTTGACAAGTTAAAATCTAATGAAAGGTTTTCTTTCTTTAAAAATTTATGGCTTGTTCCAATTCCCAGAGGGAAATACCAATAATTCAAATCCGGTAATGGATATTTAGACTTTGCTTTATAAAAGAAAACACCTGATTTCAAATAATATGTATTTTGTCCATCTTGCTTGAAATCAAAAAAGTAATTCAATTCATTTCCACCAAACTTTGTGAATTCAAGCAACTTTGAAGCATAGAAATCAAAATTCATTGTATAGCTATTGATCCCAACATAATGTACAAACTTATTTGATTCAACCTCTTCCTTTTCTTGTGCAAGAACGGAGGTG
>SBFR01000068.1 GCA_006227105.1 Bacteroidota bacterium
GCAGAATATCCTCCAGGATCTACTTTTAAGTTATTGAATTCATTGATCGCACTACAGGAAGGAGTGATCACTCCTGAATTTGGGGCACCGTGTAACAAGTCTGTAGTGGGTTGTCACAATCATCCCAGTGCAGGCAACTTAATGGATGCCATAAAGCATTCTTGCAACCCATACTATTATGCGGTAATGAGACGCATCATTCAGCAAGGGAAGAAGAAAAGCATCTTTGCGGATGCAGAAGTTGGGTTGAATACCTGGGCTGAATACATGCATAGATTTGGACTTGGCGAAAAACTGGAAACAGATATTACGGGTCTTCGTCCAGGAAATATCCCTGACGCAAATTATTATGATCGCTGGTATGGACATCACAGATGGGCGTTTTCAACCATTCGATCGATCTCGATTGGACAGGGAGAGGTAATGATCACTCCATTGCAGATGGCCAATGTAGCCGCCACTATCGCCAACAAAGGATGGTACATAACACCTCACTTTGTGAAGTCGATTGGTAAAAAGGGTCCAATGGATCAATACAAGAAGAAACATTACACGAAGATCGATCGTCAGCACTATGACGTGGTGATCGAAGGAATGCGTCGTGTGGTCTACGAACCGGGAGGAACAGGAAGACGCGCCAGATTAAAGGATATCGTTGTCTGTGGTAAAACGGGAACAGTGCAGAACCCTCATGGTGAAGACCACTCCGTTTTCATCGCATTTGCACCCATGAATAAGCCGAAGATCGCGATCGTCGCATTCATTGAAAATGCGAAAGGTGGTGGTGGGCTTTGGGCTGCTCCAACTGCTGGATTGATGATCGAAAAATACCTCACGAGAAAAGTGACTGAGATCGACAGGGAAAAAACGATCATGGAGGCGACATTTACATATAAGGATTGAGAAAACAGGATTCCATAGTAGGCGCGCTTGACTGGCCATTGTTCATCGGATACATCATCATGATCTCGATGGGGCTTGCTACAGTGTATTCTGTTGCCCTTGTGGAAGAACATCCTAGTCTATTCGATTTTTCTCAGAAATACGGCAAACAGGTAATGTGGATCGGAGTATCGCTTTTTCTGGGATTACTGGTGTTTCTGATCGACTCAGATATCTATCGAAAATTCGCCATTCCCATTTATTTGTTTGTGATTTCTTTGCTCGTTGTGGTCTTGTTTATGCCACCTATCAATGGAGCCAGAGCATGGCTCGGTATAGGAACAATGGGAATTCAACCGGCCGAATTTGCTAAGATCGGGACAGGGCTGGTTTTGGCAAGATTCATTTCTTCGATCAACGTGAAACAGCAAAACGTGAGGACCGTGATCCTGGCAAACCTGATCATCTTGTTTCCCATGGCCTTGATCCTCCTTCAACCGGATGCGGGAACTTTTGTGGTATTTACCTCCTTCCTTTTCGTGATGTATCGTGAAGGGATCACTTATGACCCTATTATCTTAAGCTTGATCAACAGTATTCCTGGAGTTAAATTCAAACAAACCTGGGTGGGTAGTCACTTTATTCCAATCCTATTCGTTGTGGTCTTTCTGAGCTTGGTAACCTTGCTGATCAGTAACGAAACACTAGAGTTTGGATGGTTACCGGGGATTCAGATCCCAGGGATGTATGGGGTGGTCATTTCCCTTGCCGTATTTGCGTTGATCGCATTTTTGTTTTTGAGATTCATTTCCACGAAAAGAGATCGAAGAAGGGTGACCTTTATTGTTTTGATCGGATTCATCCTGGGATCCGGCATTGCCTTCGTGGTAAACACCGGGTTTCAGAGTCTGGCAGATCACCAGAAAGAAAGGATCGAATTATTTCTCGGGTTAAAAGAAGACCCAGACGGAGAAGATTATAACCGAAACAGAGCGATGGCAGCTGTTGGATCAGGCGGACTTTTTGGAAAAGGATACAACAAGGCGTCTGTGTCCAGCGTGGAAAGTAATCACGTACCGGAAAGTGAGACCGATTTTATCTTCTGTCCATTTGCCGAGGAGTGGGGATTTGCAGGGACCTTTGTGTTGATCTTCCTGTACATGTTCATGCTTTTGCGGATTATCGTGATCGCAGAACGACAACGTTCGGCATTCAACAGGATCTATGCCTATGTTGTGGCCATGGTCCTCTTTTATCACTTTGCAGTAAATATTGGAATGAACATCGGTTTTGCACCGGTTATCGGGATTCCGTTACCGTTCTTTTCCTATGGAGGATCCTCAATGATGTCCTTTTCGATGATGATGTTCATTTTACTGAAACTGGATAGTCAGCGGAAGGATGTATTCCAGTAATATTGAGAAAAATAATTCGTTAATTTTACCAAAACTAAATGCTCATGGGCAAGAAAGGTGAAGCCATTCAATTCTCAGAAAAAACCACGAAAAGATTAAATATTCTATTCTGGGTGTTTTCAGCAATCCCTTTCCTTTCGATCACAGGACTTATGCTCTTGCAATCAGAGGAAGATCTACCCCCTGTTGAAATGCTGGACAATCCGCCTGAGCTGCTTGCTTCAGTTGTCTATGCAGAAGATGGTACGACGGAGCTTGGAAGATACTGGCGTGTGAACAGAACGAGCGTTGATTACAAAGATATTTCTCCGAACGTAACTGACGCGCTGATCTCAACTGAAGATGAGCGTTTTCATGAGCATTCCGGTGTTGACTTTAAGGCATTGGGACGCGCAGTAGCGAATGTGGGAAGCGCCGGAGGTGCATCGACCATTACTCAGCAGCTGGCAAAACAGTTGTTTACATTACAACAACGAGAAAGAGAAGAAATTGCTCGAGCGAATGGTGAAGTTTTGGAAACTGGAGGAAGTGGTAAGCTGGGAAGAGCGATGAGAAGATTGAATGAAAAGGCCAGAGAAAATATCATTGCCGTTCGTTTGGAAAAGCGATACACGAAAGAGGAGATCATCACGATGTACCTCAATCAATTCGACTTCTTGTACAACGCGGTTGGAATAGAAAACGCAGCAAAGGTGTACTTCAACAAAAAACCAAAAGATCTGGCGAAGGAGGAAGCTGCCATGCTTATTGGAATGTGTAAGAATCCTTCATTGTACAATCCCTACACGTACAAGATCAAAAATTACAGAAGAAGCATTGCCGCGAAAAAAGGAGTGGCTCCTGAACAAGTGAGCCGTGAAGAAGTAATGGAAGCGCGTGCAAAAGATTCATCGCTTGCCATTCAAAGAAGAAATCAGGTGCTTTATCAATGGTTGAAGAATAGTAAAGCTGAAAATTCTGCCCTGAGAAACAAGATCACAGAAGAAGAATACAATGCGCTAAAAAACAAACCGATCATTGTTGATTATCAGGTTGTAGATCACAAGCGAGGTATGGCACCTTATTTTAGAGAGTCGCTTCGTAAGGAGGTTACGGATCTGTTGAAGCAAAAAAATGATGATGGTTCTTTCAAATTCAAAAGAGCCGATGGGATGCCGTATGATATCTACAGTGATGGATTAAAGATCTATACAACGATCGACGCAAACCTTCAGAAGCATGCGGAATATGCAGTTGAAAGACACCTTAAGGAAACCCTACAGGATGCATTCAATAAGAATAACAGAAACCTGAAGAATTGGCCATTCTCCAATGACCTTTCTGAAGAGCAGGTGAATTCGATCATGAAAACGGCACGTCGAAACTCTGGTAGATACCAGTCTTTAGTGGCATCCGGATATACCGATGAGGAAGTAAAGCAGAACTTCAATACCGCTGTGAACATGAAGGTTTTTTCATGGAATGGAGATGTGGATACGGTGATGACGCCAAACGACTCGATTCGTTATTATAAGTCATTCCTGCATGCGGGTATGATCTCAATTGAACCCCAGACCGGATTTGTAAAGGCTTGGGTAGGTGGAGCTAACTTTGACCATTTCGCGTATGACCATGTTAAGCTTGGAAAAAGACAGGTAGGCTCTACTATTAAGCCATTCGTATATTCAACGGCATTGGCAATGGGAGTAGTGAAACCTTGTACGAGATTTGAACCGATATCGTATTGTGTGGATCTGATGGATGCCAGTGGAAACGTAACCGGAAAATGGTGTCCTGGAGGTGAAGCAGCATCAAGCGTGGAAGAGGGATTAGCGATGTCTTCAAACCCAACAACTGTTGCGGTGATGTCTAAAATGGGTGGTTATGCCGGCCCGAAAACGATTTCCAAATTGCTCAAGGATGTGGATATTAATCTTCGTCCGGAAGACGAAGTTCCTTCCATGTGTCTGGGGATCATGGACCTTTCCTTGTACGAAATGGTTGCTGCACAATGTATTTTCGCGAATCATGGAATTTTCAATCGTCCTACAACGATCCTCAGAATTGAGGACAGAAATGGAAACGTGATCTACAGTGCGAAAAATTACTCTAAAGAAGTGTTGAATGAAAATGTAGCGTATGAGACTCTGAAAATGATGAAAGGTGTCGTAAACAGAGGAACAGCGGGAAGCTTAAGAGGCGGTAGAGCATGGGGAAGTATTCCTTATCCGACGGCTGGTAAAACCGGTACAACTCAGAACAATTCAGATGGATGGTTCATGGGGCTAACTCCTGAATTGGTAACTGGTGTCTGGGTAGGTGCTGAAGATCGTTCAGTGCGTTTTAAAACTATGGATTGGGG
>SBFR01000163.1 GCA_006227105.1 Bacteroidota bacterium
ATCAAGTCTTTCCCAAAAGGAGATACAAGATTACAAACAGAAAAGGGATCAGCACACCACATTAAAACAGATGTGTTCAAGGCGCAAATGTGGTATGTGTACGATGGAGAAGCTGGTGCCGGCTCAGGATTGATCGCGCTTTCCCCGGAAAGGGTTCGAGAGATCATCCAAATGAATAAAGAAGGTAAAAAACCGAAGGAGCTGATAGAATATTCAGAGCAGAAAGAGGTATTTAAGGAGCCTGATTATTCAAATGTGGTGGGACAGGATAGTCTAAACAGATTTGAACACGCTTTCAAAGCAAAAAAGAAAAAGAAAAAACCGAGAAGAGATAATCGTTCTGAAGGAGCTTCTGCCCCTCAACAAGGAGAACCAAGAGCACCTAGAACGGAGAACCCACAGGCATCTGGAGCCCCAAATCCAAACAAGAAAAAACGTAGACCAAACCGAAGAAAGGGAGGGAATAACAATAATCCAGCAGAATGAAAAGAGTAATTGCTTTTTTTCTTTTGGTAAGCGCAGTTTCGCTTACTTCTTGTGATGAAGCTCCTGTCTATGAGAAAGTATACTCTTTTGAGGATAAAAACTGGGATCAGCAACAAAAACTGAATTTCAAAGTTGATATAAAGGACATTGATCAGGAGTATGACTTTATCATCACGCTTCGCACAACAACGGACTACAACTATAATAATCTTTGGATCTTTCTGAATACAATTACACCTTCTGGGCAGAAAGCTAGAGAACCTTTCGAGATCAAAGTAACCAATCCGGATGGCTCATGGGCGGGAATCAAAACAGGCACCGTCGTTGAATTTCCACTTAAATTCAAGAGTAGAAAACTTCCTGAGGAAGGGGTTTATACGTTCGTCATTGAACAAGGCATAACTGCTACTGAGATCACCGAAGTGTTGGATTTGGGATTCAGAGTGGACAAAGTGTCTAAAGAAAAGTAATTACTTCTCTTTCTTCTTCTTAATTGTGTATCCGTAACTAAGACTTAAAATGTGTCTATTTCTTGGATTTGGAAGATTGATCCTGGTATCATAAATGTACCCAAAGGAAACCTCATGATCAGAGTTGAGGTCAAGCTCAAATCCACCAAAAATTCTCATCTTGTTGATCTGTTGACCAAATTCTCCAAATTTGGGATTGTAAAACATTTCGGCATTTACGATAGGAGACAGGATAAAATTATTGACATCATACTTTACCTCTAATTTTCCTCTCAATGCCTGATCAAACTCAGGTTCATAAAATTCAGATGACGACAGTCTGTCAAAAGAATACTGATATCGGGCACGCGCCTTGAAATAAAAACGATCAACCTGATATTTCCCGTCAAGATTAAAGTTTACACGATGAGAATTGGTGTAATATCCTGTTAATTGCTTGTCATAGATATACCTGTAGTCACAAGAAAATCGCAAGAATTTGTTCACTTTATATTTTAAGGATGCTTGAGGAAAGACAGTACTTAAACCATTGGAACCAAATCTGGTGGTAACTTCTGCTCCCCAGTCAAGGCTTTTAATGATCCGACCACTCACTCCTATTTCAGTCCACACCATTCCCTCTTGAGTCTGAGCACCCAAGAACAGCGGCATCATTGCGAAAAGAAGCGCTATTTTTCTCATCAGATCTTTTTGATGTAGATCGTGTCTACTTCAATTGTTGATTTCTTACTGGTGATCTCAACCTCTACCATTTTTGCAGCTTTTCCACTTGGATCAGTGCTGCTGTCTTCGTAAACAAAAAGTTTGTACGTACCATTGTTGAGGTATTTAAACTCAAAAGAGCCGTCATAGGACGTCTTGATATCATCGTCATAAAAAGTATCATCCGCCCCGTAAATAATGAAAACATCCTGATCTGCCGCCGGATATTCTGCTACGATATTAGACCCAATGTACTTTTGTTCAATCACAACCCCCTTAATGGTTGATGTTCCTCCTTGTCCTTCAACTTTTTTACAAGATGAGATCATTGCCAAAGACAATAAACCTAAAACTAACGTAAGCAACCTTTTCATTCTTCTTATGTATTGATTTCGATCAGCTTATGAATTCAACCTTTCATGCAGTTTGATCGTCTCGAAGATACGAAGACATTTAATATTTTCGTAATATTGATTAATAACTTTGCTCATTGCAGGTTTTAAAACCATAAAAACTATGAAACAGGCGCTATTTCTGTTTTTTTCGTTGATTTTTTTTGGAGCGAATGCTCAGGTAATCATCAATGAATATTCTTGTTCAAATATTTCTGGTCCTACTGACGCTTATGGTCAACGAGAAGACTGGGTCGAATTATACAACACATCGGCTTCTCCAGTCGATCTAACAGGGTTTTATTTATCGGATAAAATGACCAATCCTACCAAATGGATGATTCCAAGTGGGACAATTCCAGCCAATGGTTTTTTGATGGTATTTTGTTCGGGAAGAGGAACTGTAAATGGAACTCAGCTTCACCCTAATTTTAAGCTAACTCAGACAGATGGAGAGTGGATCATTTTATCGAATACGTTTGGAAACATAATCGATTCATACGAAATCACGCAGACCACTAAGCAAAACCATTCAATAGGAAGGGAGACAAACGGTGCCGCAACTTGGAAACTATTTACAACACCAACTCCGAATGCAAACAACACAGGTGGGGTCAATTTTTATACTCCAACACCTGTGTTTAGCGTTGCTCCAGGTTTTTACCCTGGCGCACAGACCGTAACGATCACGTGTCCAGATCCAACAGCAACCATTCGATATACGCTTGATGGATCTGTACCAACCACAACTTCTACTTTGTATTCAGCTCCGGTGAGTATTACCACTACTAAGGTGTTAAGAGCAAAAGCATTTTCCGCAAATGAGCCAAGCTTTACAATGTCTTCTACATATTTCATCAACGTTACCCATACAGTTCCTGTTGTTTCTGTTGCTGGGGCCGGAACCGGAAGTGTTCAGTCTTTGCTAAATGGAAATCAGAGCATTACTCCACAAGGATTTTTTGAATTATTTGAGGAAGACGGAACCTATATCGATAGAGGAGAAGGAGAATTTAACAAGCACGGTAACGACTCATGGTCTTACAATCAAAGAGGGTTTGACGTGATCATGAAGGATCAGTTTGGCTATAACGGAGACATTGACCATCAAATATTTCCAAATAAAACGAGAACGGGTTTTCAAAGATTAATTCTTAAACCGGGAGCCTCAGATAATTATCCGTTTGAAAACGGAGGGGCCCACATTAGGGATGCATACATTCATACGCTTTCTCAAAGAGCAAAGCTGAAAGTAGATGAGAGAACTTGGAGGCCGTGTGTTGTTTACGTTAATGGTCAGTATTGGGGTGTTTATGAGCTTAGAGAAAAAGTTGATGATGCGGACTTTACAGACTATTATTACGACCAGGACGAGTACAACTTGCAGTACTTGAAAACATGGGGAGGAACTTGGTCAGAATATGGAGGAGCGCAAGCACAAACCGACTGGAACAATCTTCGTAACTACATCATGACTAACAACATGGGAAATGCTGCGAACTTCAATTATGTTGACTCATTGTTCAACTGGGAGTCTTTGGCAGATTATTTCATGGTTAATTCATGGACAGTAAACCAAGACTGGTTAAACTGGAACACGGCTTGGTGGAGGGGAATGGATCCATTGGGTGATAAGAAGAAATGGCGATACACCCTATGGGATATGGATGCCACGTTTGGACACTATATTAATTACACGGGTATTCCAGATAATAGTCCAACCGCAGACCCTTGTAATGCAGAAAGCTTAAATAACCCAGGTGGACAAGGACACACAGACATTCTTGAAAAATTGATCAATGAGCAGCCAATAGTAGAGCAGTACTATATTACGCGTTATGTTGACTTGTTAAACACGTATTTTGATTGTCCATACATGATTCAGTTGCTGGATAGTATGGTGAATGAAATTGCTCCAGAAATGCCGGCTCAAATTGCAAGATGGGGTGGGTCAATGACTGAATGGCAAAGTAATGTGCAAGATATTCGGGACTTTATTAACGCAAGATGTCCTGGATTGGTCGGTGGGTTAATTGATTGTTATCAATTGACAGGTCCATTTGCCACCACTTTTGATGTTTCTCCTCCACTTGCGGGAGAGATTAAGGTAAATTCGATCTGGGCCCCTTCTTATCCGTGGGCAGCTGATTATTTTGGAGGAATTAATACGAATGTAATTGCAAGACCATTCCCCGGTTATGTATTCGATCACTGGGAATTCACAACAGGACCAATGGCGTTGGCAATTACTGATGACACCAATAGCATTGTCATTAACTCACCGGAAAACATTGTTGCAGTTTTTATTCCTGACAATCCAGATCTGGATGGAGATGGATGTTTAAATGTTGATGAAATTGCCGCTGGAACAGATCCGTCTAATCCTGATACTGATGGTGATGGTGAAAACGACTGTGCTGAAATAGGTCCGGACGTGAATAATCCACTTGACACTGACGGAGATGGAATTATTGATGCATTAGAGTCCTCTACCGTCGATTCAGATGGAGACGGAGTGAATGATGAGTCAGATCCGGCAAATGACGATCCATG
>SBFR01000103.1 GCA_006227105.1 Bacteroidota bacterium
TCAGCAGTGTTGTTTCCTGATGAGCGAACGATAGAGTGATAAAAGTTTGTGTTGGCCAGATCTATGGTAGATTCTTTTTGAGCCAAATTGTAGCCGTCAACGTCGGCAAGATAGTTATTCAGTCGACAACCATTTTCTCCAGGATTTGCTGTTCCTGGTGTAATTTCAACTGGTCGATATCTTAATGTGCCATTACTTGAACCGACCGGGAAAAGGTAAATTCCATTCGCAGCTGTATTGCGGTACAGATATCCAGGAACATCGCTGCTAACAAATCCCTCTTGTCCAAATGTAGTCGAATTGGATACGGCATTTAACGCAGTATTATATACGTACATGTTGTTTCCCTGAGTGTAAAGCTCTCGATCGTTGATGGTAAACTTTCCATTATTCCCGACAGCTGAATTAACATTGTCAAGTGTTTTTCGACGATTTACTCCAGTCCCACTTCCAGTAAGGATCAGATCGTTGAAAACAGTTATCACACTCGTGTTGGAAGTTATGAATTGCTCAGTGTTGCCATATAAATGCACTCTGCTGTTATCTCCATTGAATTGACCATCATTGATCCAGTCCTGTTCCACGCGATAATCACCATTTCCGGAGGAGACACTATTGGGCCCTAAAAACAAAGTTCCTGCAAGGGCTAAACTGGAATTTTTTGAAATCGTAAAATCACCATCATTAGTTAATACTGTACTGTTGTTCAAATGAGCACCACCATTGCAGTGAACAATAGAACCCGCTTTGAAATTCAATAGAGCACCATCAGAATATACGATTTGAGCAAAAAATGAAGAAGAAAAAAGTACAAGGCCACCCGAGAGTAAATATTGCAAGTTTTTCATGTGTAGGTTTAAAGTTAGTTGTATTAAAAATAGATTTCTAACCGTATAACCGTTGCTTAAATTGACGAATCACGGTATTGATTAATCAAAAGTCATTTTTCAATGAATATTTTGAAATTGGAATTAGAAAATCTGCTTTTAATGTGTAGAAACCAGATAGTTAACCTCTTCGGTAAGCCCAATAAAGGAAGAGGAGTCCAAGCACCACCAATGATCCTCCCACAATAGTGCCAATGATCGGACCTCCAAGTACGAATTTGATCAGGAGGTAAAACAACCAAACAATAAAAATGAACACAATCAGAATGATGATAACAGTAAGGCATCCCAATGGGTCGTTTCCAGAAAACAGATTATTGAAAGCACTTGAGTTTGAACCACCGCTTGAGCCAGAGGATCCGCTACTTCCATTGAATGCTCCCGCCCAATAGATCAGTGATATGATAAGTAACGTGCCTCCAAAAATCAGCAATACCAATCCAATAATCCTTAAAGTTTCGCTGTCGGCAGTGTAAATGAAACTAAGAATGGATTTCTTCTTTGTCTTTTCAATTGATTTATTCTCTTTCTTCTGTTTTTCGGCTCTTTTTTCGGAGGCCTTTCTACTGAGCTTTTCGAATTTGGGAATTAGTATTTTTTCCTCAATTGAAGAGGTTCGATCGAATACTTCTGCCTTAAATGATTGCAGGATCTCTCTCTGCGTTGATCGGTACTTTTTGGTCAGAACCGAATCTGTAGTTAGGTCTTCAGTATTGGAAGTCTTACTCCTTTTCTCTTCCTTCAATTCCTTTTCACTGGGTTTGATCGTGTGGTTCCATTCAATGTGATAACCAGGAAGATGCTGACGTTTGACTATTTGACATCCGAAAAGGATGAAAATGAGTAGGAATGAAGCAATTAGATTTTTTTTCACTTATTCAAATAAGGGCCAAAAGTAGAGAAATTAAGTGTACAAATACGCGAAAATAAAGCGTTGAGATGTTATAAATAAAAAGGTTCTTCGTTAGTAAATAAAATCCTGTGGCCTATGACATAATCATACATTTTAACTCCCAAAAACAGCAAGTATGAAAAGACCGATCATGTTATTGGCGTTGTTGATTATCGGAACAACCCTGAACGCAAAAGAAAAGAAGCATTGGATATATTCCGATGCAGTATTGGAAAAAGTTTTTAAGATTGAAGCGACATCGAAATCAACAGAGTTACTGCGATTGTATGACGATGGTAGCTATGAACATCTTAGGTTTGTTCAAAAAGGGAGTAAGCACGAGGAGGTATTGCGCAATCTGGGAACTTTCAATATTAAAAAAGGGCGGATCATATTTCAGCTGCCGGATCAAAAAGAGTTTTCTGGAAAATTCAAATATGGAACGTTTTTGTACAATGGAAAGATCTATTCCTCACTAGCTGACATGCTCATCCGTAAGGAAAATGAGCTGTACAAGATTACGCGTGAATCACAGTTTTCTAAGCCATTTTTTATTGCGGTCAATTCAGATGAAGTGGTCTTCAACAAAGAGGCTGCAGAAGAACTTGATTTGAAAAGATTACTTGATTTCTTACTGATCGGGAAAACTTCAGAAAAGCAAAAAAGTCTGGCAATTACAGAGTTTGTTGTGAAGACCATCGAATATGATCACGAGGGACTAAAATCCTCCCGGTATGCGAATGATCAGTCGGACATCAAGTCAATTCTTGCTGGTAGGAAAAGAGTAGCCGTATGTGAAGGATACGCCAATGTATTTGAATCACTATGTTTTCTATCGGGATTGAAGGTTGAAACGGTGAAAGGATATACGAAAGATGGATTTGCAGATCTGATGAATCTGGGAGGTTATCACGCATGGAATATTGTTGAGTATGAGGGGGAGAAACATTTATTTGATGTTACTTGGGCCGATCAAGGATCAACTATTGACCAGCGATGGATCGATGTTGATCCCAAGGTTATGATCGGATCCCACTTTCCGGATCATGACTCTCAACAATTGTTATACAAACCAATTTCACAGGAACAGTTTCTAAATTCACCGGTAGTTTTACCTGCGAGTCAAGGGGCATTTAATGTACCGATAGCTCTTGAAGCAAGACAATTTGCTTTGAAACAATTTAAAATTGCCGTTCCCGGTAAACATATGATAAAAGCGTCGGTTGCTCCTTCAAGTTTGTTTGATCGGGTGTATTACGGAGAACCAGGATCGAATACAACCACTTTTAAGTTGAAACAAGTGGGAACTGGGCATTTTGATGGGGATAGCACGTATTTCATTGTTCCTCTGGATGAAATCATCAATCCGATCAGTATAGAAATAGATGGTCAACTTGAATTGAAAACCGTTGTGATCAAAGGAACCCAGATCGATCTGATGAACCACTATCTGTCTAAGGCGGATGCTCATTTTGCCGATGCATATGTCAAAGGAGTCATTGCGGCAATTCGTCTTTCAGATGCAGAAGCATTGAAAAAGCTTGTTGGGGTAGAACATCCTCAGTTCTTTGACAAAAAAGGAAAATTGAATATTGACAAAGAGATCACTAAAGCGTGTCTTGATTGGGCAGGAGATCTTACTTCATTGACCGTAACAAAACATACCAAATGGATTCCGAATGAAGTAGGAATTGACGAAGCGATCATCGAAGAGACCAGACATATTTCTGTTCCCGGTAAATTGACTCTTGAGCTGGAGAAGAAAGAGGATAAATATCAACTGCTTTCAATACTAAAATAGGTAGTAACAATAAAGCCGATCAAGGATCGGCTTTATTGTTTATTGATCTTTCTATATTGATTTTTTATTGCACCCGAACAGGAATTACAATCTTCGAGCGGACAATTTGATCATTTAATTTCGCTGGTTTCCATTTAGGCATAGAAAGGACTAATCGTTTAACTTCTCTGTCAATGAGTGGATGCAATCCTCTAAGAATTTCTGGATAGGATACTGATCCATTTCGCTCAATAATAAAACGAACATAGACTTTCCCCTGAATGGTAGTGTCCTTTAATTCATCGGGCATTTTAAAGTTTTTTTTCACGAAATCCATTAATGTTGTGTATCCCCCGGGGAACTCCGCCAAAGAATCCGGAAAATCGACAATCACACTTGTATCTTGTGGATATGTATAATCTTCAGTAACAGGTCCTGATGTGAGAGGTTCTTCAAATTGCAACTCTATTGCAGGTTCATAAATACGCTCAATAATTTCTTGGGAAAACAAATTCAAGTTTGATAAAATCAGTAGCGTGAATGATAAGATAAGTGTCTTCATGGACGAGCAATTAGCAAATACCATGCTAAACACTTGAACTATTTGGTGTTGTCCATTACATGAGCTAACCCCTGCAATCTAAGATAGGTATGTTCCATCTGGGCACCTTTCACTAAGAACAAGTTGTCGGTAATTTTTTTATTGACAAGATTGTAAAGTTCTTTGCTTCCTTGCCACTTGTATTTTTCATCCTCATATTTTGAGATGCGATGCTTTGGGGCGCCTGTGTAGATGCTAACGATTTCGGTAAGATCCTCAAGATCATCGTAATCATAGATTTTCAGATCCTGGTATTTGTTAATTATGTTTTTTGCATGTTCCTCATAATCTCTAAGGAATTGCTTTGTCTTGTTCAAATCGATACGGTCAAAATAATAGGTGATCATATTTGCCAGCTCAGGTTTCACTTTCCTGAGATCGATATCCCCAAGTATGGTATTACAGATGAGATCCTGGTTTTCCTTGATGTTGGTATCTGTCAAATAAAACATGTTTCGAAGTACCATATCCCGCATATGAGTCTCATAGTCACCCATTCCTGAGAAATAACCTTCGGGAATATTTTTTACAAAATCGAGTAGATATTGTTGTTCTGCAAGATCAGCATCTCTGGGGTCAGCACTTCCTAAAAGCTCTACAATAAGTCCTTTTTGAATGATGGTCTTGTATAATCCGAGATCTGTGAACCCAATTGCATTCGATGAGTAGATCTTTCTTTCGGGATAAAGACTAAAAAGATCATAATAGAACAACTGAGCTCCTGTTACATAATTTATATTGCGAATGTAAAGTGTGTCTCCTTCTCTAGGTAAGTTCCAGCTTTCTTCAATGTAAATAACTCGCTCCAGATTGCTTAAATCCTGTGTGTTCTTGAAAATTGAAAGCCATTCATCAAAAGGTCTTTCTGTAGTACCATTAAAAACAATGTATTTATACTGAATTGCATTCAGTTGGTCCGAAGTAAAACTGGAACGAATATGATATTGGTCCAGTACAAATTCTTGATACCACGCCAATTGAGCAAGAGACGTGTTGATCACGACTACATCTTTACGATACCCCAGTTTGTCCTGAACGTACCAAATAGGATAGGTATCAGAGTCTCCATGGGTTAATATAAACCCATCTTTTTCGCACATGTCAAGCATCAGCTTGGCATATTGTATAATCGATTCTGGATAGCTTGCTTTTTCAAGCATTTTATTAGCCAACTCCGGTTCATGGATACACTTCAACGTAAAATAAGCATGCATATATTCATGCCCGATCTTTAGATCAAGATCTCCTATGAGCGATGGGATATGGCTTGGGTATTCTTTTCGTATTCGTTCCCATATATCCAAGGAGCGCTGGAACTTTTCAAGAAAGCCATTCACTCTTTCTTCATTTAACTTCTTGAGACCGGCATCAAGATAAGGTTGCTCAACCATACCATAATTACCATACATTCCAGGATGAATATATTGATTAGCCTCAAACGAATAAGCCCTTGCTAAGGCTTCAAGCTCAAATGCCGAAGGGGATTTTTTCTTTTCGACAAATTCGCGGACATCTTTTGTCGCTTCAGGATATCCATAATAGATCAGCGCTTTGTTTGCTTCTCGTCTCGACCAGATTGACCCAAAACGGGACAAGGATCCTTGGTCATCATCTTCCTCGAATTGTTCAGATTTCTTAAAAACGGGTACTTGAAGATTTCCTGTTGAGAAATTATAAACTAATGAATATTCGAGGTCGGTTAATTGACCTTCATCATTGTAAAATTGAGCACACAGATAGTACCCATCCGGTTTTCTTGCCAGGTCATAAACTCCAGAAACAGGCTTTTCAGATACATTTTTATCAATAAATCCAAGTATTTCGTCCAATGGACGTTCAAAGATCACTTCGGTATTCTCCTGAGAAAAAACACTAAAGCAACTTAGTAGTAGAAGGAAAATGGTAGATCTCATTTCCGTAAATATACAATTCCTCAGAAATTAATTCTTGAAGTTTCAATCCTTATGAAATTGATGGATGCCTTTTGGTTGAGGGTTAAGTCATTGGAATGTAGTACATTTACCCAAACTAAATTTCACTATATGAAAAAAACCACTACACTTTTTCTACTACTTCTATGCAGTATTTCAAGCTCTTTTGCTCAGGTATCATTCACGGTAATAGAGCCCGTATCTATTGCTGGTGCGTATGATTTTACCTCCAACGGTGATGCTGCTGATTGGGGTCTGGCAGATCTAAATAATCCTGCGGATGCTGTGCAAGATACGGTTGTGATCGCTGAAGACGGAACACCTGGAATGAATGCTCAGGGAATTCCTCATTCCAATGAGGCTTGTTCACCATTGACAAATAACGTGACAGGAAAGATCGTGATGGTCTATCGATACGATGGTGTTTCCACAAATGATTGTTATATCAGTACCAAAATTTTGAATGCTCAAAATGCTGGGGCTGTTGGGGTAATTGTAGTGAACAGAGTAGATGGAGTATACGCTTATTCTGGATTCCCTGATGGAATGTCTACTTCAATTCCTTTTGCATTCATCGGAAAATCAGATGGAGCTTTGATCAGAAGTAAGATCGAAAACGGCGAGACGGTCGTTGCATTTATCGGAAACAAATTAGGATTATTTGGTGATGATATTGGGATCAAGAAAATGACGACACTTCGTCCTCAAAACACAGCCACTGCAGCTTTGACGGCTCAAGCACAAAATGAATATGGCTTTGATGTGGGGGCAACGATCTACAATTACGGATCAAATGATCAATCGACTGTAAATATTACTGCTACTGTAGTTGGACCAAACGGAACCTGGACTCAGTCGGCAGGACCATTTAGTATTTTGTCTGGAGATAGCATTGACGTGTTTACCGGAGGTGCCAATTCAATTCCTGCCTATTCAATGACCAATTACCCTGCAGGTAGCTATTCGTTATCCTATGAAGTGGATCTTGGAGCAATTACTGATGAAGCAAGCTATGATGATAGTTTAGGGTATGATTTCCATATTTCAGATTCTCTTATTTCGTATTCATTTATTGATCCAGCAACGAATTTGCCTATGGTTTCATCAAGTTGGAGACCAGGAGGAGGGGCAACAAGTTGGGAAGCTTGTATCACTTATAAAGATGCGAACGCATCAAGACTAGGTTTGCAAGGGTTGTACTTTTCCGCTGCAGCTGGAACAAATGATCTTACTGGAGAAGAAATCTCATTAACCTTATATGAGTGGAACGATGTATTTGCCGATCTGAATGATGCAAATTTTGGATTTAGCAATTTGAATCCAATTTCATATGGGTACTATTATTATCCTTCTGATCTTGATGAGGTAGTTGTTTATCAGGGATTCGATACACCGACGCAGTTGGTTGATGATCAGCGCTACTTAGTTTGTATCGGAAATTCGAATGCAAATGTTTGGTTAGGATTTGGAAGAGATGCAAATTACTATGCGAATATCAATCATTATTTACAGCCTGTAGGACCGGTGTCAGACGGAACTCAATATTATGCACTAGGTTTTGGAGAAGACAAGACTCCGTTGATCACCATGAAGGTTTTCGATGCAAATGAAATGTCTGTGATCGAAAAGGAAGACGTTTCTTTGAAACTGTATCCAAATCCTGCTCAAGATGTATTAAATATTGAATCAAATGCTTCGGTTGAAGTAACTCTAGTGGACCTTTTAGGACATGTTGTTAAAACTCAATTGCTGAGTTCTGGGAACAATTCCGTTGATATTGAATCACTTGAAAAAGGAATTTACCTCGTAAAAATCGATGGTGCAACCTCTAGATCGTTCGTTAAGAATTGATCCTTTCAAGATTTTATTATTTTGAGGAACGCCCTGTCTATTGATAGGGCGTTCTTTGATTTAAAAAGTTAAACGGTATACAATTTGTATTGTCCAAATCCTCCAAATAGAATGGGGAATTAACACAGAAAAACATGAACTCATTTGTCTTGGTCGCATTTAGCTTTTTAATCTCACTGTCTTACGCTCAGAGTTCAAAATTCAAAACCATAACGATCGAACCTTCAAAATCATTTCAGAATTATGAGCATTTCAAAAGGCTGGTTTTGAATTCGCCGGATTCACACATCGAATATTTGGAAAATTTTGATTTTGAGTGGGGATATCAATACAAGATTAGAGTGCGTGAAACAAAGCTCAATCAAACCTTATCCGACGGTACCCAATATGAATATTCTTTTGATAAGGTAATTTCCAAAACCAAAGTCCCTGATTCTACTGTTTTTCGATTATTTCTGGACGCGGATAGATACTATTACGAAGTTGAGCCGGCCGAGGAAGAAATGAATGGTACCATTCGTTTGTTGAATGACTGTACCTATTTGTATTTCGATGAGGTTGAAATTGAAGTTCCCGAGGAGCTTAAGGAACAATTCAAAGTAATCGCAGACGGCAAGGCTCAACGCTCTGGCAGCTTCTTATTTGTCAATGAAAAAAGGATTCGCTTGATCGGCTTTAACTGATAATATTGACCTCCTTCTTGAAACCAATATTAGGTTTCATAATCTTTGCTTAACTTTAAAAGAAGTCCATTCGGGATTTGATTTAGCAAATATTTCCGGCGGATTTCCTTCACATGAAACACACATATCACATACATGGGATGACCTGTGATGGCTGTCGAAACCATATGGAACAACTTCTTTCGGCTGTTGAGGGCGTTCGAAAAGTGGAGGTTGATCTCAAAAAAGGAACAGCGGTGATCGATATGGAAAAGCATGTTCCTTTGTCAAGTTTTCAGGCGGTTTTGGAAAATGACGGAGGACATTACTCCATCCACAATGAACCGATGATTTTCAAAGAAATGAAACCGTCAGTTTCCAATGAAAGTGGGTCAGGTATCTTTTATTGTCCAATGCATTGTGAAGGAGATAAGACCTACTCGAAACCTGGAAACTGTCCTGTTTGTGGGATGGATCTTATTGAACAGCCAAGGGCGGTTGTCTCTTCTAATCAGATCTGGACATGTCCGATGCATCCAGAGGTAATAAAGGACCAGAAAGGCACGTGTCCGATTTGTGGGATGAATTTGATCTTAAAGAAACCGGATACATCGGCTGAGGATAAAGTGTTTCATGAATTAAGGAGAAAATTTAGGCTCTCCGTATTATTCACTCTGCCAATATTCCTTATAGCCATGAGTGAAATGATCATGAACAATCCATTATATGACCTGATGCCTCAAAAGTCATGGAATTGGGTGCAATTTTTCTTATCCCTCCCTGTTGTATTTTATACTACTTGGATGTTCTTTCAACGAGCTTACAGAAGTATTGTCTCTTGGAACTTGAACATGTTTACACTGATTGGAATTGGTTCTGGGGTTGCATGGTTATTCAGCTTGTTTGGACTCTTATTCCCAGATTTTTTTCCGGACCAATTCAAAACAGAAAGTGGGGCAGTGCATGTTTATTTTGAAGCGGCAACAGTGATCCTGACGCTCGTATTGTTGGGGCAATTACTCGAGGCTCGTGCACACAGTAAGACTAATTCAGCCGTAAAAGAACTATTGAAACTTGCGCCTAATATTGCTGT
This sequence comes from Bacteroidota bacterium, assembly GCA_006227105.1. Lineage (GTDB taxonomy): Bacteria > Bacteroidota > Bacteroidia > Flavobacteriales_D > Crocinitomicaceae > M0103. The sequence goes on from SBFR01000103.1 coordinate 9,698, forward strand.
TCGGATAAAAGATGGTGTGGAATCAGAAGTAAGTATTGATGAAATTCAATTGGGAGATTTACTTAAGGTCAAGCCGGGTGAAAAAATTCCTGTTGATGGTATTATAACGGATGGTTATTCAAGTATTGATGAATCGATGATCACAGGCGAACCCGTTCCAGTTTCAAAAGTGGTGGGTGATCAAGTGAGCAGTGGAACCATAAATGGAAATCAGTCTTTCATCATGCGAGCAGAAAAAGTAGGTGCTGAAACCTTGTTGTCGCAGATCATTCAGATGGTGAATAATGCCAGTAGGAGTAGAGCACCAATACAGAAGCTTGCAGATAAAGTGTCTGGATATTTCGTACCGATTGTGGTGTTGGTTTCAGTGGTGACCTTTGCACTTTGGATCATATGGGGACCTGATCCAGCATTTGTTTATGCTTTGACAAATGGAATTGCTGTACTGATCATTGCATGTCCGTGTGCATTGGGATTGGCAACCCCGATGTCTGTCATGGTTGGTGTAGGAAAAGGAGCTCAAAATGGAGTGCTAATCAAGAATGCAGAGGCGTTGGAAAAACTAGATAAGGTTGATACGCTTATTGTCGACAAAACCGGAACCCTCACGGAAGGGAAACCTTCAGTTCGGATCGTGGTATCGTTGAATAAAGAATTTGACATTAGAGATATCCTTCTGTACATCGTTTCCCTAAATACGAACAGTGAGCACCCTTTGGCTGATGCTACGGTCAATTATGGTAAAGAACAAAATATTTCTACCATCAAAATAGAGGGTTTTAATGCAGTCACGGGAAAGGGGGTTGAAGGAATTGCCAATGGAAAAAAGTTAGCGCTAGGAAATCCACAAATGATGCTCCATTCAGGGTCCGACATAACTGAATCAATGCAAATGGAGGCATTGAGCTACCAGGAAAAGGGAAAAACCGTATCCTTTCTTTCGGTTGATGGAAATGTAGTCGGATTTATCGTGATTGGCGATAAGATCAAACAGTCCGCAGCAAAAGCCATCAAAGATCTTCAACAAAAAGGTATTCGAGTCATCATGTTCACAGGAGACAATGAAGTGACCGCGAGTTCAGTTGCAAAAGATCTCGGTTTGGATGATTTCAAGGCTGGGATGCTTCCTCAAAATAAAATGAAAGAGGTTGAGTCAATGCAGAATGAAGGGCGATTAGTGGCAATGGCTGGTGACGGAATCAATGATGCTCCAGCATTGGCAAAAAGCGATGTAGGGATCGCGATGGGAACAGGTACTGACGTTGCAATAGAAAGTGCTATGATCACGCTCGTGAAAGGCGATCTTCAAGGAGTCGTCAAAGCGCGAAATTTGAGTCATGCCGTTATGCGTAACATCAAACAGAATTTATTTTTTGCATTGGTTTATAACACGTTGGGTGTTCCGATCGCTGCCGGACTTTTGTATCCATTCTTTGGGGTTTTATTATCACCGATGATCGCTGCATTAGCAATGAGCTTCAGCTCAGTTTCAGTGATCAGCAATGCGTTAAGGTTGAGAGGAGTCAAGATCTGATTTTAATGGTAGCGATATAAATTATCAGTTATGTGATTAATTTGGAGGCCTGAATCAGAAATTGAAGTATGTCGAGAATTGAGAAAATTCAAGAATTGGTGCGCGCAGAGGAAAAAGCAAAAGTGCTTTTTCAGGAGCTTGAAAACCGTAACTATATCCGTGGCGGAATAAGCGAAAAGGAATTGAATCAAAGCGTTTATAAGTTGGCGTTTGAACTATTTGGAATTAAAAAATACTGGCATAAACGCATTGTAAGGGCGGGTAGTAATACACTCTTGCCTTATCGACATAATCCAGAAAATCTCACCATCAGGGAAAATGACATATTATTCCTGGATTTCGGTCCGGTCTTCGATGAATGGGAGGCGGACTTTGGAAGGACGTATGTACTGGGAAGTGATCCAAAAATGCTGAAACTTCAACAAGATATTGAAGCTGCTTGGAACGCGGGGAGGGAATTTTATCTTGCAAATTCGAAGACAATTACCGGGGCAGAATTTTACGCTTTCACCAGGGAATTAGCTGGGAAATACGGTTGGGAATTTGGAAATGAACATTGCGGACATTTGATCGGTAATTTCCCTCACGAAAAAATACAGGGAGAAGAATTGGTGAATTACATTCATCCTGATAATCAAATACCAATGTCGTCGAAAGATAAAAATAACGATGATCGATTCTGGATCTATGAGATCCATTTTGTAGATGAAGAGCTACAAATTGGAGGATTTTTTGAGCAGTTTCTGAATTGAATTCATTAAATAAAAAAGGCCCGAAACATCGGGCCTTCAGTTTAATTGACGATGAGTTTCTTTACCATTCCCTCATTGGAACTTTTGACGAAATAAA
>SBFR01000251.1 GCA_006227105.1 Bacteroidota bacterium
ATGTGGTGAAATTGGTAGACACGCCAGACTTAGGATCTGGTGCCGAGAGGTGTGCGGGTTCGAGTCCCTCCATCCGCACTTCAAATGGTCTTGTTGTCTGACGAGGCCATTTTTTGTTTGTAGTAGTTTTAAAAGAAGAAGTAAGATGAATATTATTCGTCAGGATGTGGATGCGTTGAACGCTGTCCTTAAAGTGCAGATCTCTGCTGAAGATTACAGCCAGAAGGTAAAATCAACTTTGGAAAAATACCGTAAAACGGCTAAAATTCCAGGATTCAGACCTGGTCATGTTCCATTGGCTTTGATTCAAAAGCAATACGGAAAATCAGTATTGGCTGATGAATTGAACAAGTTGGTGAACGATGCATTGTACAACTATATTTCTGAAAACAAGATCGAAATCCTAGGGAATCCTATTCCAAAAGAAGGATCAGATGTTGTTGGTGATTTTGACAAGCCGGATACGTTTGAATTTGAATACGAAATTGGACTATCTCCAAAGTTTGAGATCAAATTGAACGAAAAGAGCAAATACGATTATGTTAAAGTAAAGGTAGACGAGAAGTTGTTGGACAAGCAGATCGAAGACCTTAGAAGAAGATACGGAAAACTAGTATCGGCTGATAGTGTTGGTGAAAACGATCTAGTACTTGCTCAATTTGTTGAATTGAACGATGATGATTCGATCAAGGATGGAGGAATTCTTCATTCATCGACTGTTTCAATGGAATTCATTGAAGACAAAAAGACGAAGAAAGAGTTGATCGGTAAAGCGAAAGGAGATAAAGTAATCGTTGATCCTGCTAAAGTTTCAAGAGGCGGAAAAGATACTGCATCAATGTTGGGTGTAAAGGAGGAGGATCTTGGAAGTATTTCAAAGAAATTCCAGTTAACGATCAACGAGATCAAGCACATGGAGATGGCTGATCTTAATCAGGAACTTTTCGATCGTTTGTTTGGTGAAGGAGCTGTGAAGAGCGAAAAAGAACTTAGAGAAAGAATTGCTGCAGATCTTGAAGGAATGTTTGGTAATGACTCAGATCGTATCTTGACAAGGGACATTTATGAGGATCTTGTTCAAAATACTAAAGTTGAGCTTCCAAATACATTCTTGAAAAGATGGATCAAGCTTTCGAACGAAAAGCCGATTACTGATGAGCAGATCGAGCAGGATTATGATAATTATGCGAAAGGTTTGAAGTGGCAGTTGATCCAGAGTGATATTTTCAAAAGCAATGAGATCAAGTTAGACAACAGTGAGGTGATCGATTTCACGAAAGGATTGTTGGTGAACAACTACGCTCAATATGGAATTCCTGCTCCTGAAGATAAAGAATTGACAGCGTCAGCCCTTCAGGTACTTCAGAACAAGGAAGAAGCGAATCGTATCTACGATATGCTTGCAGAGAAAAAACTTACTGAATATTTCAAAAGCACAGTTAAGTTGAAAGAGAAACAGGTGTCTTACGATGAATTCGTGGAGATTGCCTCTAAATAATTAGAAAAGCCCCTGAGAATGGGGCTTTTTAATGCTGTATCTTTTTGTAGTTTTATCGTTTGAAAAGGTACATTTTTTGTTGATCCGCAATAACGATGAAAAGAATTCTTTTATTACCCTTTACCTTTTTAGCTTGGACGACATTCGCTCAACCATCGATCATGGAAACGAACAGGGATCCTTATAAATGGATCTTTGGAGCATCATGGAATGTGATCGATGACAATGGATATCCGTTTACGAAATTGTTCGATATGCCAGGCTCATGGAATTATCATTACTTTCCGTCGAGATTATTTGCGGATAAATACTTCTACAATCACTGGAGTTGGGAAATTGCTGCTGCTTATAACAAATATTACTCTAGTAAACTGATCAATCAGGAAACAGGACATTCTGGATTTAATGTGAATGCTGATTTTAATTTCAAGTACAGTTTCAACAGTGCTAAAATGAAAAACAGAAAGAGATTTGATCCTTACTTTTCGATGGGATTGGGAGGTACGTTTCGAACCAGTTTGGAGGTTCCGGTAAATGCCAATTTTAATTTAAATCTGGGAACCAATTATTGGTTAACGAACCGCTGGGGACTTCAGGTACAAACAAGTGGGAAAATAGGGCTCTTCCCTAAGATTTTATTTACGAATGCGAATTATATGCAGCATTCATTTGGGGTGATCTACAAACATGATCCAAGAGGGTCAAAATCGAAAAGTAATTTCGACAAGAAAAAATATCCTTGGACAAGAGAAAAACAAAGATTCAAGAGAAGAAGTACATAAGAAAAGAAAAAGCCGGACTAGCCGGCTTTTTTTATTTTAGTTCGATCTCGTAAGGGAGTCTCATCTGAATTCCCATCCAGTCTTCAATGCGTTTGATCTTCTGATATTCTCTAACAAGTTCCTCTGGCATTGCCTGACTTTCAATAGAGATCTCTTCGTTTTCGTCCTCAAGTTGCTCGATCAATGCCATCCACTTATCATCTTTTTTAAGAGGATAGTAAAGAACCTTTTTGGTTTTGATCTTTGCTTTGTCAGCTGCGTAATTGATTGCGTCTTCGATTCCACCAAGCTTGTCTACTAATCCAATGGATAATGCATCTTTTCCAGTCCAAACGCGTCCTCTGGCAAGAATGTCAACTTTTTCTTTTGACATTTTTCGGCCCTCCGCAACGCGCTCCTTGAACAAGTCGTAGATTTCGTCAACTTCATCCTGGATCATGGATAATTCTTCAGGAGTCAGTTTTCGATTGGTGGTTAAAACTGCATGACTGTTCGTCATTGCGCGATCAAATGAGATCCCGAGCTTGTTTTCAAACATTGCACCCATATAAGGGATCATGCCAAATACTCCGATTGACCCTGTTATCGTTGTTGGCTCTGCAAAAATGGCTGTAGCCGGTGTCGCGATGTAGTATCCGCCTGAAGCGGCAACATCTCCCATGGAAACGATCACTTTCTTTGTTTTGTTCGTCAATTTAACCTCCCTCCAGATCTCCTCACTTGCAAGTGCGCTACCACCGGGGCTGTTGATCCTGAAGACAACCGTTTTGATCGATTTATTTTTCCTCACATCCTGAAAGAGTTTGCAGATCTCTTTTGATGTAAGCCCGTCTCCGTCTGTCGCTACACCTCCTTCAGCAAGAATAACAGCGATGTTTGGTTTTTCATTTTTTACAAGGATCTGGTCCTGATAGAATTTCTTTTTGGCATATTTTTCAAACGCCTGAAGCTCAACTTCGTCGTTATTCTTCAATCCAAGCTTTTTGTTAAGCATTGCGATCATTTCGTCACGATACATAACGCCATCAAGCAGTTTGTAATCAACGGCATCTTCAGCACGACGGATCTTTCCTTCTTCAGCAATTTCATTCAATGAATTCTGATCTATCTTTCTGTCTTTAGCAATATCCATTCTGATATCCTCCCAGATCGAATTCAAATAACGCTCGACCTGTAGACGGCTAGAGTCACTCATATTGCTTCTGAAGAAAGGTTCTACGGCACTTTTAAAATCGTTATTTGATCCTCTGATCACTTCAACCTCTATATCCAGCTTGTCTAATGTCCCTTTAAAAAAGCTTAGTTCAGCACCAAGTCCTAACATTTCCATATTTGACGTTGGAAAGCCATAATTTTTGTCCGCAGCAGAAGCGATGTAATATTCCTTCAAAGAAATTACCTCACCTTTATTATAAGCGATTGCAAATTTTCCAGATTTTTCGAAATCATTGATGGCATTTCTAATTTCTCTTGCTGTCGCGTAACCACATGAAACATCACCGATCTCAATAAAAACACCTTTTATTTTGTCATCTTTTTTAGCTCTTTCGAATCCGTAAAGGAGATCACTAAGCCCTATTTTTTTATTCAGTTGGAATGTTCCTGGGTTGAACTTATTGTCACTTTTTTCTCCGATTTCGCCATCCAGAGTGATATGCAGGACAGTTTTATCTTTCAAGCTAAGTGGTTGGGGACCAAAGTCACCAAAGGACCCGATGATCCCACCAAGGATCAGGAAGAAAAGCAGCATACCAAGGATGGAAACAACCAAAACTGCCAGGAAACTTGGCCAAAAGATCTTGCCAAAACCGATTTTATTTGAAGTATCAGACATAATGTGATTCGTTTATTCAATCAAATGTATGGATTATGGAAAGGGAACAGGATTTCATTTTTATAAGTGGAAAATCAAAGGGTTAAGTGAAAGAAATCACGGATAAATGAGGTAGGTTTCCAATTTCTGTCAATTGGTCTTTGGTTTAATGATTATCGTCGAAAATTAGTGGATCTCAATTCTTTTTTATGTAAATTGTGGACGCTAAACAAACTATAAAATGAAAAAATTACTCCTCTTTTTCGGTGTATTGTGTTCGACAGTCTCCTTTAGTCAGCAATATTCCAAAGTCAAAATTTATGCGAATGCAGAAGAATTAGCCAGGCTTGCGGCATTAGGTGTTCCTGTTGATCATGGAATCTACAAGGAAAACACATTCTTCATTTCTGACTATTCGGCTGAAGAGATCCAGATGATGCGAGATTACAATTTTGATTTCGAGATCCTGGTGGAAGACATTCAAGCTGAATTCCTTTCACTAAATGAAAACAGTGAGACTGAAACCAATAGGAATGCGACTTGTTCTGGTGGATCAGGTGGTGGATCCTCCAATAATTTCTATGTTACTCCAACGCAGCCTTCGAATTTCAATTTGGGAACAATGGGAGGGTATTTGAAATACAATGAAATGCTGGCTGAGTTAGATGCAATGGCTGCGCAGTATCCAAATTTGATCACTGTAAAAGCTCCCATTTCTACTTACATGACGCATCAAAACAGGCCGATCTATTATGTAAAGATCTCTGATAACCCTTCTACAGATGAAAGTACAGAACCAAAAGTACTTTACACGGCGATCCATCACGCAAGGGAACCAATGAGTTTAATGGAAACGATCTTCTACATGTGGTATTTACTTGAGAATTATGACACCAATGAGGAAATTCAATATTTGGTGAATAATACTCAAATGTATTTTGTGCCATGTATTAATCCGGACGGATATGTTTATAACGAGACAACAAATCCGAACGGTGGAGGGATGTGGAGAAAGAACCGAAGAAATAATGGAGGTAACGTATATGGAGTTGATCTAAACCGAAATTACTCCTATGGATGGGGAACAACGGGTACAAGTACTAATCCAAGTAACGATACATATTGTGGGCCTTCTGCATTTTCCGAGCCTGAAACTCAGGCCATGAGATGGTTGGTACAGAATAATAACTTCCGCACAGCATTCAATGCTCACACGTATGCTGAAGATATTCTATTTCCAATTGGTACAACGGATGCGGAATTTGCAGACCACCATGATTACTTTCAAGATGAGGCAAATCATCAGGTTCAGTTTAATGGCTACACAGCAATGAAAAGTTCTGGCTTATATCCTGCTTCAGGTGATAGTGATGATTACATGTATAAGGTCGATGTTGGAGTTGGTCAAAAAGATACCATTTTTGTACACACTCCGGAGGTAGGTACTGCATTCTGGCAACCTTCTGGTCAGATTGTAGCGACATGTCAGGAAATGTTCTTCCCAAATCTGGTTCTTGCTCATTTGACAAGAAGATATTTGATCGTTACAGATACTGATCCTTCAAATATTGCTACGATGTCCGGTAACTTCAATCACGATGCTTACCGTTTAGGTTTGGAGGATGGACCCGTTACAGTTTCTATTCAGCCTTTACAGAACATTCAAACAGTTGGTTCTCCAGTAATCCATGATATCAATATCAGAGCGACGGAAGCGGGAGCCATTTCTTATACGTTGAATCCGTCGATCCAATATGGAGATCAGATCATTTATGTCTTGGAGACGAATAATGGATTGTGGACGAAAAGAGACACCATTTATAAAACGTACGGAGCATTGACACTTCAGGCGCTTGAAGACGGTTCTACCGCAAACTGGACAGGTAACTGGTCAACGACGACTTCTACGTTCGTATCACCGAGTCAGTCTTATACAGATTCTCCTACTGGTACGTATGGAAATAATGCTAACAGAACATATACTTATAATCCTGTGATCGATCTGACGAATGCGACTGATGCTGCGATATCGTATTATGCAAAGTGGGATATTGAGGCGGATTACGATTATTGTCAATTCCAGGTGTCTACAGATGGTGGAACAACATGGATCGGTCAGTGTACTAATTATACAGTACCAGGAACAAGTGCGAATGGTAGTGTACAACCGAATAACCTGCCAGTATATGAAGGAGTTCAGTCTTCTTGGGTATTGGATGAGATCAATTTGAGTGATTATCTGGGTCAGCAGATCAAAGTAAGATTCCAGTTAAGAGCTGATGGTGGTGTAAATGGAGATGGCTTTTACTTTGATGATTTCAGGGTAATGTACAATGAGGCAGGGGCACCAACGGCACCAACGGCTAATTTCTCTGCGTCTTCAACTTCAGTTTGCGAAGGATCAACTGTTACATTCAATGATTTCTCTAGCAACATTCCAACAAGTTGGGCTTGGGATTTCGGTGATGGGAATACATCCACCATGCAAAACCCAACAAATACGTATGCTGCTCAAGGAACTTACACGGTTACATTGACAGTTACAAATGCTGCGGGAAGTGATACTTATACTAGTCAGATTACGGTGAATGCTTTACCATCAGTTGCCGTTTCAACGTCTGATGTCGATAACCTGGTTTGTACGAATGAAGGAAATGTTGCGTTGACATCAAATCCTACAGGTGCTGTATTTACAGGAGTAGGTGTTTCAGGAACTACTTTTAATCCAGCTGTTGCGGGAGTAGGGGTTCATGATATTACTGGTACGTATACAGACGGTAATGGATGCCAGGCAACAGATGTAGTTTCTATTGAAGTACAGAACTGTGCGGGAATTGACGAATTGAATTCAGCTAACATAGTGGTTGTGCCGAATCCGAACAATGGAGAATTCATAGTTAATGGAATGACTGCCGGTGATCAGATCGAGGTTTATGATATCAACGGTAAGTTGGTGTATAGCCAGAAAGCGAATGCTAGTCTTGAGATGATTAACTTACCTGAAATTCAGAATGGAGTATATTATTTGAGAACGATCGGTTCAGAAATGATAAGCCAGGTAAAATTTGTGAAGTTCTAATTTCAACACATAAAAAAAGGAAAGGCTCAGTGAACACTGAGCCTTTTTTTATTTTAAGATTTCCAGAAGTGGATTTCCGGTCATGGCTCCTGTTCGTTGGATCTCTAGCAAATGGATGAGTGTCGCACCAATGTCTGTAATTTGAACAGATCTGAAAACCTCTTTATGTTCAATTCCACTTCCGTACCATAATAGCGGTACATGAGTATCATAATTAAAGGCTGAACCATGGCTTGTCCCTTTATGTGACGATTCTGTATCTTCTGATTTTGGTAAATATCCTGGCTCCAGCATAAAAATAACATCACCACTCTCTCTCGTGTGAAAACCTCTTCTCACCATGTTTAGCCAGCTGTCATCTGAGTTTCCATCAAGGATTTGAGCCGATGTAAATACACGTTTTACTCCTTCCCAACCGATGATCTCATTCGCAATAAAGGACGAGACCTCGTTTAATTCAAGTTTCAACGAGTCGATTTTCTGATGATCCAAATAGATATTCAAATTTTCTTGTTCTTCGATCAGGTCATGTCCGTATTTTTCAGAAACTATTCGCTTTAGTGAATTCATGTTTTCGTTCAGATAAAAGTATCCACCTGGCATTTTTAGATCCATCAATTGCTGTGGTACTGGAACTACAGCATGATCTGCTGTCATGAAAAGTACAAATTCATCTTTCCCGACTGTATTCTCTAATTCTTTGATCAATCGTTTGATCTCAAGATCGAGTCTGATATAAACATCTTCGATCTCCACCGAATAAGGACCAAACGCATGCCCGACAATATCCGGTGTGGAATAAGAAATGCATAAAAAGTCAGACTGACCATCCATTCCCAGTTGCTCTCTTTTTGCAGCAGTGATAGCTAGATCGGTTAGGTAAGTATTGGCAAAAGGGGTGTAAATAAATAATCCATATCCTTTACTATTTCCTTTCATCTGTTTTAGATCATAGGGAAACGTTGGGGTTGTTTTTCCAGGTAACAACACCTCATAAGGTGAATTATCTGGCCCAGTTTCACCATACGCACTTAGATCAAGTAATGTATTCCATTCCCCATTCAACATTTTCTCTGGGTAGCCATTATCGTTGAATTCTTTTATCCAATCAGGTAGGTCTTTTTTAAAGAAGGAACTTGTAATAAAATTACCCGTCTCAGGATCGTACCAATAACTTCCATCACTCAAGTGTCCTCCGGGCAATATGGCACTTCGGTCTTTTATACTTAATGAAATGACCTTTGAATTTGGATAGGTAAGCTTAAGTTGATCTGTAACAGTGTAGCTTTTTAGGTTTCTAGGAGAACAATATCCATAGGAACTTGTCGAGCCAACAGTCTGATAATTTCCATCCGCTACACAGTTGACTACTTTCTTTGTTTCTCTTTCGTACCATTCATTAGCGACAATACCATGATTTTCTGGAGTCGTACCTGAATAGATACTGGCATGTCCAGGCCCTGTAAAGGTAGGTATGTAATTGTATTGAGTATTCCTGAAATTAGCACCTTCATTCATCAGTTTTAAAAATCCTCCTTCACAGAATTTGTCTTTAAACCGATACAAGTAATCATAGCACATCTGATCCACTACAATTCCTACGACAAGCTTGGGTTTTGATTGACCAACTACAGTGGTGGATGTTAACAAGATTGATGTACAGATGAATAATAAATATCTCATGGTTGGAAAATATTGATGCTCAAAAATACAGATTCCCTTGTTCTTCTTCAGGAATGGGTATTAACTTTGTGAAAAAACTGGGACATGTTAGGGTTGAAAATGGCAACTGATCCAAGGTGGGTCAATATTGTGGAGAAGAATATTGAGGAGATCTTAACAGATCATGCGTTTTGTGAACAGAAGGCTGCAAGTAATGCTATTTCAATGATCGTTCAATATCCTCAGTATCCTGATCTGGTGAAAGCGATGACTGAAATCAGTCAGGAGGAAATGGAACATTTCGGAATGGTGCATGAGAAAATGATCGAAAGGGGAATGAAGTTGGGTTTTGAAAGGAAAGATCCTTATGTACACGACCTTGCTGCATATTTGAAGCAAAACAAAAATACCGGATCCAGAGAAAGTCATTTCGTGAATCAAATGCTGTTTGCAGCAATGATCGAAGCTAGAAGTTGTGAACGATTTAAAATCCTTTCAGAAGAGATCAATGATGAAGATCTCCGAGTGTTCTATCGCGGTCTAATGGAGAGCGAAGCAAGGCATTACATTACCTTCCTCAACTTTGCCAGGAAATATGGAAAGGGTGTGGATGTCGACGCCCGTTGGAAGGACTTTCTCGAGTTTGAAGCATCTCTGATGTCCAAGTATGGCAAAAAAGAGACCATTCATGGTTAATTAAATGAGTTCTTATTGTTAATAACTTAGTTGATAATCACCTAAGGATGAAATCATCAAAGCTTCTCTAGTCTCTTAATTTTGTATTCAAACAACAACAAACTGAAAGACTCATGCTTGGATCACTAATCAAACGCAAACTTTCTGATAATCAGGTTGCCAACATCTTTATCAATTCTATTTTTGATACAGTTGACAATGGTTTCAAGGAAGTTGCACAATTGATCAATGAGGATGTGGCGTTTGTGACATCTCCATCTTTGGAAGAAAATCAGAATGGAGAATTTGCATTGATCGTGATCGTTGGAAATCTCTCTTTTCTGGAAAGTACCTTTGAGGCTGAGCAAGCTGCACGAGTAGAAGGTATCATCTTTGAAAAACTTGCAAAGATGTATGAAATGTCAACAAGCGATTTCACAAAGCTCATCAGAGATTATCAGTCATTCATTACTCGAGTGAATCATCCGTCAAAGAATATGATCTACGGAATGTCTAAGGCAGTATTTCATAAGTATCATTTGAATCAATATCAGGATGAGTATTTCAAGAGAATGCAGGCTCCAAATCCTTTGTTCCTAAAGAGAATGGATGAGGTGATGGCAAGCTTTATTTGGAATTGGGATGCTTTCTTTAAAAAGTACAAGCTGAATTAAGGATACACGCTCAAAGGAAATAGTGAAGTGGCGAAAGCCACTTTTTTATTGAGCTTTAATTCTGACGTGAACGACCTTCTTTGTTTCGAAAAATTCTTCCTTAAATACGTTGTTCAGTTCGTAAATAGTGTATGTCTGTTTTACTGGGCTAAGCTCTTCGGTAAGGTCACCGCCTTTCAGGTATAAAATTCCATTAGGAAGATCGTTGACACCCTTCTTTTTGATCTTTCCTTTTGTCCAGGTTAAAAATGCGGGCATTGCTGTAACTGCGCGACTTACAATGAAATCGAATTCACCTTTTATTTTTTCTGCTCTCTCATGAATCCCTTGAACGTTTGTTAATCCAAGAGCTTCACTTACCTCATTCACGACCTTAATTTTCTTTCCAATGGAATCAACAAGTGTGAATTGACAATCAGGGAATAAGATCGCTAAAGGAATACCTGGAAATCCTCCACCGGTTCCGATGTCAAGGATGTTGCTTCCCGGTTTGAAAGACATGATTTTGGCAATTCCTAAACTATGTAAGACATGCCTTTCATAAAAGTTATCATGATCCTTTCTGGAGATTACATTGATTTGCGCATTCCAGTGCAGATAGAGCTCTTTGAGTTGAGAAAATTGTTGGATCTGTTTTTTTGACAGATCAGGAAAATACTTTAAAAGGATATCCATTTCCATGATCAGATATCATCTTTCATTTTTTCCATCATGTTCGCAAGGAAATCTCTTGCTCTGAATAACTGAGCCTTGACTGTGCCTAATGGAAGATTGAGTTCTTCGGCAATTTCCTCATAACTCAATTCCTCAAAGTACCTTTTTTCAACCAATTCGCGGTATCTAGGCTTTAGTTTACTGACAAGTGTTCGCATGTGGATCACCTTCTGACCGTGAATGATGGTTTGTTCAGGGTCCATACCACCGGATTTCGCATCGATAAAGATCACTTCTCCGTCATCCGTGGTGTGTCCTGTATCCATAGAAGTCACGTGAATACGCTTTTTACGGATAAAGTCAATACAGTTATTGGATGCGATCTTAAAGAGCCAGGTAGAAAAAGCAAAGCTTGGAGAATATTGTTCGATCCGGCTGAAGGCTTTACCAAATGCTTCAATTGTGAGATCATCCGCATCGTCATTGTTCTTGACCATTTTCAACATCATGAAATAAATGGAGTCGCGATATCGCTCCATTAATTCAGCATATGCAGACTGATCTCCCTTACGCGCTGCTTCTACAAGTTGCAGGTCGTAACGCGCTTTATCAGACAAATTTTCACCTTCTACCATCGGTTAGGTCTCTTTTTTTCACCTGAATAATACAATGCTGGAATCAGGACTGTGTAAAAAAGATCCCATAATGGAATGAAATAAGCAAACTTCTTTTCTCCTAGTCGGATCATGCATTTTGCTTGTATCCACCATTTAACGATCAACAATAGTCCAAAAACACAAAGTGAGATCAGGCGATATTCACTATTCAACATCAAAATAACAAAGGATACCATTGTCAAAAGGAGGGTGAGTGGATATATTCCTAACAATGACTTCTTAATAACCTGATACCTGTCAGAAGTGGAATAATGTCTTGTCTTTTGGCGCGCCCATGATTTCCATGTTTCAGAGGGTTCTGAGTAACAATAAGATTCAGGGTCGATGTCAATTCTGAAATTTCTTTTCTTGGCTGCTTCCTGAATAAATAGGTCATCATCTCCTGATGGGAGCGAATAGTGACTTTTAAATCCATGTACCTCATTGAAAATGAAACGTGTGTATGCAAGATTCCTTCCTACGCCCATGTAAGGTAACTTTGCCAGTGCCATCGAAAAGTAACTCATTGCGATCCAGGCAGTATCGAAACGGATCACTCTGTTCAGGAATCCCTTTTTTTTAGAATAAGGTCCGTAACCTAGCACCAGTTCTGTTCCTGCGGTATATCTTGATGCTATACTTCTTAACCAGTTTCTGCTGGCCGGTTTACAGTCTGCATCTGTCAGGACCAGATGGTCATACTTCGCTCCTTTGACACCCAATGTGATCGGCAGCTTTTTTCCTGGTCTTAAATGTTGGTTTCTTGCAATTTCAATAACGTGTAAGTTAGGAAATTGACGCTGATAGGCATTGAGGAGGTGACTTGATTCATCTACTGACTGATGATTTATAACGATCACTTCAAATTCCGGGTAATTCTGATCCAGAATAAAGGGGAGGTTTTCGTAAATATTATCCGCTTCATTTCTTGCTGCTATAATCACGGATACAGGTGGTAACTCATCTTCAGAAAGCACCTTCTTTTCTTTGAAAAAAGCCAATTTACCATGAATTAAAAGGGTGTACATCAGTTGAGTAAACACCATTATAATGAAGGCGAAAAACAAGACGAGGACTGGGCCGAATTCAAAAGAGGGGATGACCTGCATTGCTTAATTAAAGCTTTGGTGCAAAGATGGGGGGCTTAATGAAATACATGTATCTTTGCCACGTTATTTTTTCAACAATTTATGCACTTCGAGTTACAACATAAGGATTCAGGAACAAAAGCTAGGGCAGGAGTTTTACACACAGATCATGGAGCGATCGAAACCCCAATCTTTATGCCAGTTGGAACGGCAGGTTCTGTAAAGGGAGTGCATCAGCAAGAGTTGAGGGAGGACGTGAAGGCGCAGATTATTCTCGGTAATACCTATCATTTATTCCTAAGACCTGGTTTGGAGGTGCTGGAAGCGGCAGGTGGATTACATCAGTTTATTGGATGGGAACGTCCGATTTTAACGGATAGTGGTGGTTATCAGGTTTATTCACTTTCAGGTTCGAGGAAGATTGTTGAAGAAGGAGTGACATTTCAGTCGCACATAAATGGAAGTTATCATTTCTTTACTCCGGAAAGAGCGATCGATATCCAAAGATCAATTGGTGCAGATATCATCATGGCATTTGATGAATGTACACCTTATCCATGTGAATATGATTATGCAAAGAGATCAATGCATATGACACATCGATGGTTGAAGCGATGCTTCGAGCAAATGTCTGTCACTGAGCCAAAGTACGGTTACGAGCAAGCGTTATTTCCGATTGTTCAAGGGAGTGTTTACAAGGATCTGAGGGTTGAATCAGCCGAGACAATAGCCTCTCACAATGCAGTCGGTAATGCGATTGGTGGATTGTCTGTTGGAGAGCCGGATGAGGAGCTATATAGCATGACGGACTTGGTTTGTTCAATTCTACCGGAAGATAAGCCCAGATACCTTATGGGTGTTGGAACACCCGTGAATTTACTTGAATGTATCGCTATGGGTGTCGATATGTTCGATTGTGTAATGCCTAGTCGTAATGCAAGACACGGAATGTTGTTTACATCGGAGGGCATCATCAATATTAAAAATGAAAAGTGGGAAAAAGATTTCTCACCTCTAGATCCATATGGGACTGCATATGTTGATCATGTGTATTCCAAAGCCTATTTGAGGCACTTGGTAAAAGCAAAAGAAAATCTGGCGATCCAGATCGCAACGATCCATAATCTTGCCTTCTATTTATGGTTGGTCGGTGAGGCAAGAAACAAGATCAAAGACGGTACTTTCAGGACCTGGAAAGATCAAATGATACCTAAACTGAAGAATAGGTTGTAATGTTGAAGATCCTTGACTGGTATATCATTCGAAAATTTCTGAGCACTTTCTTCTTTATGCTCGGAGTGATCATGCTACTTGCGATGGTTTTTGATCTCTCTGAACGTTTAAGTGAGTTCATTGAGAATGATGCGCCTTTGTCAGGGATAATTATGGATTACTACGTAAACTTTATTGTTTACTACGGGAATTTATTTTCTCCAATGATCATTTTCGTATCTGTGATCTGGTTTACAGCTAAGATGGCACAGGATGCAGAAGTGATTCCAATTTTAAATAGCGGTAGGACCTTTGAGCGGTTTTTGAGACCATATATGATCGTTGCTACATTGTTAATGATTATGGCGATGTTTTTCAATCATTTTGTTATTCCTGTATCAAACAAGTCAAGACTTGATTTTGAGGAGAAGTATTACAGGGATGCAATGTATGTGAATGATTATCATGCAGAGTATCCAGGAAATCAAGTAGTTTATTTTTCTTCCTATTCATCTGAGGAGAATATCATCAACGATTTCGTACTCGAAAAATGGGGGAACGATAAAAAGCTTGAATACATTATAAAAGCAAGAACTGCATCGAATGAGGCTGGAGGGAATAAATGGATTCTGAAGGATTTTTACGAACGTAGAGTTGGTTATCCCAATGACAAGATCAATGAAGGCAGGAGGAAAGATACGGTCTTCAATTTCAAGATCGACGAAATGGCTCAAAGAGATAATGTGGCTGAAGCTATGACCTATGGCGAACTAAAGCAATTCATTGAAAGAGAAAAATTAAAAGGGTCCGGAAATGTTCCAATGTATGAGATCGAGCTATACAAAAGAACCTCGCTTCCCTTTGCCACTTATGTACTAACGGTGATCGGAGTTTCTGTTTCTAGCAGAAAGAGGCGAGGTGGAATTGGGATCAATATTGCTTTAGGGCTGATGATCATTTTTATCTACATTTTTGCGATGCAGGTTACAACGGTAGCTGCGTTAAAAGTAGGTTTTTCACCTCCCATTGCTGTTTGGGTGCCTAATGTCATTTTCGGCGTTATTGCCTATGTGATGTATCGTTTTGCTCAAAAATGATCAGATTTTATATCATCGCAATTCCCTTGTTGGTCGGTTTTACATCGATGGCTCAAATTGTGAATATTGAGAATAAAAGAATCTATGACGATACGTTAGGGTGGAGTGGAGCCATTGACGCATCAATGAGTCAGGTGAAAAATGATCAGCTGTTTTTCAATCTTGCGTTTCGTACGAGGGTGCAATACAAAACAAAAAAACATTATTATTTGATTCTTCTTGATGAACAATTCTCAGGAAGCTCTTCTGCGACCTATTCCAACAGTGGAATGGCCCATTTCAGATATGCATATAGATTGCAGCGAAAGAATGCGGAGAGAAAGAGTCCATGGAAATGGGAGTCTTATGCTCAAGTACAATATAATTCCGTTTTGGATCTGCAATTTAGAGGGTTAACCGGTACAGGATTGAGATGGAAATTCGCCGATAAGGACTGGGGAAAAATGTTTTTAGGTTCTTCTGTTTTTATGGAGCATGAAGTGATCAGAAGTAGTGCTGATGAGTATTCAGATCTGCGATGGAGTAATTATTTGTCTTGGTATTTAAATGTCAGTAAAAAGATTTCATTTACTGGAGCAACGTACATTCAGCCGAATACCGAACGATTCAAAGATTACAGATTTATGGGGCAATATGCTCTTTTGTTCTCTGTTTTCAAAAGACTGGATCTGAGGGCAGAATTTAACGGGTTTTATGATTCAGACCCTGTTCCGGGAGTCAATAACTGGGTCTATTCTTCAGTTTTTGGAATCAGAGTAAAGCTGGGCGAGTAATTTACCGTCTTCTTGTGGAAAACTCTTGAGGTTGATCGGGTTCAAAAAACCTCCATCTACATTTAAAATCACTAAATTTGTGACTCATTTAATTCTATGGAAAGCACACTACAGCAAGAAGCAACGCTGGAACAAGCGGTAGAACTTGGTCTTAGACCTGACGAGTTCGAAATGATCAAAGAAATTTTAGGACGCACTCCGAATTTTACAGAAACAGCTGTTTATTCAGTGATGTGGTCGGAACACTGTTCATATAAGAATTCGATCGTATGGTTGAAGACTTTGCCAAAGGATGGTCCTCACATGCTTGTGAAGGCGGGAGAAGAAAATGCAGGATTGGTTGATATTGGTGATGGACTTGGTTGTGTTTTCAAGATCGAGTCGCACAATCACCCAAGCGCATTGGAACCGTATCAGGGGGCTGCAACCGGTGTAGGTGGGATTAACCGAGATATCTTCACAATGGGTGCTCGTCCAATTGCTCAGCTCAATTCACTTCGCTTTGGAAATATAGAAAATGCAAGAACAAAGTGGTTGGTAAAAGGAGTGACCAAAGGAATTGGTGATTATGGAAATGCTTTTGGTATTCCAATCGTTGGTGGAGAGGTCTTTTTTGATGATTCATACAACACAAATCCATTGGTGAATGCTTTCTCTGCTGGAATTATTGATACAAAGAAAATTATTTCTGCAAAGGCTACGGGGCCGGGTAACCCAGTGTTCATAGTCGGTTCGGCAACTGGAAAGGACGGTATTGCTGGAGCTGCATTTGCATCAAAAGATATTACGGAAGAATCAGCAAACGATCTTCCATCAGTTCAGGTAGGTGATCCGTTCATGGAGAAATTACTTCTTGAAGCGACAATGGAGCTGGCTCAAACTGATGTGATCAGAGGAATGCAGGATATGGGTGCGGCTGGTATTACTTGTTCGACATGTGAGATGAGTGCTGCAGGAGGTGTCGGAATGGAGATCCAGTTGGATAAAGTGCCTACAAGACAGGCGAACATGCTTCCTTACGAAATTCTTTTATCAGAATCACAGGAGAGAATGCTTGTTGTGGTTGAGAAAGGAAAAGAAAGTGTTGTAAAAGGCATTTTCGATAAATGGGATCTACATGCAGAGGAAATAGGTGTCGTAACAGACACAGGAAGAGTGAGATATTACATGCACGGTGAATTGGTTGGAGATGTTCCGGCTGAATCACTTGTCTTGGGAGGAGGAGCTCCTCAATATCACAGAGAATATAAAGAGCCTGCATATTATCAGGAGTTTAAAAAGTTCGATATCAATTCAGTAAAGCAGCCTGACAATCTTAAGGAGGTTGGATTTAAATTGTTGCAATTACCGAATATTGCTTCCAAAAGATGGGTCTATGAACAATATGACTCAATGGTGGGAACTAAAAATATGGCTACAAATAGACCATCTGATGCTGGTGTGGTGAACATTAAAGGAACCAATAAGGCACTTGCGATGACGGTTGATTGTAATTCACGCTATGTGAATGCGGATCCTGAAGTCGGGACAATGATCGCCGTTTCAGAAGCAGCAAGAAATATTACGTGTGCAGGAGGTGAGCCAAGCGCGATCACAAACTGTTTGAATTTCGGTAATCCATACAATCCAGAGTCTTATTGGCAGTTCGTTGGAGCGATCAAAGGAATGTCGGCAGCGTGTATTAAATTCAGTACGCCTGTAACTGGAGGTAATGTTTCATTCTATAATCAGACTGTAACGAATGGTGTAGAGGTACCGGTATTTCCAACGCCAACGATCGGAATGATTGGAATCCTTGAGGACAAGGATAGGATGATGACACTTGATTTCAAGCAAAAAGGTGATTTGATCTTTGTTCTTGGTGAATGCAAAGAAGATATATCAAGTTCTGAATATTTGGCAAGTTATCATGGAGTTAAAGCTTCACCTGCCCCGTATTTTGATCTTGAAAAAGAATATGAATTGCATCAGGCTGTAAAAGGATTGATCCGTTCAGAATTGATCAATGCAGCGCATGATGTTGCGGATGGAGGATTATTTGTTACTTTAGTTGAAATGTCAATGCCAAGAGAATTAGGATTTGACATTGTAACAGACTCTGAAATTCGTGAAGATGCATATCTGTTCGGAGAAGGACAGGGAAGAGTAGTTGTTTCAGTGAATGAAGATCAAGAAGAAGAGTTCATCGAATTCATGATGGAATCAGGAGTGAACTTCACATTGCTTGGACATGTTACCAAAGGAAAAATGATGGTAGATGATGAGCATTTCGGATTTATCACTGAAGCAAAAGACATCTACGACAACGCTCTTGGTAAGCATCTGGAAAATTGATTTAAATAATATGGAATACAATACAACCCGAGGAAGATTGATCTTGCCTGAATATGGCAGGAATGTGCAGAATATGATCGCTTATGCGATGGAGATCAATGATCGTGACGAAAGAAATCGTGCTGCGATGGCGATCATTGAAGTGATGGGACAGCTGAATCCTCATTTGCGGGATGTAGACGATTTCAGACACAAACTGTGGACACACCTTTTTGTGATGTCAGATTTCAAACTGGATGTAGATTCCCCGTATGAAATTCCAAAACAGGAGATCCTTAACGAAAAACCAAAGTTAATGGAGTATCCAAAGAGTAAAATCCGCTACGGGCATTATGGTCAGTATACCCAAAAGATCCTTGAATCTTCGATGGAAGTGAAGGATGAAAAGGAGAAAGAGTATTTGAAAAATACGATGGCGAATTTCATGAAGAAGCAGTTCCTGTCCTATAATAACGATACGGTAGAAAATCATGTGATCGCTCAACAGTTGAAAGAATTGTCGAAAGGCGATCTTGTTCTTGAAAATCCGGATGAGTTGGTGAATACAAATACATTGCTTCGTTCAATGGGGATGAACCAAAATAAATGGAACAACAACAAGAATAAAAAGCAAAAGCAAAAAAGAAAATTCAAAAAATAATCTGAATGGCTTCTTTTGAAATATATGGTGGTAAACCACTAAAAGGAGAATTGATCCCTCAAGGGGCAAAAAATGAAGCGTTACAAGTGTTGTGTGCTCCATTGCTAACCCCGGACAAAGTAACCATATCGAATATCCCTGATATTGTTGATGTAAACAAGTTAATCGAACTTTTACAGGCGATGGGAGTGAAGGTGGAAAAGGTAGAAAAGGGAACGTTCATTTTCCAGGCGAAAGACATCGATCTTAAATATCTTGAATCAGAAGATTTTAAAAAGAGAGCCAGTTCATTAAGGGGGTCTATTATGATCGTCGGGCCTCTTCTTGCTCGATTTGGCAAAGGTTTCATTCCAAAGCCGGGTGGAGATAAGATCGGTCGTAGAAGATTGGACACTCACTTCGAAGGTTTTCAAATGCTTGGGGCAAAGTTCAATTACGATGCAGGAGAGCATTTCTATTCAATCGAATCGAAAAAACTAAAAGGAACATACATTCATCTTGATGAGGCATCGGTTACTGGGACAGCGAATGTTGTGATGGCAGCCGTGATGGCTGAAGGAAAAACAACGATCTATAATGCAGCTTGTGAGCCTTACCTTCAGCAATTGTGTAAAATGCTGAATTCAATGGGGGCAAAGATCACAGGAATTGGGTCAAATATGCTTCACATCGAAGGTGTCAAGGCGCTTAAAGGTTGTTATCACCGGATCCTTCCGGATATGATCGAAATTGGTAGTTTCATTGGTCTTGCGGCTATGACGAAGTCAGAAATCACGATCAAAGATGTCAGCTATGACAATTTAGGAATTATTCCGAATGTGTTCAGACGACTTGGAATCAAGCTGGAGAGAAGAGGGGATGATATTTTTGTTCCTGCACAGGATCACTATGAGATCGATACGTTTATTGATGGTTCGATCCTTACAATTGCTGATGCGCCATGGCCTGGATTCACACCTGATTTACTTTCCATAGTTCTTGTGGTTGCTACTCAGGCGAAAGGTTCCGTATTGATCCATCAGAAAATGTTTGAATCAAGATTGTTCTTCGTGGATAAATTGATCGACATGGGAGCGCAGATCATCCTTTGTGATCCACACAGAGCTACTGTGATCGGTTTGGATCGTCAAAATGCATTAAGAGGTATTCAGATGACTTCGCCAGATATTCGTGCGGGAGTTTCACTTTTGATTGCTGCACTTTCAGCGGAAGGAAAATCAGTAATTCACAACATTGAGCAGATCGACAGAGGTTACGAAGACATTGAAATGCGACTGAACAATCTAGGCGCAGATATCAGGAGGATAAAATAATGAGACATACTATAGCTATAAGTTTTATTCTTGGGTTTGTTCTTTGTTCATTCATTCCTTCCTCAACAAATTCAATTGTAGTGGGAGAAAAAGCTCCTGAGATTGTTTTACAATCGACGACAGGTAAGAATGTCAAGCTCTCTAAACTAAAAGGGAAGATGGTCTTGATAGATTTTTGGGCGAGTTGGTGTGGTCCATGTCGAAAAGAAAATCCCAGAGTTGTAGAGGCATACACAAAATACAAAAGCGAAAAGTTCGAGAATGGAAAGGGATTTGAAGTTTTCAGTGTATCCCTGGATAAAGATGAAAATGCCTGGAAGAAAGCTATTGAGCAGGATAATCTAACTTGGAAAAATCATGGCTGGGATAAAAAAGGTGAAGTTGCGACGCAATACAGCGTTCAGTTTATACCTTCAGCATTCCTGATAGATGGAGATGGAAAAGTTCTCGCAAAAGGCGAAGAGCTAAGAGGGATGAACCTTCATATTACATTAGATAAATACTTAAAAAAGTAATGTCATTTAAACTGGCTTTAGAAAGAGCGGCTGGACATTGTGAAATATGTTCAAACCAGTCGGAGTTAAAAGAGTATTTTATTGAACCCGGAATTAATTCTCCACAAGATGAAATACTTGCAATATGTACGACATGTTTGGATCAAATCAATGGGGCAAAGAGTTTGGATGTAAACCATTGGCGATGTCTGAATGAAAGTATCTGGAGTGAAGTCCCTGGAGTTAAAGTTCTAAGCTGGAGAATGCTTCATCGGATAGAAGATCAGTGGGCAAAAGAGCTGATAGAGATGATGTATCTATCAGATGAAGAATTGAATTGGGCAAAATCAACTGGAATTGGTCTATCAGACGACGAGAAAATAGTTCATATCGATAGCAATGGGGCTATCCTAGAAAATGGAGATACTGTTGTTCTGATTAAAGATCTGGATGTCAAGGGCGGTGGCTTTACTGCAAAAAGAGGTACGGCCGTTAGAAATATTAGATTGGTTCATGACAATGCGGAACAGATCGAAGGCAAAGTAAATGGACAAAGCATTTACATTCTCACACAATACGTGAAAAAATAATCAGATCTTTTGCAGCATATGTTTAATAGACGATAATCAAGAGTTCGTCTACAGTAATTCAGGATTTATATAAAAAAGACAACCTTATCTAGTTTTTCTCGTTAACTTATTACAACCGGAACGAGAAACTACTAAATGGTACTAAGGTATATCCATACTTCCCTTTTCCTATTTATTCTGATCTTTCAGGGTGTAATTGCTCAATCATTAGAACCGGTCACGCTAAATGATACGCTGAATTGTGGCGGCGGAACACCCACTTTTGAGGTTGACCTAACCGGTAATCCAGGTGGAACATGGGTAAGTAATCCCGAACAAAGAGGCGGAGCATGTTGTAACCCAGGAGGGGATAATAACTGTGTTCAGTTTAACGTAACTCTTGATCCTGGAGCAGAAGGAATCTTATTCTCAGTTCCGGATGGTTGTGGAGCGTCACCATCGGGATCCTTATTTTATCAAGTTGATTGTGGTCCTTTAACTTCTGTTGGGACGCCTTTATGTTTAACGGGAACCGGACCGTTTGTTATTACCTTTTGTAAGCCCGGTAATAATGAAAACTGTTACTCGATTACTTCAATCCCTGCACCGAGTTCTTCAGGTGACGTTCTTACTGCGGATGGATGTCAAGATACGCTGAGTGTTTTTGGATTGGATCCTGCTTCGGTTACCTGGAGCTCGATTCCTCAAAATGGTCAACCGGTTAACTATTACAATAATTACCTTTCAAATTTAACGGGTGGTCAACAGGGAACGAGTGGTGTTCTGTATGATCAAGATCTTACAACAGTTTTGGTCACTCCACAACCTGGATATCCACCAACTATATCTTATCAGGTATGTGGTACAGTGCTAGGTGCTTGTAGTGCAGCATCATTCTGCGACACGGCTTCAGTCTCGATCTTCCCGACTTTATTCGCGGACCCCGGCCCGAGTGTTGCCATATGTAATGGAACCGTTACAGGTGCAACAGTTACAATGGGTGCTATAGGAGGAACAGCTCCCTATACTTATACATGGACTGGCCCCGGTGGATTTTCTCAAACCAACGTAAGTAACTCTACCACAGACAATATTACGGCAATGATCGCCGGTACTTATACTTGTGTGATCAGTGATGCAACAGGGTGTCCGACTGCAACAGGTTCAGTCATTGTGACCGAGTTCTTCGTCGATATCGTCGCAGATCCAGGACCAGATCAGGCGGTTTGTGGTACTCCTGCCCCTACAGTTATACTGAATGGTACTGTTTCTGGTACAAACAGTGGAATCTGGAGTGGAGGAAATGGAACATATACAGATAATGTAAATGATCTTTCCCTAAGCTATATTCCTACAGCTGCTGAAATTGCAGCTGGTTCAGTAACGCTTACTTTAACTCCAACAAACACGGGAGGATGTCCTAACACGGCAAATCAGGTGGTGATCAACTTAACTCAGTTCACATCAACATTAACTGCAATTCCCACGGATATTTCTTGTAATGGTTTGACTGATGGTTCAATAAATTTAACTGTTTCTCCGGGAGCACCTGCCTATGCCACTTCAAGCTATTCATGGTCTACAGGAGCTGTCACTGAAGATATTAGTGGTTTGGCAGTTGGATCATATACAGTTACAGTAACAGATGTGAACGGCTGTACCGCGTCAACCACAGCTTCAATAGCTCAACCTACCCCAGTAACCTTATCGTTAACACAGGTTAATGTTGTATGTTTTGGAGGAAGTACTGGATCTGTGGATCTAACTCCATCAGGCGGAACTCCAGGCTATACTTACTCATGGTCAAATGGGGCGACTTCTCAGGACGTATCAGGATTAATAGCGGGAACATACACGGTTACGGTTAATGATGCAAATGGTACAACAGCGGGTTGTACTGCTTCGACGTCAGTAACTATTACTGAACCTCTTGCACCGGTTTCGATCACATTTACTCAAACGAATGTCTCATGTTTTGGAGGTTCAGACGGAGCAATTAATATTACTCCTGCAGGGGGAACTCCAGGATATACATACTCTTGGTCGAATGGAGCAACTACTGAGGATATTTCAGGCTTAACTGCCGGTACCTACACAGTCGTAGTTAATGATGCCAATGGAAGTTCAGGGGGATGTAGTTCAACAGTAAGTGTTACCATCACGGAACCTCTTGCTCCTGTGACTTTATCCTCAACTCAAGTGAATGTACTTTGTTTCGGTGGAGCAACAGGATCAATTGATCTAACAGCTGCAGGTGGTACTCCAGGATATACATATTTATGGTCAAATGGAGCTACAACCCAAGACATTTCAGGATTAGCAGCCGGAACCTACTCAGTTACCGTGAATGATGCTTCTGGAGCAGGAGGAGGTTGTGCATCTACGTTGAGCTTAACGATAACTCAACCATTAGCTCCTGTTACTGTATCAGGAACTCAAGTTGAAGTACTGTGTTTTGGTGGATCCAATGCATCGATTGATATTACACCTGCTGGAGGAACTCCGGGATATACTTATTCATGGTCAAATGGCGCAACTACTCAGGATGTTTCAGGTTTGATTGCAGGAACTTATACAGTGACTGTCAATGATGCCAGTGGATCAACTGGAGGTTGTACAGCTTCAGCTTCATTCACAATAGCACAACCGGCAGCACCTGTTACCGTTTCTACGACACAAGTGGATGTACTTTGTTTTGGAGGAATAACCGGGTCAGTTGATCTTACCCCAGCGGGTGGTACCCCTGGATATACCTATTTGTGGTCAAATGGTGCTACAACTCAGGATATTTCTGGATTACCGGCAGGAACATATACTGTTGTGGTTAATGATGCGAATGGTACTACTGGTGGATGTACAGCTTCAACAACGGTGATTATTGTTGAGCCTTTAGCTCCTGTTACAGTGACTGGAACCCAGGTTGATGTACTTTGTTTTGGAGGATCCAATGGATCAATTGATATTACTCCGGCAGGAGGAACACCTGCTTATTCTTATCTGTGGTCGAATGGAGCGACAACACAGGATCTTTCTGGTTTGACTGCAGGAACCTATAGTGTTGTTGTTAGTGATGCGAATGGAAGTACTGGAGGTTGTACGGCTACGACCAGTTTTACTATTGTACAACCATTGGCTCCTGTAAGTGTAACTTCTACTCAGGTTGACATTCTTTGTT
Organism: Bacteroidota bacterium; assembly: GCA_006227105.1. Classification (GTDB taxonomy): domain Bacteria; phylum Bacteroidota; class Bacteroidia; order Flavobacteriales_D; family Crocinitomicaceae; genus M0103. Next base: position 24,189 of record SBFR01000251.1, read on the forward strand.
TTGGGGATGCTACCGGATCAGTTGATATCACACCAGCAGGTGGTACTCCGGCATATACGTACTCATGGTCAAATGGTGCAACGACACAAGATATTTCTGGTGTTCCTGCTGGATCATACACTGTAACAATAAATGATGCCAACGGTTCGACAGGAGGCTGCGCAACCACATTAACTGTTACATTGACAGAACCGACATTACTAACCTCTTCAGTTACTCCTTCAATTTACCCAGGTGGATTCAACCTTTCGGGGTGTTCTCCGGATGGATGGGTTGATCTTACTGTAAATGGTGGGGTTTCGAATTACTCATATGTGTGGTCGAATGGTGCTACTACCGAAGATATCTCTAATCTTCTTGCAGGTACATACAACGTAACGATAACGGATAACAACGGTTGTACGACTACCAATACGATTACATTGACTTCACCAAGTGGTTTAAGTCAAACGGTTTCATCACCGACTTTCCCGAGTGGAAATAATATTAGTTGCTTTGGAGCAAGTGATGGTACGGTAGACTTATCTCCAATAGGAGGTACTCCTCCATACACCTTCTTATGGTCCAATGGAGCTACTACAGAAGATCTTTCGAATGTGCCTGCAGGCACTTATAATGTAACTATTACAGATGATAACGGATGTCAGATCGTATCGTCGATAACATTGACACAGCCGACGGCACTTACACAGTCAACAGCCGCATTTACTTATCCGAGTGGCGATAATATCTCTTGTTTTGGATTTAGTGACGGAAGCATTGATCTTACGATAGGAAGCGGAAGTCCGGGATATACATATTCTTGGTCTAATGGGGCTACTACAGAAGATATTGGAGGAGTGCCTGCTGGTACATACAATGTCACAGCAACGGATATTAATGGTTGTCAGATCTCAGCATCCGTTACGTTAATTGAGCCTACGTTATTGACCCAATCAAACATTCCTGGAACTTATCCAAGTGGAGATAATATTAGCTGCTTTGGTCTTTCCGATGGAAGTGTGAATTTATCGGTGTCTGGAGGTAGCCCTGGTTACTCATATGCATGGTCAAATGGAGCGATAACAGAAGATATAAGTGGTGCTCCTGCAGGAACCTATTCAGTGATCATCACAGATCTTAATGGTTGTCAGGTCACGACTTCAATTACTCTTGTTGAACCAGTCGCATTAACACAATCCAATACACCATTTACTTATCCAAGTGGAGATAATATTAGCTGTAATGGGTTCAGTGATGGAAGTATTGATCTAACCATTGGAGGTGGATCACCAACCTATAATTATTTGTGGTCAAATGGTTCGAGTAATCAGGATATTTCTGGTTTAACAGCTGGCACATATACGGTGACTGTAACTGACGTTAACGGCTGTACGATAACTTCTTCAGCCACGCTCATTGAGCCTGCACCTTTGAATCAATCGATTACGGCAGGGACATTCCCAAGCGGGGATAACATCTCTTGTTTTGGATTTAATGATGGATCAATCGATTATGTGCCGGGAGGTGGTTCACCGGGTTACACCTACAGCTGGACAACTATTAATGGTACAGGATTAGTTCCTGGTAATGAAGATCAGACCGGATTAACAACGGGTACTTACCAGGTTACTTTAACAGATATTAATGGTTGTCAGCAAACTACATCTATCACGTTGGTTCAGCCGACAGCGCTGGATCTAAGTTTGACGCCTTCTGTATATTCAGGTGGATTTAATTTGTCTGCTTGTGATGACGACGGAACAATAGATGCAACGATTTCCGGAGGAAGCCCTGGATATTCATATGCATGGTCGCCAAATGGAGAGGTTATCGAAGATTTGAGTAACCTGGCAGCAGGTACATATTCATTGACAGTCACTGATCTTAATGGTTGTCAGATCATTCAGGATATTACTTTGACTCAGCCAATTGTTGTATCTGTTTTAGGAACTGTTACTTCGAATTACAACGGCGCAGATATATCTTGTCCAGGGGCCAGTATTGGTAGCGCGAATGGAAATGCCTCAGGAGGAACTGGTCCATATACGTATCAATGGACCGACATCAATGGAGTCGTGGTTGGGAATGGAGCTAACCTAACAAATGTTCCCGCAGGAACTTATACAGTGACGGCAACGGACTTAGAAGGTTGTACGGCAACATTTGATGTTACGCTTTCTGATCCGCCGGTTCTGGTTCTGGATAGTTATGTTACCTCGGATTACAATGGGGCCGACGTAAGTTGTTTCGGATCGACTGATGGCGCAATTACGGTTGATTTGGTTGGAGGAACTCCAACATATACATATACCTGGAGAGATGAAAACGGAATAGTGATCAGCAATGCCCAAAGTCCAAATGGATTGGGAGCAGGAGATTATGAAGTTACTGTTACCGATGCAAATGGTTGTATCAGCCTTGCGAATGTTACGGTTACTGAGCCGGATGAATTGATCGTTTCTTCTCAAGTTATTTCTGATTACAATGGAGCAGATGTATCTTGTTTCCAATATGAAGATGGAAGTGTGCAGGCTGACCCGGTGGGAGGTACACCAGGATATCAGTATTCATGGTCAGATGCTACGGGTGTAATTGGAACTACACAGTCCTTAATAACATCTGTGGGTGCAGGAATCTACAATGTTCAGGTTACGGATATAAATGGTTGTAATGCAACTTCAACTGTAACTGTGACTGAACCAACTCCATTGGTTGCACAATCTGAGATCATTTCGAATTATTTCGGCGCACCTATTAGTTGTTTAGGTAACAATGACGGAATTGCCGAGGCCACCTATAGTGGAGGTACGGCTGGATATTCAGTGGTATGGAATACCATTCCTCCAGTTAACACCGGTTATTTCGATCAGTTTATGGAGGGTGTCTGGACAGCTACAGTAACGGATGCAAATGGATGTACAGATACTACCATGGTGAACATGTGGGCGGAATCAACTCCTCTTTTCGATATTCCAAATTCTGTTGTCGGATGTATTGGAAGTGAGATTGTAATTGATGCCAATGCATCAACTGGTTCAAACTGTGAATGGACGTTCTCTGACGGAACTACTATTTATGACTGTGGACCAATCATCTTCAATTTTAATCAAACTGTTTGTCTTGACATGCAATTGATTGTATCGAATAGTCAAGGATGTAGAGATACCATTTCGATCGCAGAGTTTCTATGTGTAGCTCCGGATCCTGTTGCATCATTCACGGCTGAGTCTTATGAATTATATACGACTGATCCTGATACTTATTTCTACAACAGCTCTACAGGCGCTTCTAATTTTATCTGGAACTTTGGTGATGGAACTCCTTTGAATTATCAAGAGGAACCGTATCATCAATTCCCTACAACGACAGGTCAAGAATCCTTTGAGGTGTGGTTGTATGCTATATCAGATTTCGGATGTATTGATTCAACCAATGCGTACATCAATATGACAGAGGAGCTGATATTGTACGTGCCAAATACATTCACTCCTGACGGTGACGCATATAACAACGAATTCGTGCCGATCCTTTCTTCAGGATACGACCCTAGAAATTATGAATTGATGATCTTCAACAGATGGGGAGAATTGATCTTTAATTCAACAGTAGCTGGAGAAGGTTGGGATGGAACCTATAAAGGAGCAAAATGTCAGGAAGGAGTTTATACGTGGAAATTGAAGGTGATGAATATCAACACCGACCGTAAAGAAGAATTTGTTGGTCACGTTTCCTTATTGAGGGGAGCTGGTCTCTGATCCTTCCTTCGACTGGAGGAACAGGATTGGTTTCCTTATTGATCAGCCTGTCAACTCTCAAGAACACATTCCAGTATTTTTCTTTCGTCATATCTGACCAATGGATCTCATAATACCTGTATTGAAATATCTGGATCTGACACACGATTGTAAGAACTACGATAACTGGAATAATCAATTTTTTTCTCAGTCTCGATTCGAGTAGGATACCAAGAGGGATCATAAAGAATGGAAGGAATTCGACAAATACTCTGGAAGAGAAACTGCCTCCATAATACCACATCCACCAAGAAGAAAATACATAGGTCGTAACGAATAAAAAAAGGAATAGGGATGTAGCGGTAAACTTTGAGTCCTTCCATAATTTGTAAAGACCAAACAAGGAAACAAGGTAAATAGGCGTGTATAGAAATAGCCCCTTTTTATAGCTAAACAGGATATCGATCAAATGAGGATGCAAGAAATCGAATCCTTCTTCACCATATGAATAGACAATGTAATTTCCAGTTGATACCTTATAGATAATTAATTGGAGGAATATGATCAACGATCCGGCAACCATGATCAGTAACATTTTAAAAGGCTCTTTTATAAGCCGTAAAACAAGATCCTCCTTAAGGGTTTTCCAGTCTCCAGCAATGAATGGGAGTGAAAAAAGGATCAATCCATTAACGGGTCTGATCAATACGATCATTCCTGTAGTCAAGCTCAAGAACAAAAGCCACCTCAGATCGCCGGACAGGAAGTACCGTTTTGCTGTGTAAATAAAGGCTGTAAAAAAGAAAAAGCTGAAAACATGGGAAAGCCCAGGTTCACTGACAACATAGTAAAATAAGTTAGTGCCAAATGTGCATGCAACGATCACCCAGACTCTATTCCATTTTGAAACCGAATACATTTCAAGAATACGATTTAACAGCAGCAATCCTGAAAGGAAATAGAACAATGCTGCAACACTGACAGAAACCATATACGGTTTTGAAAAACCGTCAGCCACAGAATCCGTAACAGTTGCGTAAAGATGTGCCACTAAGAAAAAAGGTAATTCAGCCAAGGCCGTTCCCGCGTAATATTTATTGATCACCTTATTATTGGATCCTGATCTATAATCGTAATAAGTATTCGGGTTGTAATATTTTTCTTTTTCGATCTCGTCAAAGAATCCAAAATTCAGATCATGATAGATAAAAGTTGCTGGTAGGTATGCGTAGTATCCTTTAGCATCTGCTTCCAGGATGTGTTTCCAGCTTTCTTTGGTCCAATTGAAGTTATTTGAGACCAGTGTCATTACCAATCCGGTAATGAGGATAAACAATTTAGGTGAATCTATTTTGTTTCGGATCCTCATTGTTTTTTTCTGAGGATATAATACGCCGTGGTAGTGTAAAATTCTCTCAGGAAAGGAATATTAAAGACAGGTAATAATTTTCTTGGCTTCAATTTAAACTTCACTTCATAATTGGGGTTGATGAAATATAAATTTTCATCCAAGATCTCCAAACCACTCTTACGAACGATCTTCTTAAATCTAAAGATCGAAATTCGGGTATCGTAAACATCGGTTAACAATCCGTTTACGGTTGATTCCTTTTCTCCAAATAATTTTAATATGGCTTTGAATACAGGTCTTGGAGTGACATGAAACCAAGGTAATTTGCTCAGGATCTTTCCTTCGCACATTTGCTGATGACCTCCGAACGGGTTGCACCAAGGAGGAAATCCCTGAAAGATGATTCCATCATCCTTTAAAAAAGTTTTAAGCAGTGGAACAAATTTCTCCTGATTCGGAATATGTTCCAGCGTATCTTTCATAAAGATGATATCGAACTTTTGATCGAAATCTTTAACATCGTAAATGTCTGAAGCAATAAGCGTCAGTTTTGGATGAGAATCGATATCCAAAAGCCTTTTAGCGTCTTCAATACTTTTCTCACGAATATCTACACCGGTAATAAAACAACCTTTATCCATGAAAGGCTTCAGGTTTCCACCGTAGCCACAACCAACTTCAAGTACTTGGGTGTTTTCAGTAATTGGTTTGAATTTCTCAATATAGGGAAGGATGTATTTGTTCAAGGTTGTGTGTTGTTCCTTGAAGTACAATTCTCTGTTATTGTGCCTTTCTTCCATGAATACAAAAATGAAGAATTTATTCGGTTCTCATGAACAATTTTATCGTTCTAACGGGATAGTTGATAAAGAATGATCATGTTGATCGTATAGAAAATGAAGATCACGAGTGTGTCAGCCGCCATGAAGATCTTTTTTTCCTTTTGTGGAAACATGACACCAATGATGGCAACGCACGACATAAGTATCACGAAGAAAATAGATACGATATGAGAATCAGATGCATCTTTTAAGAGATATCCTTTGGTATAAAAAATGTCGTCGAGAAAAAGAATGAAAGGATTGAATAAATTACTTCCGAGTAGGTTACCAACGGCCATGTCCGTTGATCCCATGCGCACTGCAGCCAGTGAAACAGCAATCTCTGGAAGTGAAGTACTTATGGCCAAGAACAAGGTTCCGACAAACGTTTGACCCAACCCTGTTTTTTGAGCAATTCCTTCCGCAAAATGGGGAAGCGCAAAGGCAGTAACGATAATGATCAATGCAAAAAAGCAGTACATCAAAATGATCTTTTTCAATGAAAGATGAGTTGTAGTTGTAGATACAGGTTGGATTTGAGGATGAACTTTCTGATATCGATAGATGGTCCGCACCGAAATTAAATAGACGACAGCAAAAGAAAGCGCAAACAATCCAATGGAAGGGATAAGCACAAAATTCTCATTTAGATAAATACCTAATCCTGCCATTCCGATTAGAATTATTCCGAATGAAGCCGCCAGGATGTGGCTTTGAGAGACATTCTGGAACAATGGTTTATCCTTTGGCGTAAATAGATCCATTAAGGTGAGAATTCCAAGGTTAAATGCACAACTACCGATAATATCTCCAACAGCAAGATCTGCTGATTCAAGAACCATAGAGGAACTGATCCCAACCATCATTTCAGGAAGAGATGTAACTGCAGCCATTAGGATCAATCCGACCCAGGCTTTACCCATACCTGTGACCTCTGCGATCTGATCCCCATAGAAAGACAACTTTTTTCCAGAGAAAAAAATGATGACCGCACAAACCAGAAATCCTAGAACATCAAACCACATTTTGTTTCTGTAATTTTTTCAATCGAATAATTTTTACAAATTCCAGAATAATAAGCATTGCAGCTGAGAGACCAATCGAGATCAGGAAATGCGAATATCCTGGATTATGGAATTTAAAAAGATGCTGCACACTTTGAACACTAATTGTTACGAAAAGTACAAGACTGGATACGCTTAAGATGATAAGTAGTACCGGATTCCTTTCAGTGAATATGTGGAAAATACTTCTGGTCTGAGAGAGATAGCTAATGATCAAGAAGATATTACCGATGATCAAAGTTGTAAAACTAATCGCTCTGATTTCATCCTCTGTATGTCCCTCCAACCTGGAAACGTAATGAACGATCATTACTACTGCAAAAAGAAAAAGACCTGAGCCTACGCTTCTCAGAATACGTTGATTACTAAAGAAGGAATGTGAAGGGTCTCGTGGTGGCCTTTGCATTATTCCTTTTTCCTCTTCTTCTGCTTCAAAAGCGATTGAACATATTGGGTCTATGATCAATTCCATGAATATAATATGAACCGGAAGCAGGATCAATGGCATTTCCGGGAAAAAGGCAGGTGTCAGAACCAAACCAATGATCGGTATATGAACAGCGATAATATATGACATTGCCTTTTGTAGGTTATCAAAGATTTTTCTACCACTTTTTATTGCGGAAACTATGCTCGAGAAATTATCATCCAAAAGAACAAGTGAGGCTGCTTCTCGAGCGACATCAGTACCTTTCATACCCATTGCAATTCCGATATCGGCAGCTTTCAGAGCAGGGGCATCGTTGACACCATCTCCCGTCATTACTACGACTTCATTATTTGATTGCAATGCTTTAACGATCCTGAGTTTTTGTTCCGGAATCACTCGCGCAAATACGTTGACCGATGTAATGTCTTTCTGCAATTGTTCTTCGGACATATTGTTCAGGTCTTGCCCCGTTAGAACAGAAGGTTCTGAAATTCCTATTTGTCTTGCGATATTCAATGCTGTCGCCGGATGATCTCCTGTGATCATGACTACTTTTATTCCTGCAGTTCTGCATTCTTCAACAGCTTTAGGAACTTCGGACATGATAGGGTCTTCAAAGGAAACTAGGCCTTCAAAATTAAATTGAATGTCTTCAATACGCATAGGAAGTTCTGAAGTGATACAACCTCCAATAGCAAGTACCCTCATTCCCTTATCCGCATATTTAGCAATCTTTTCATTCAGCTGGTCGTGCAATTCTTCAGAAACAGAGGCACAGCACTTAATCACACTTTCAGGAGCTCCTTTTACAAAAATGTGGTATTGATCATCCTTTTTGAAAACACGGGTGATCATCAGATGATCTTTGGATAAAGGAAATTCTTTTATGAATTCCATTGATGATTCAGATTGAAATGCCTGAAAAGCGACATCCATAGGGTCTATTGAACGAGGATCGCTTGCCAGTGCACCAAATTGTAAGATCTTGGTGTTGATGGGGTCAGAATCTTCAGTTAGAAAAGACTTTTTGCCATCAGTGATCCTGACGATCCTCATTTTATTTTGTGTTAGAGTGCCGGTCTTATCGGTGCACAAAACGGTCGCGGCTCCGAGTGTTTCAATAGCCGAAGGTTTTCTTGTAAGTACATTTTTCTTCGACATTCTCCAGGCTCCCAAGGCAAGGAAAACGGTAAGCACAACTGGGAATTCTTCAGGCAAGATCGCCATGGAAGAAGCAAGACCATTAAGCAGAGACTGCAAGAAATTTCCTCTTGTCAGATAAAATGTAAGAACAACGAGAATACTGATTGCTCCTCCAATGAGAAAAAGTCTTTTTATCAGACTAGTCATTTCTTTCTGTAGTCTTGTCTGTTCTTGAGTTATCCCTTTGAGCGACTGTCCGATCTTTCCAAATTCCGTTTTTTCTCCGGTATTGAGTACGATTGCTTCAGAACTTCCGCGTACTACCAAGGTTCCAGAAAACACCTTTCCCTCGCTTCTGGAAACGGCTACGGATTCACCAGTTAAAACAGATTCGTCAATGACCAACTGGTCATCCAGGAATAATTCTGCATCCGCTGGGATTCGATCTCCCTCGTGTAAAAGAATAAGATCACCTGGGACTACTTCTCTACCCGGAATCCTTTGATCTTTTCCATCTCTTCTAACGATCACTCTTGGTGAGGAAAGTTTTTGCAACATCTCAAGGGCCTTTTCGGTTTTTTGATGTTGATATACAGAAATAAAAATGATCAAAACCGTCGATGACAAAAGGATCATTCCCTCTTTATAGTCGCCAAGAATAGTATACAACCCTGCACACGTTAGGAGGAGGATAAACATTGGTTCTTTGAAGATACCAATGATCAACTTGAAAATGCTGTTATCTTTTTTATCGGTTAATTCATTGTATCCGAATCTCTTAAGTCTCTCCTCTGCTTCGGAACTGGTAAGACCATTGTTTTTTGTTGAGATCATGGATATTGTAGATTCGTTTTATCAGATAAACCGATGTTACTAAAATAGTATTTCTGTCGACAACTCCTTACCTTTGTGCCGTGGTAAAGATCAGGAATATCGAATTGGGGGAATTCCCTTTGATACTTGCTCCAATGGAGGATGTGAGTGATCCGCCTTTTCGTGCTTTATGCAAGAAACATGGCGCAGATCTGATGTTTACTGAATTTATTTCATCTGAAGGGTTGATTCGGGATGCTGCAAAAAGCGTTCAGAAACTCGATATTTTCGAATACGAGAGACCCATTGGAATACAGATTTTCGGAGCTGAGATCGAAAGTATGCGAATGGCTGCTGAGATCATTGAAAAGGCAAATCCTGATATTATCGATATCAATTACGGCTGTCCTGTAAAAAAGGTAGCATGTAAAGGAGCTGGGGCTGGTATCCTCCAGGATATTCCCAAGATGGTAAGAATGACCGAAGAGATCGTTAAATCCACTAAACTTCCTGTTACAGTTAAAACGAGATTAGGCTGGGATGACGAAACAAAGTACATTGTTGAGACTGCTGAAAGACTTCAGGATGTTGGAATTGAAGCAATATCGATTCACGGAAGGACGCGTAAGCAAATGTATAAAGGTGATGCTGACTGGACCTTGATCGGTGATGTGAAGAACAATCAACGTATGCGAATTCCAGTTTTTGGAAATGGGGATATAGATACACCCGAGAAGGCAGTGGAATACAGGGCTCGATATGGTGTTGATGGAATCATGATCGGTAGGGCAAGTATTGGTTATCCGTGGGTTTTCAATGAGATCAAACATTTCATGGCAACAGGTGAGCATTTATCCGCACCGAATGTCAAGGATCGGGTAGAGGCAGCAAGACAACATCTGATGATGAGTATTGAGTGGAAAGGAAAAAATCTGGGAATTGCTGAAATGAAACGCCATTACACGAATTATTTCAAAGGAATAGCTCATTTCAAAGAGTTCAGGACCAAATTGGTGAGCTCTTTTGATCTTGATGAAATACTTTCAACCCTTGATTACATCGAAAATCACCAAGAAGAATTCATTTTTGTTTAAGGTTCTTTTTCAATGGATCTGATCCATTCGCATGCAGAATGTACCGATGTAAACACCTTCGTAGGTTTGAACGGTTTATTGAAACGAACATAGAAGTCAGCTAAGATCTTTTGAGGGAAACTGCTGATTACGATTGCATCTGCTATAGTGTAACTGTTATTCGTAGGAGACGCCGCCCAATCTCTAACTTCTGGTTCCACATCCGAAAAAGAACTGAATTCATAAATATTATAGAATTCACCCCCTCCAAATTCATCCAGGAATTGGTATCCCTGCATTACGAAATCCATGGTCACCTTCTGTCCGCGTTTGATCTCCACGTGGTAAATACCTCCTTCATAGATCTTGAAAATGGCACTTCCAATGTCTTTTTCTGCGAGAACAGCACGTAAATATATTGGTACAGTTACGTCCAAATTGTGTGAATAGATGATGTAAAATTAAGAAGTGACAAACAGAAATCAAAGAAAATCAATGAGATAGCTTCAGGACTACTCATTAATAGTGTATTCTTTCCATTCATATGGACTATGATATTCGACCACTATACTTAACTTAGAGGTCGAAATTTTAGATGTATGCGTCGATATCAGAATTATATACTTGGAAAATGGATAGATGGGGATGGTACTGAGACCCAGTTGTACAATGCGATCAATGGAGAGATCATTGGAGAAGTCTCAAGTGCCGGACTTGACTATGCTGCTATTCTTGACTACGGTAGAAAAACAGGTGGTAAGGTACTTCGAAAGATGACCTTTCAGGAGAGAGGGAGAATGCTAAAAGCTCTAGCGCTGTACCTGATGGAAAAAAAAGACAAATACTATCAGGTTAGTGCGTGGACGGGTGCCACCAAGGTTGATTCCTGGATCGATATCGAAGGAGGTATCGGTAATTTGTTTGCGAATGCATCCTTAAGAAGACAATTTCCAGACCTTCCGTATTACGTGGATGGTGCTGCTGCTGCTCTTTCGCGAAATGGATCATTTATCGGTCATCATATCATGGTGCCAAAAGAAGGTGTAGCTGTTCACATCAATGCATTTAATTTCCCGATCTGGGGGATGCTCGAAAAAATAGCGGTCAACCTTATGGCTGGTGTTCCTGCCGTGGTTAAGCCTTCAGAATCGACTTGTTACCTTACTGAAGTAATGGTACGAGATATTATTGACTCAAAGATTCTTCCTGAGGGTTCATTACAATTGGTGTGTGGTTTGGGAAGAGGAATTATTGATTATGTTGAAAGTCAGGATACAGTAACTTTTACAGGTTCAGCATCGACTGGAAAAATGCTGAAAGCACATCCAAGAATAGCTCAAGAGAGTGTTTCTTTCAATCTTGAAGCCGATTCATTGAATGCTACCATTCTTGGGAAGAAAGCGGTACCTGGAACAGAAGAATTTGACTTATTTATAAAGGAAACAGTAAAAGAGATCACGATAAAAGCAGGTCAGAAATGTACCGCGGTCAGAAGGATCATGGTACCGGAAGACTTGATCGACGATGTCGAAAAAGCAATTTCAGCGAGACTTGCATCCACAAAAATGGGAGATCCAAGTCAGGAAGGTGTACGGATGGGATCTCTTGCGACACGTCAACAAGTTTCGCGAGTTAGAGAAAATGTAGAGAAGCTTGCGGCTTCTCAAAGAATAGCCTTTGGAGATCTTGACAACTTTGAAGTATTTGGTGCGGACAAAAATACAGGGGCGTTCTTCTCTCCAATTTTATTTAGAAACGACGATCCGTTCAACAAAACGGATGTTCATGATATAGAGGCTTTTGGACCTGTTTCGACGATAATGCCTTATAAGGAAATTGAAGATGCAATAGAGCTGGCGAAAATGGGTAAAGGATCCCTTGTTTCTTCGATCGTTACTCCTAGTGACGAAGAGGCTGTTGAATATGTGGTAAATGCGGCAAGCATGCACGGAAGGATCCTTGTACTTAATAAGGATTGTGCGAAAGAAAGTACAGGACATGGATCTCCAATGCCATTATTGACTCACGGTGGACCTGGTCGCGCCGGAGGAGGAGAAGAAATGGGAGGTAAAAGAGGAGTGTTACATTATCTTCAGAGAACCGCAATACAGGGACATCCAACCACGATCACAAAGATCACACAGCAGTTCCAGGTGGGAGCGGAAATGCCGGAGGCAAACCCTCATGTATTCCGAAAGCACTTTGAAGAACTGGTTGTTGGAGAAACAGTATTCACGCATAAGCATACGGTCACAGACGCTGACATTGTAAACTTTGCCAATGTTTCTGGTGATAATTTCTATGCGCATATGGATGCGACATCGTTGGAAGGAACGATTTTCGAGCAGCGTGTAGCCCATGGATATTTTATCCTGTCAAAAGCCGCTGGATTATTTGTAGATCCGAAAAAAGGACCAGTTTTGCTGAATTATGGAATTGATGAAGCTCGATTCACGAAGCCTGTGTATCCTGGAGCTACGATTGGAGTAAGGTTTACAGTTAAAGAAAAGATCGATCAGGAAAAACGATCAGAGGATGATATCGCGAAAGGGATTGTTAAGTTCCTTGTAGATGTTTACGACGAGACAGGAGAAACGGTGGCATTAGCGACAATTCTAACCATGGTCAGAAAACTGGATCAGAACTAATTCAAAAGGGAGCGAAAAGCTCCCTTTTTTAGTTTAAAACTGGAAGTATACAAAGGGTTTAAACGTATCAGAAACTGCTTGATACATCAGCACAACAATGATCGCTACACTGACTGCTTGAAGGACCATTGGTGTATTCGTAAACCATTCCTGCCATTTGTCTTTAACTGTTTGAGGAAGCCAATGAACAATGTATCCACCCAGCATTACCCAGAAAACACTTTGGTACGTTGAGAGCACTAATACAAATGTATCCCATGTGAAGTTGAAATGGTTCCAGATCTGATCCAGCATCACTAAAGGTTGTCCATCTTCTTCCAAACGGAACCAGATTCTCGTAAACGTAATAAAGTTAAACGTGATGAAGATCTTCCAGAAATGGACAATAAAAAGGTTTCCTTTATTCTCGTAGGGTGAAAATTTCTTCCAGTAATTGTAGATCACAAGTGCGGCACCGTTCATTGCTCCCCAGATCACGAAGTTTTCACTTGCACCATGCCATAAGCCACCGACAACCATGGTGATCAGCAAGTTGAGGTCGCGATGAACATATTGCTTGAAGTTTGGAATGATCAGTACTCCGATGATGTAAATGGTCATTAAGCCCAGGTATACAAAGATCAATTCATACCATTGGGTGATGAACACCAGAAAGATCAGAATTATTAGCGTTGCCACATAGGTCCCAATACCTCCAGATTTGTTTCCACCAAGAGGGATGTATAGATAATCTCTTAACCATGATCCAAGTGATTTATGCCACCTTCTCCAGAAGTCAGCAACACTGACCGCTTTGTACGGAGAATTGAAATTCTCAAGTAGTTTGAAACCCATTAGTCTCGAAACACCGATGGCAATGTCTGTATACCCGGAGAAATCACCATAGATCTGCAATGAATAACCCCACATAGCGAGAATACTCACAAAACCTGGGTAGGCTTCAGGTGCATCTGCAACTTTGTCAATGAAATGAACAGCGATGTAATCTGCTAAAACTATCTTTTTGATCAATCCTTTTACGATCTGAATGATCGCCCATGAGAAATCATTTTTATCGAGTTGAAATGGTTGTCTGATTTGCGGGATGAAGTCTCTGGCTCTAACGATCGGACCTGCGACCAACTGAGGAAAAAAGGTGACGAAAAAGGTGTAATCGAAGAAATTTCGAACTGGTTCAACTTCTTTTCTGTATATGTCTACAACATAGCTGATGCTTTGGAACGTAAAGAACGAAACTCCAACTGGTAAGATGATCTGCTCAACAAAGGTTCCTTCGCCAAAGAATCCGTTCCCCCAAACCGCAAGTTGATTAAATACCTGGTAGTCGGTTTGGAACATTTTATTATAGCTCTCAGTGAAGAAATAGGCATACTTGAAGTACCCAAGCATCGACAAGTTGAAAATGCTGGAAGCAGCGATGATCCACTTCTTACCTGTTTCTGATCGACTTTTAAAAATGGCATTTCCAAGGAGATAGTTGACGATTAAGCTTAAGCCAAGTAATAAAACATACAATCCGGAAGTTTTAAAATAGAAGAATAAGCTGATCACCGTCAGGAAGAAGCTTCTTACCAGAAAGTTCTTATGGATCATGGAAAAAATGATCATCACCGCAAGAAAGAACAGCCAGAAATCGAGTTGCGTAAAGATGAGCGGTTCGGCTTCATTAAATGCAAATGCTTGATATAATCTTTCCATTAATTTTCCGGATTAGCGTTGTATTGTTTTCATTTGTTCGAAATACTTCAGGAAAGCATCGATCATTAATTCCCCTTTCAAATGATAGCCCATTGAAGTAAAATGGACAAGGTCACTTTGCATCAGTCCTTTTCTGTTCCATGTTTTGGAGGAACCTAATTCTCCCATGATACCGTAAAAGTCCCAAACAGGCACTTTGTATTTTTCAGCGAGCTCTTCGATCACTTCGCGTTCTCGTGCAATGTTTCGGTTCAGGTATTTTCTGTGATAATAGGAGTCGTTCGGGACTGTCAAAAGGATCGCGCATTTAGGATTGGCACGAAGTACTTTAAGCATCATTTTTTCCAGGTTGTTTTTGTAGACCTGGGGATCGAACTTATCATAGGGCACATTACCGTCATTCGTACCTACAGAAAAGGCAAAGAAATCGGGTGGATATTGCTTGAGCTGTTCTTCAAAGTTTTTGTTGTCAAGATAGGTGTATAATCCCGCTCCGTTCACTCCGATACTTGTGTACGAAACACCTGGATACTCATTCATGAATTGGAAGCCATAGATCTCTAATTCTAAAGATTCACTGGTGATCCTTGAGAATTGAAGGTCCATTTCATCGATAGGATCGGTAAAATAAATGGTTGTTGTGCCCACTTTTGGATCCTGTTCAACATGATCGATCAGGATCTCATCTGTTCCGAAATTCAATTCAAATGGCAATTCACCTTTGTTATGATAAATCTTGAGGATAGAATAGGGAGGTTTTGTGTTGGTATGACGATGAGAAAAAGTAATATTGATCACTGAGTCCCTGCACAAAAGAACAGCGCCCATCAAGCCATAATCCAATGAGCTGGGACGATGTACTACACTTCTGTAGGCCGTCCAGTAATTGGGTGATTTGAACTGATAATTCGAAGGATTGTTCGTTTTTGCCAGATTGAAAGGAAAAACGATACCCCTTTCTCCCAAAGCATTTTTCCATTCTGTTTGAAAGAATGTTCGAACGTCATTGGTATAAATATCTGCCTGAAGATGCGATCCTCCAATGTGGTAAAAGTGTAGTTTTTCATTTCCTCCTTTTTGAAGTTCATCTATTCTGCTGAATAAATATTCCCAGGTAGGGCTATTGTGTGAGAAAAACTGGAAATTATTCTTTTCAAATACGATAAAAGGATATTCTTCTTTGAGTGATGAATCGATCCTGGCGTAATCCGGAAAACAATACAAATTGAGTGAGTCAGTGAAATGACTTTTATCTCTATCCTGGCAGAAGCTAAAGAGAGGAATAGTCAATAGGATCAATATGTTTCTGTACAATCGCACTATTTTCCCTGCTTCCATTTTGTATACTCAGCGGCAAAGGCATCAAAGAACATTTGCGATGCAATGCTGGCACCTTTTGGACTGAAATGAATATAATCTTTCGCAGCCAAGCCTGCTTCAACCCAAGAAGGCATTGAATTTTGTCCCCCCATAGCTGAATAGAGATCCCAATAAGCATATCCTGCCTCCAAGGTTGATTTTTTCATTTGTTCCACCAGATATGGTAGAAGTGGGTAAGTGATGAAGTTTCCATTATCAGGAATCGACATATCACTTGGCCCAATTACTACAATGGCAGTAGAAGGCCGAAGTTTTCGAAGTGTATTGAGTTGACCTTTGAAATACCTTGCATAATTTCTTACGCCCGCACTGTCTTTTAATGCCGGTACGGAGTTACCACCAAATTGCATGATGACCATTTCAGTATTCAAGTCACCATACATTTTACTTAAAAGGGTTTGATCCATTGATCCGAAGATCGTTCCACTGGATCCTCTCATTCCAATATTACTCACCTGAACGCCGTAATCTCCTTCAAGTGAAAACCCAGAAATGTTTGGGCTATAAGTAGAAGAGAATACATATTTTAATTTTCCTGGTGTATTGGGAAATGACAAATGAACTTCGTGAGATTTACCGTCCGTCGATAAACTATCTTCATGGATCAATGAGCCGTTTTGATATACTTTTAGCATGCATGGTTTAACACAGCTGTTATAGTACATGGTCACATTGTTGTATTCTTTGGATCTTGAATATGCCGATTTGTTCGGTTCAAATTCGATCCAAGCTTCTACTGTCGGGCCAGGGTTTTTAAGAAGACTGTCTGAATCAGCAGTAAATCTTGCGGCGCTTCCCATGACCCCATATTTTTTGTTTTTCAGTTTGTCACCACCAAAACAGGTAAATCGTCTGAAATTTTCTGAATAAGTCTGTTTGAATGTATTTGTATGGTAAACATTCATGGCAGGGATCAATCCTGGACCATTTCCTCCAAATTGATTCTGAATTCGCTGTCTGATATATGCGGTCATACGATCACCCTCAATCTGAGAATCACCGTAGTGCAAAATGTGCAATTTCTTTTTATCCGGTGCGGCTTTATCCAGCTTTGAAAAAAGCTGATGAAGTTGGGCCCTCGCCGCATCATTCAGGATGATCTCCGTGTTACTCTCAGTATTCATGGTTCCACCAGATGGAGCTCCCATGTTACCTTCAGAACCATTTTGATGTCTTAGCATTGGATCATCATTCAGATCCAGTGATGTAGTGTCAATGTTCGCGACGATTTTTGAAATGTCTTTCTTTTCAGGCTTTACTGGGTGAAGGAATTCTTCAGCGGTTAGAAAATTTAATTTCATGAACCCCAGATCGTATCCTTTTTCCGGCGCAAAATACACAATGGGACTCATTACTAGCAACACTCCAGCAACAAAGGCCAGAACCTGATATGGTTTGATCTCTTTCAAATTTCTCCGATAAGTAAACAAAGTTAATCAACCGACCTGAAGTGGTTGGTCGACTTAACGATTTTTGTCAACAAATCAATACACATTTTTGACGCAAGTTCTGACAGTTTTTCACAAATCAGAATGTTTTTTATGACACCATGTCCGAATTTAAAGCGTGGCAGTATCTTTGTCGTTTGGCGCTAGCAAAATAGAGAACTATGGCAGAGGAGACGAATAAAGAAGAAATGGAAAAAGAAGAAGGTACTGAAAACGTTCAGGAGGAGGTGTCTAACGAGAATGGCGGATCGAAAGAAATGTCACTTGAAGAACAGCTGGCTGAGTTTCAGGATAAGTACATGCGTTTATATGCAGAGTTCGACAATTATCGCAGAAGAACGAACAAAGAAAAGGTAGAGTTGATCAGCAGTGCGGGTGAAGGGATCTTAAAGGACCTTTTGCCAGTTATGGACGATTTTGAACGAGCGATTAAAAACAACGAGAACGCTGAGGATATCGTAAGTGTAAAAGAGGGATTCCATCTGATCTTTAATAAGTTCAGGAATATTCTAGAAAGCAAAGGTCTTAAACCGATGAATTCAAAAGGAGAAGTTTTTGACAGTGAGTTGCATGAGGCAATAGCAAATGTTCCGGCTCCTTCGGAAAGTGAGAAAGGAAAAAACCTAGATGAGGTGGAGAAAGGGTATTATCTGAACGAAAAAGTCATCAGATATGCTAAAGTGGTGGTAGGACAATAAGAAACAACATTCACAATGAGTGAGAAAAGAGATTATTACGAAGTTCTGGGAGTTTCGAAAAATGCGGATGAAGCTGAGATCAAGAAAGCGTATCGTAAACTGGCAATAAAGTATCACCCGGATAAAAATCCTGGAGATGCATCGGCAGAAGAAAAATTCAAGGAAGCTGCGGAGGCTTATGAAATTCTGAGTGATTCTCAAAAGAGGGCACAATACGATCGTTTCGGTCATGCCGGAATGGGTCAGGGAGGATTCTCAGGAGGAGGAATGAATATGGACGACATATTCTCTCAGTTTGGTGATATTTTCGGTGGTGCATTTGGTGGAAGTTTCGGCGGTAGCAGAGGAGGAGGTACTCGTGTAACGAGAGGAACGAATCTCAGAGTGAAAATGAAGCTAACCCTTGAAGAGATCGCTGAAGGTGTTAAGAAAAAGATCAAGGTAAATAAACTGGTAAATGCTGAAGGAGTAACCTTCAAATCATGTGCGACATGTAATGGTACAGGACGTATCACGCGTGTAGCGCAAACATTTATTGGTGCGATGCAAACGCAATCGACGTGTCATGTTTGTCAGGGTGCTGGAAAATCGATCGATACAAAGCCTGCAGACGCGGATGCACAAGGTTTGAAGAGACAGGAAGAAGTGATCGAGATCGAGATACCTGCTGGTGTAGAAGAAGGAATGCAGCTCAGTGTTACCGGAAAAGGGAATGCAGGTCCGTTCGGTGGAATACCTGGAGATTTGATCGTGGTGATCGAAGAAGTTGAACATCCTGATCTGAAAAGAGATGGAGACAATCTTCATTATGATGCCTACGTGAATTTTGTGGACGCAGCACTGGGAGAGTCTATCGAGGTACCAACCATCAATTTAAAAGCGAAGATCAAAATCGATCCGGGAACACAAAGTGGAAAAGTACTCAGATTGAAAGGAAAAGGATTACCTCATTTACAAGGTTATGGTCAGGGTGATCTTTTCGTACACATCAATGTCTGGACACCGAAAAAACTGAGCAAAGAGGAAAAAGAAATACTGGAGAAATTAAGGTCAAGTGAAAACTTTAAGCCTAATCCGGATAGTAATGACCGGAATTTCTTCAAACGAATGAAAGATATGTTCCAATAGGAATTGAAGTATCGAACTTCGATAATCCCGTTATCTTTATAACGGGATTTTTTATTGATATGAAGTTTTTTCATTTGAACGGAAGCAAACCGAATTGGCCTTTAGCAATACTTACCTTGGCTGCCGTTGTGGTTGCCTATTCAGTGATCGGTCAATTACCACTGATCTTTGCACTTGTATCTTCTGGATTATTGACCAGTGGATTCGAGCCGACAGTTGGTAATATGGCTGAAACACTGGGTTACAATACTTTTCTGACCTACCTCATCATCCCTTTTATTTTTGGACTTGCCGTGATTATGTTGTCTGTCAAGTTTATCTTCAAAAGACCTGTCTTGGGGCTTTTTACAACGAGGTCATCTTTTGATCTGAAAAGGGTACTACTTTCTTTTATGATCTGGTTCGGTATCATGGGCTTCTTTTTGATGGTATCGTACTACACGGGAAGTCCACTGGAGTGGAATTTTAAAAGTGAGACATTTTTCTCCTTGTTACTCATTTCATTTTTTCTGATTCCCTTGCAGACCACTTGTGAAGAGGTTCTGTTCAGAGGTTTTCTGATGCAGCTTTTGGGTCCGACATTCAAGAAAGCATGGATCTCCATTCTTCTTACAGGAATTTTATTTGGGGTGTTGCACGGGGCAAATCCTGAAGTTCAGAAAATTGGAAACATTCTATTGATCTATTATGTTATGACCGGTGTTTTTCTTGGGGTCATGGCGCAGATGGATGAAGGAATGGAGTTGAGCATTGGATATCATGCTGCAAACAATATTTTCGCTGCTTTAATTGTTACGAATGACTGGCAGGCGTTTCAGACAGATGCCCTTTTTATGGATCATTCAGGTCCACAATTCGGATGGGATAGCTTGATGACATTGATCGTACTGCAGCCCGCTTTGCTATTATTGTTTAGTAAACTTTATAACTGGAAAGGATGGAAGGAAAAATTGTTTTCTGAACCTGATATTCCAGAGGAGGAGTATGTTCATTCCAAGGATGATCTTGAGGAGAATTGATTAGCTTTAATCTAACAGATATTTATGCTGGAAATTAATAATATATCGAAATCGTTTTATCGGAATATTGCACTGGATGACGTGTCATTACGTGTGAATAAAGGTGAGATATATGGACTGCTGGGACCAAATGGTGCCGGTAAAACAACCTTGATTAGGATCATTAACAGAATTATAGAACCCGACAAAGGACACATTCGATTCAATGGTGACCTCATGACCGAAAAACACCTAGGGGTCATTGGGTATTTACCAGAGGAAAGAGGTCTGTATAAATCGATGACCGTTGAAGACCACGCTGTATTTCTCGGAAGGTTAAGGGGGTTATCCAAAAAGGATGTTCAGATGAAACTGAATTACTGGCTGGAAAAATTTCAGATCACAGATTGGCGAAAAAAAAGGATCGAAGAGCTTTCTAAAGGGATGGCACAAAAGATTCAGTTCATTTGCACTGTTTTACACGAACCCGATCTGTTGATCCTGGATGAGCCATTCAGTGGATTTGATCCGATTAATGTTGAGCTGATCAAGCAAGAGCTCATTGAAATGAGAGCGAAAGGGAAGACCATCATTCTTTCGACACATAATATGAGGAGTGTGGAGGAGATCTGTGATCGAGCTGCCTTGATCCATGCTTCTAAAAAGGTAGCAGAAGGAAGGATTTCGGAATTACAGGAAGAAAGGAAGACTGGGCTCTATGCTGTTAAGTTCAGAGGGAACATGATTGCCTTTGTAAATGCGCTTTGGGTCGGGTTTGAGATTGAAGATAAGGAGATTCTGGGTGATGATCGTTTCATTGTTCGTGTTAAAATGCGTGGAGAGAATCAGTTTGAAGATCTCTTAAAAGTATTGATCGGACAAGTGAAGATCGAAGCAGCATGGGAAGTGCTTCCAACGATGCAGGATGTATTTATTGACCTTGTTAAAGTAAAGGAGGAGGTGAAGAATGACTAAGAGCTGGTTGATCGCTGTACGCGAATTGAAGGAAAGGATCGGGTCGAGATCTTTTCTGTTATTATCGGTAATGGGGCCAATGATCATTTTGTTAATGATCTATATGCTTTTTGTTCTTGGTGATCAAGGAAAACAACATTGGAATGTGTTGATCACTGATCCTGCTGGGATCATGGAGAATAAGATCCTTGCAAATGAAGATAAATCAGTCAATTACTCATTTGGTGACTCTTATTTAGAAATTGAAGATTTCAGGGACGGTAAGCGTTTTCAGGAATTTGATGCGATGTTGGAGATCAATGAAAAAGTACTTCAGAATAAAACTGTTTTCGTCTTTTTTAGAGATAAACCGAGTGTGCGAATGCAAACAAGGGTTCAATTCCATGTAGAACGGAGACTGGAAGAAAGAATGGTCGATGAATTCACCGACTTATCAGTGCAAGAGTTCAGGAAGATCAAACAGCCCATGAATGTGGCTTTTAGAAATGTCTATGACCCAAATGATGAGTCCTCAGATAAAAGGGGATGGGTTGGTTTCTTTTTTGGCGCAGTGATCTTCTCTTTTATTTTCTTGTTTGGAATGACCATTCTTCGAAGTATTTCGAGGGAGAAGAGCAACAGGATCGTTGAAGTGTTGTTGGCTTCCGTAAATCCGCGACAACTAATGGCAGGAAAGATCGCAGGAATAGGAATTGCTGCTTTTCTACAGTTTCTGATCTGGGGACTGATCATTGGATTGGGATTATACCTGATGAGGTCCTATATTTTTACGAATCCTCTTGAAGTTGCGAATATGGATATTCAGCAATTATCTGATGAAGGGTCAAGATATTCTCTGGACCAAATGTTCCAGGCGAGAGAATACAATGAATTTGTTGAGCTTATTTTTGAAAGAGTGAGATTTTCGACCATGATCTTTTATTTCCTAATGTTTTTCATTGGTGGATATTTCTTCTATGCGTCGTTCTTTGCAGCAATAGGCTCAACTTCAGGATCGGAGAGTGACGGACAACAGTTCGTTCTTCCTTTGGTCTTTATTCTATTAGCTTCGATCTATGCAGGATACTATTCTTTGGAAAATCCGGATGCTTTAATAGTGGATTACTTGCAATATATTCCATTTACTTCTCCGATCGTAGTTATGGTTAAACTGGCTTACGGGTATGGTCCGGGCGAAGCCTATCAGATCTGGTTGTCCTTGATCATATTGCTGGTTTCATCATTACTTACCATGATGATCGCCGGAAGGTTGTATAAGAATGGGATTTTGCAATTTGGGCATCGAGTGAAATTTTCTCTGCTCATTAAGTGGTTAGGAAAAAGTTGATACGTAAAGCTGTCATAGACCTGGGGACAAACACCTTCAATCTCCTGATCGTTGATCTGGGCGATAATTCTTTTGATCTGGTTCATACCGAAAAAGAAGGCGTTGCTTTAGGCATGGGTGGAATCAATGACGGGATACTCGCTCCGGAAGCTTTTAACCGAGGTTTGACAGCCCTCAGCCGTTTTATGGATAAATGTAAAAGTCTGGGAGTAAAAGAAGTGACGGCAATTGGTACCTCTGCCCTCAGAAGTGCAGCGAATGCGTCCGAATTCTTATCAGCAGCATTGGAACTGGGAATTCAAATTGAAATCGTGTCCGGTTTGCGAGAGGCAGAGCTGATCTATAAGGGGGTGAAATGGTCATACAATTTCAGTACTCCTGGGGTCATCATGGATATTGGTGGTGGAAGCACAGAATTTATTTTTGCCGATTCAAATGGAATGACTGATATCGTTTCGCTGAATATTGGGGTTTCGAGGATCTATCAGCAATTTGAATGTAGTGATCCGGTTTCTGAAAGTGATATTGAAATAATCGAAAACTGGCTTGAAGAAAGAGCCGATGGATTTTTTGATGGGAAAAATTCGGATCTTTTGATCGGTGCATCAGGTAGTTTTGAAACTTTCTATGAATTGATC
>SBFR01000019.1 GCA_006227105.1 Bacteroidota bacterium
CCTTTCGGCAAATTATCTACAATGACCTTATGTAGTTTATTGAACGGCTCTACTCTGTCTTCAGGCAGATTCGCTAATATTTCTTCAACTGTGGTACCGTTTGCTTTCATGGGTTGGGGGGTGATTTACTGTAGCTGATCAAAGATAAACATGAATTCGAAATGGGAAAACTTCTTGAATTATAATCTATTGCGAACGAGTGAAAGAAAGAAAAAGCCCGTAAGGATTACAGATCCTTTTCGCAATTGTTCATAACGAGCATTGAACCCATCATTTCAAAAATATGACCCCTCCAGGATTGCCTCCACTTCGGTCGGCGAACTACGGCAACGCCTCCGTTTCTAACCAGATTAGACTGCATATTCAAGAGTATAAACAAAAATGGCCTCCCAAAAAGGGAAGCCATTTTTATTCGTGACCCACAAGGTCGAAAAATCTAACTTTTATAAGGATATAAATGCGTTGAAGAAAATGGAAGATTATTTCCTCTAATGCTTAACCGTAAACATTTTAGAAGATTGTTCCGAAGGATTGATCAACTTTACAAAATATACTCCATCAGGCAAGGCTGAGACATCCACCCGAGAGAATTCTCTTGATTCGATCGCTTGTATGATTCGTCCTGAATTATCCATTAAAAATGCATCTAAAGGAGTATCAGAAGCAACACTGATCGTTAACCATTGATCTGCAGGATTGGGATAAAGAATCGCCGATTCCAGTGAAATCGCAAGAGTACTATTCGTTTGAACTTGCTCGCAGAACAACTCAAAGGATTTTAATGTACAACCGTTTTCATCAGTTACGATCAATCCGTAAAGTCCGTCTGTGTCGATCACAAATGGATTTGTATTCGCTGATGGTACATTTACATTGTTGAGAACCCATTGAAAAGAAGCATAATTACCATTAGTTAAGATCTCGTTAGGTGTAAACGTGATGTCTGGAGTATACTGATCCAGATTTGTTTCCACAAACAAAGAATCGGTAATCACGGTTTCATACCCCGTCTGTCTAAGATAATTTGCCGTGACAGGATCTAAACCAGCTGTGTAATTGAGACCTGTTGGATCAACCTTAAAAATGGTAGAGAAAAGTGTTGATGCTCCCAAATAACTTCCTTCCAGACTTGGATGCATTCCGTCAGGACTATATAGATCAATTGAAGGTTGCTCAGAAAGACTCGTATTAAAAGCTAAACCGATGGGCGAAACGATCTCATTAAAATGATTGTCATTCATCAAAATAAACTGTTCATAAATGCGGATATTCAACGCAGGTGTGTTATCGCTGGTAAGGTTGAGGCCTCCGCTATTCCAATACTGAGAGGGTAACCCTCCTTCAAATCCCCATCCTGCAAAGTAGACTACTCGTGTACAACTGTTGTTGTCCTTGATTTTATTGAATAAAGTGATATTTGCATTTATGATCGATGAATTGATAACTCCAGGTGCCCACACATAGCCCCCCAGGTTGTCCTGAACAACAATATAATCCCAATTCTGAGAAAGAATATACGATTCAGTTACTGCACTGCTATCATGCCCTACGATACTTGAAGTCGTGTTAACGTACATTCCTCCCGGAGCATACATGGTAATCTCATTAGCAATACCGGCGTCATTCGCCAAGCCCTCAACAAGTAATGGGAGATTGTTCGCATTTGTGAAACTATTTCCTAAAAAAAGGATTTTAACCGGATCCTGGGCAAAGAGTGCCGTCGAACAACACAGTGCAGCACCAATTAATATTTGGGATATAACATTCATATGAAAAGTGAATAAAAGTTTATAAAAGAGAATGCTCAATTGGGGTGTTATCATTAAAAATGATAGCTCATTTTCATTCCAAAACGATAAAAATTCGATTGAAAAGTCAGATTTCGAAAAAGATAATAGTTGAATTGAGGTTCAACTGAAAGCTTAATTTTTGGGATATAGTATCCTAAACTAATCATTGGGGCAATATTAACTCTTACATCAAGGTGAGATTTAAAGTTCTCTCTATGTCCATCGCTTGCAATCGTAATCTCATTTGAGGAATTATAGAAAATGTAATTTGTCTCAATCCCGGCAGAAACATACCAACGATCAAAGAGATCATATTTCACGGAAATTGGAACCTGGACTTCATGTAATTCAAAGTCGGTTTGCTGAATCGCATCAAGTACTCCTACTTTCGGGTCGTATAAAGTCTCCCAATTCCCAATTTCATGAAAACATCTTTTATACCCATACCCTAATCCTGTTCTTAAACTGAGCTTGTCAGCCAGTTTTCTTTCCATGTCAATCCCAAGTGAAAAACCACTTTTCGATTTGGAAGAAAGATCATATCCTTGGGTAAGATCCGATGAAGAAATCATCAACCCATTGATTTCTGGTGTTAAGTACACGGAAAGTTTTTGGTTGGAAGAATACTTCTGTGCGATACCAAAAACAGGCAACATAGCGATCATAAAAATTAAATTCTTCATGGCATTTCAGATTTATTGATTTGTAAAAACTTGATCGAAAAAAGAATCCAATTGCTCAATTGATAGTCCTTTCGCGATGATCTTCTTTTCTTTGTCCAGCACCCAGATCTTTGGGGTGGAATAGATATCATAGGTTTGGTGATAGTTGAGTGATTCCAACGTAGTATACCTTGGTACTATTGACCTTGCATTTTCAAGTGCTTGTTTATATAATTGGTCAGTAACGGCTACATTAATAAACTCTAAATGGTTTGACCTGATAAATTCTTTCCATTTCAAAAAATCTTCACCCACGGCCTTACCAACCGCAAAAATCTCCACCCCATTACTTTTGAGCTTACTTGAGTATAAATGTTGAAGTGCTGGTGTCATTTTTTTACAATGACCGCACTCTGGATCCCAGAAGTAAAGCACTGTATAGTCATTCGTGAGACTATAAAAATCGATCCATTGTTGATCTGTTGAATCCGGTAATATGATATTAGGAGGCCTAACCCCCAGAACAAGATTTCTCTGGACAGCAACTTTTTCGCATAGCTCAGAAAGTCTGTTCTTATCCTTCTCACTTTGAGTCATCCAAAAAGCAAATGTCTCCTCTTGATCAGTACTATTACAATAGTAATGCTCTGCCATTGTAACAAAGACTTTGTCCATCCCCATGATCTCACTTTTTTCGTAATGAGAGGTGATCCATGAAACACAATACTGAAAGGTTTCGGAACCCTTCGGCAATTGGTCACATAGTTTTATCGCATAATTACATACGGTATCCCAATGCTGGATCATCATGGAATTCGAAAAATAATATTCCAGCAAAGGATGAAACCCTTTCGTGCGAACAAGCCGATCATCATTGAAATCTACACGATCCCAATAGTGATCTCTGTAATAGGAAAAACGATCCATTGCCGGCATTTCTTCTACAGGAATTTGCTCCAGTGAATCTGGTATCTTTACGTCAGTATACATGGTAAGGACTTTACTCACAAAAAGATCTTGATTTGCCTTTATTAAAGAGTCACAATACCCTTTAAAGCAATCGTGGAATTTCTGTGCATCTTCTTGATTGGAAGAGTCTGCCATTGATTTAAGTCGTTGTAATTCGCTTAGATAATGATAATAGACCTGATTATCCTTGGAGTTTTTAAATTTTGTTTCATTCAAAACCTCAGAGAGATCCGTTTCGATAGAGAACGATTGACCATTGTATAAAAAATCTAAAACCGGTCGACCTGGAATATATAGACCAAACATTCCAGGATTATGGTCAGTCATATCGAAACGGATCTTACCCTTTTTGAACATTGCAGTATCTGCATAATAAGTTCCCTTCCCAAAATAATTGACCATAAATGCCGTCGTATCTTTTTGGTCTTTTATTTTGATCTCAATTTGCTGACCCAAGGAGAACCTCAAGAGACCCATAAAAACTGCTAAAACTATGTGGGAAACTTTAAGCATATTGAAATTTGATGAAGGTTTAACAAGGGTGGTCTCTGAAATAATTTTATTCTTTGATTATTCTGAAAACAGATTCATTTCCAGATTGATCAACTAGCGTCACAAAGTACATCCCTGCGTTTAAATCCATTAACCCTAACGATGTTTTAGGATAAAAAACGGGCGCCTCTTTCACTAAAGTTCCCATGTAATTGTAGATCGAACATTTTGCGGAAGCAGAAGATTCAATAGTGATATACGTATCAAAGACGGTAGGATATACTTTGAATTTTTCCTCTCTAATTGTTTCATCTTGTATGCCTGCCTGAGATCCCATGTAACATGTATTGATTGATTGACCCGATTGCGAATTGTAGGCATAATCTTTAATTACTGCTGTACTTCCGCTGGCATTTACATCCAAACGGATCCAACCATAGTAGGTTGAAGCCCCAGAAGTGAATTTTACTCCAAGCGACTTATCCGTTGCGTTTGACCAGTAACCTACTCCATATGCATACATCGGGACCGATCCACCTGCAACATAAAAATTACTGGAACTTCCAACACTGGTTTGACACGAAAGAACATCAGCAAATCCCGGTGGATTGGGTGGGATAACTACCCCATTTCCTGCAGGAAGATCAATTTCAACACCAATACCATTCGTTTGTTTGATCGTAAAATCAACTGTTCCGTCATTATCCATGTCAATCGCAAAATTTCCATTTGAAACAACTTGATTTGGATTAACATCTGTGTAAACGATCTGGGCAATAGAAATTGTATATGTTCCTAAACACAATACAACCACTAAAGCGCTGTTTTTCATTTTTTTGTTCATGTTTTTTAGTTTAAAATGATACTTCAAAAGTATTCTCAGACGAAGTCTTGACCTATAGGGAAATCCATCAGTTTTTTCATGGGGAAATTCCCTATTTGATCAAGGTGACATGTCCTGTCTTCACCTGTTTCTCTGCATTATACAGGGTTGAATATTGCATTTTCCACACGTACATTCCACTTTGAACGATGGAGCCATTATACGTACCATCCCATCCAGTTCTTATATCCTTTGATTGCCAGATCAGTTCGCCCCATCGGTTGTACACGTTCAACTCAAAATCATGAAGATCAACTCCTTCAGCATACACATTCCAAGTCTGATTAAATTCATCAGCATCAGGAGTGAAGGCATTTGGAACATAGATCAAAACTTCCGGAAGCACGATCACCGTATGAATTGCTGTGTCACTACATCCCAGCTCAGAAATAGCGATCAACATTACATCATACTGACCTTGTACACCTTCTGGAAATTGAACAGTCACATCTGTTTGTTCTGAATAACCAGGATTTCCATTTTCAAAATTCCATTGATAGAGATCAGCATTCGTCGAATAATTCTGGAAGAATACTTCTGTATTGAACATTGTGACAGGTGAAGGAGAATATTTGAAGTCTGCCTCAGGTTTAAATCTCACATTCAATACGTCCTCAAGATGAAGCGAATCAACACAGCCCTCAAAAGAAGTTATGATCATTTGAACATCATATTGTCCTCCCCAAAATTGATTTGTAGTGATCGTATCCTGATCAATGTATTGATCTATTCCATTCACAATCCACGTCACATTACTGCTTAATGCAGGATCAGTCGTATTTACGATACTGAAGATCGCTGGCTCGCACTGCTCCGGGTTTAGAACTGTAAAGCTTGGTGTTGGTAAAGGAGAGACGTATATGTTTTTCGTTAACACCAAAGGAGTAGATTCACATCCATCAGAGATCGTCACTGTATAGTTTTGAGATCCGTCAGGAGATACATTGATCATGCTTACCGCATTCCCTACATATATTTCTCCATTTGACCACGTAAAGGAGTATGGGTTACCTAACCCTCCTAAAACATTTGCAGTTAAGTTCACATCAGCGTAAGGACAAATTGTATCTACCCCGTTTAAATTTCCACTTAATGGATCGCGAAGGATAACTTCAATTGTCAAAGTATCTGAAAAACAACCATTTTGATTTTCAGCATATACACTATATGTGCTTGACACTGCCGGATTTACAACTTGGATCCCAAGGGTGTCTGTCGTATGATTCCATTGATAGACAAAGGTTTCATTAGTAGAATTCATCACTTGTGCTACCAGATTCGCAGTTCCATTCTGACAAATGATCGTGTCATTAGAAACCGAAAGATTTGGATCTTTGTAAATTGTGATTAAAAATGTATCAGCTATTCCGACACATCCATTGTCTGTTGGGGTAACGATAATAGTTCCTGTTTGATCATTTATTCCTGCAGTACCTATGAAAGGTTGAATATTCCCATTACCTGCCACACCCAGGCCGATCCCATTCAAAGAATTGGTCCAGGAATATGTTGTCGTTTGGCTTGATGCTGAGAAATTACCAATATTCACAATAGCTCCATTGCACAATGCTCGATCAGCAATTGGATCCATCTGAGGAGATTCATTGATGATCACTTCGGTAGAAGCATAAAGTGTATCTGCACATCCATTATCTCCAGTTATCATAACTGTATATATTCCTTCCATGGCGGCCGTGCAATTTTGAATGGTTGGATTCTGATCCGTTGAGCTGAATCCATTCGGTCCATTCCAAAGGAATTCACCATTACCTGCAGTAATGTCAAGGAATAATTCAATGGTTTCGCCCGTGCAATATTCTCCTGAGTTACTTGCTGTTGGAGCTGCTGCATTTACATACGTTATAGACACAAAACCATTCCCGGTGTTTGTTCCTGAATTACAAGCACTCCCCATTGGAACAAGGCTAGAACCACCTCCGCCACCTCCGCCGCCATTAGCTCCAGTGCAACACCCATCATTACCGCCGCCACCGCCGCCATAGAAACCGCCGCCACCGCCACCGCCGGAGGCAGTATTCCAAGGACCTCCAAATCCTCCCTGTCCCAACATTCCGGCTTGCCCTCCCGGAGGTGTAGCGTTCCAGGGAACACCACCTGCACCACCCGCAACTTGAGTGGCACCTCCACCTCCAAGCCCCCAGGTACTTATTCCTAATGAACCAGTTGCACAACCTCCGTTTCCACCTGCCACAGGATCTGATCCTCCACCAGTTCCGCCACCACCCGCAGCGATAATAAAAGGTTGTCCGCCAATTGAAAGTGTCGTCGCACCACCCCCACCAAAAGAAGCATATGCGGGGTTTCCATCCATAGACAAATGACCTGTTCCACCACCACCATACCCAGGGGTTCCTGGTCCACCCTGACCTCCTACGTTAATATCAATAACTTGTCCGGGAACAACAGGAATAATAGATGTGATTACTGCACCATCTCCTCCAAGATTTCCTCCACCTTCAGCACCGGCCACTACAACAGAAATTGTATTGACACAATTTGGCACCACCCATTGTTGTTGACCTCCCGTGTAATTAAACATCTCGACGATTTGAGCTCTCAATGGCTGAACGAGAAAGAATATTGAGACTGTAACGAACGATCGCAATAAAAAAGACCTTGACTGAGTTGCTAATTCCATACTAAATAATTTTATCCTTAGAATGTTTAAACAAAGGTCTTCTGCTTGGCCCTTTTTTTATATAGGGATTTCCTACACTCTTTTAATGGGGGATTTCCCTACTTAAAAAGACAAGGCAAGTCAATAGATTTGTACTTTTAACTATCACGAGATATTCAAATGGATAAAAAAATCAAAATAGGTGTTGTTGATGACCATCAATTGGTTAGAAAAGGTTTGGTAGGAATATTATCCTTAAACCCGAACTTTGAAGTGATTGCTGAAGGAAATTGTGAAGAAGATGTTTACAGGATATCTGAAGAAGGCGGAATCGAGCTTTTATTTCTGGATTTCTACATTCCTAAGCCAATAACAACAGATCTCATTAAATCAGTTCTTTCCAAGGGAATTAAAGTGATCATTTGTTCCGCAAACCTGGAAGAAGAGCTTATAACGGGCACATTAAGTGCCGGTGTTTCTGGATACATACATAAAGATATAGATCAAGAAGAGCTATTTTCCGCAGTCGAAATTGTTATGGATAATGAAGTCTATCTTAGTGATTTAATCACGAAGAATCTTTCCAAGCAATTCATTTACAACGCCAAATACGGGAACAAATACGACAAAGGAAAGTTACTCAATTTAACAGATAGAGAAATTGAGGTGATCAAGCATTTCTCGAGTGGTTTGAGTTACAAAGAGATAGCGAATGTTATGAATATTAGTACACGAACTGTTGAATCTCATAAAACCAATATCATGGAAAAGTTGGAGCTTCAAAACACCATTGATATCGTCAAGTATGCTATAAAGAACAAACTTATTGAGTTGTAATAATGCTTTATATTTTGGGTAAAGTGAAGTAAAACGAGGTTCCGCTTCCAAGCTGGCTCTCTACCCATATTTGACCTCCATTTCTTTCAATGAATTCTTTGCAAAGGATAAGCCCAAGACCAGATCCCTTTTTAGAAGAATTACCAATACTCTTATGATCGGACTCAATTTTAAATAATTTGTCGATGTCTTCTTTTGCAATACCTATTCCACTGTCGTGAACAACTACTTCATAATAGGTATCAAATTCATTAGCACTGATCTCAACTGAGCCATTCTCATTCGTGAATTTTATAGCATTACTTAGAAGGTTGCGGAACACGGTCGAAATCATATCCAGATCAACATGCACTAATGAATTCTCCTTGATCGTGCAATTCACATGAATATTATTTTCCTTCGCTTGATGTTGAGCAAAAAGCATTGCCTTTAATCCAACAACTCCCAGGTCGACCTCAATTTTATTTGGTTCATTTAAACCAGCCTGTGATCTCGCCCATGAAAGTAGTTTTTCTGTCAGATCGCTCATCTGATCTGCAGAACCTTTAATATCTTCAATATATTCTTTGATTTGAAGATCCGAAACTTTATCATCTGCTTGGATCATCATTTTAGCTGTATTTTTAAAAGCCGCCAAAGGATTTCTTAAGTCATGAGAAATAATGGCGAAGAATTTATCCTTTGATGCATTCAGGACCTTCAATGACTGTTCCGAGGCATTCAATTTCTCATTTAATTCTTTCAGCTTTTTGTTATCCTTTTGCTTTCGAAAGAAACTAATCCAAAAGAGAGCAATTATTATTAACGAGAATGCTACGATTATGTAGAGTGTCTGTTGCTTTTTATGTTCCCTTTCAATATTATTCGCATGGTTCAGATCATCAATCGCCTTTTTCTTTTCGTACTCGTACTTATTTTGTTGTCTGAATAACTCATTCCTATTTTGATCACTTAGAATACTATCCTTATAACTTTTGCTAAGCCACAAATATTTGTACGCTTTTTCAAAATCACCCTTATCTCGGTAATACTGTTGTAGAAAATTGGACGCTTCCTGAATAGTCTCTGCAATTTTGTTTTCCGTTGCGATCGCAATTGCTTCTTCGGCCAATCTTTTAATATCAGGGTCATTCGGATTTATCGAATATTTAGTCCTTGCGATCTGTATTCCAGCGAAAGCAATTCCTGATTTCATTTGAAATTTTGTATACGTGATGTATCCTTTCTGAAAATATTTGAGCTGTTTATCAAGATCACCTTTGGCCTCATATAGCGAACCTAAATTGACATAGACACTTGCCAATCCTAAACTATCCCCTAAGTTTTCTCTGTAGCGCAATGCTTTTGACAAACTTGAAAGACCAAGGTCGTATTTGCCCATATCAGTATACAACCCGCCCAGATTATTATACACACCTCCAAGGATCCTCAATTGCCTTTTGTCATTTTTGTCATCCAGCATTTTAATCACCTTGTGAAACTCCGAAATAGCTTTATCCCTTTCTCCAAGAGTCTTATAGGTTAGCGCTATATTCATTCTTGCATTTGCAGCACCGCTAATATTGTTAATTGCACTATGAACTTTTTCACTCTTGTAAAAGAGTCGAATTCCTTCGTCGTAGTCACCTTGCTCACAGCTAATAACTGCCTTAATATTATAACACTGTGCTATCCTTTCCTCTGAACCATCTACATTTTTATAATGCTTTAAAGCAATATCGATCTTTTGTGACGCTAATTTGTAGTTCGTCCTATAGTAGAATAATTCACCTAGCCGAAAATTGAAGTTCGCAATGAACACATCGAGATCAAAAGAGCTTTTCTTTTTTACGATGACTTTGCACAATGAGTCGCCAAATTGATTGATCGATAAAACTTTTTCCTGATCACTTTTAATTAAAGGTCGATTGGCCAACGAATCAATTAGAGCTATTTTTTGTTCCTCCGAATAGGAGTTATTTATCCAGATCCTTTTCAAAATTGTCCTAGTCTGGGTTGAAGAATCTGCCTCAAGTAGAATTTTCTGAATATCCTTTGTCTCAAAAAAAGGTGGTTGTGCTTTTATCGATTGTATTGAGATAAAACAGAGGTTTACTAAAAGGATGAAAAAAAATCTCATGCACATTGAACGGATAATTGATCAGAAGGTTGTTTATATGTTGTCAATTTCAGATAAAAATCATTCATAATAAAAATGGCCTCCCAAAAAGGGAAGCCATTTTTATTTGTGACCCATGATGTCGAGAAATCTAACTTTTATAAGGATATCTTCTCGATTGAAGATTATCATATTAAATGATTTCTACCTAAAAAATAAACGGTCATTAACTTTTAAAATACTTCCTTCTACCTACCGTTTTAGGTATATAGGACGCCATAATTTTATTTATTATTGCGTGTATAAAGTAGTTATGAGCAACAACCCAGAGTAAAATTAATGTAGAAAATGGAGATAAGTTTATCATATCACAATTTAGAATCTTATGACAGGACTTTTAACTTATCTGCTCATTTTTTAACAGAATTATATTCAAGAATTTTGTCCCAAAATGGGTTTAATCCAAAAGGAATCAAAAAAATAGCAATCGCACTAATCAAAAATAGAGATGAAAATCTAATGATTAAAAATGAAGGCGTTTTATTAATAAAATCAAATTTTCATTTACTTGAGTCGACCTATGAAGATGCATTTCAAAAAGCTGAAGAAAAACTTAAAATCATACTCAATGCAATTTTTTATGCTTCCGATAAATATGATTTGAATAAAGAGATTATTATAAATTCATATGAACAATGTTTAAAATTGGGATTAAAAAATGAGTATTACTTTGGCAATTCAATCTTGTCGAAAGATAAATCTCATTTTGGTTCATTATGGTTAGAACATACAGAGAAATCATTTGATGTATATTTGGATATATTTCGATCTGAAACTAAAGAAAGAATCAAAAGAGTCAAAATCGCAAGTACGCTTCCCTATTGGGTTGAATATAGAGATTATCTGGTACCAATAAAGGTAAACCAAAATGGTTTTTATTTGATCGTTAAAAATACCAAAAGAAAAATTGAAATACCAATTCCTGCTCATAACAGCGCCTAAGCAACAGCCCTGATCCTACTTCGGAACAACGATAAATTTAAAACAAAATAATCCTATCTTCGAAGAACTAATAATTTTAAAAAGTGGGCCGATCGCCTAGGCGCGGGCCGTTATGAGTAAACACCTTGCAAACTATTCGACTAATATGTTTCGTTATTAATGAAGGCATGAGAAAAGTGTTATATATTGGATTGGTCTTGTTTGTTATTATAGCTTGTAATAAACGAAAGCCAAGAGTTGGTGATTATGAAGCATTGTTTTTGGGGAGTTACACTAAGAATGGTCAAACAATTTCGTACGACAGATATAGAGATCTAAGTATTATTGAAGTAAATA
The DNA here is from genome assembly GCA_006227105.1 of Bacteroidota bacterium. Taxonomy (GTDB): domain Bacteria; phylum Bacteroidota; class Bacteroidia; order Flavobacteriales_D; family Crocinitomicaceae; genus M0103. The sequence goes on from SBFR01000019.1 coordinate 11,708, forward strand.
CCACTGAAATAGTAATTGCAGCATGTCCAACTTGTGAGGCTTTTTCTACTCTTGAAAAAGATAACAAAGCTGTATCTGGTTTTATACCAATGCCTGGTCAAGGCGGAACTGGTGGGCCTAGCTTTCCATCAAACCAAATTTATATTACCGGTACATGGCAAAAAAATAAAGGAAAGTATATAATAAGCGGATTTCATCAATATGTTTATACAGATATAGATGCCCAAAATCAAACTATCAACGAGTATGTCGTTTCTGGTGACTTTGAAATAAAGTCTAAATAAATCTTATTAACTCATAACAGCACCTATGCTCCACCGCA
>SBFR01000054.1 GCA_006227105.1 Bacteroidota bacterium
TCTGTAATGTATCTTTCAGCATTGACAAGCGTTTGCTTTCTGATCCATTCTTCTGGCACTTTGTCTTTGTGTGTATTTCTTACTTCGAGGTAGTAACCGAAAACATTATTGAATGCCACTTTCAAGCTTGGAATACCTGTCCTCTCGGATTCCCTGTCTTGAAGATCCTCCAGATATTCCTTTCCATTTCGAAGAATCTTTCTCAGCTCATCCAACTCTTCATTTGCTCCTCCTCTGATCACGTCCCCCTTTCCAATCTGAACAGCAGGATCATCAGCTATCGTACTGGAGATCAATTCGATCAGTTTATCACAAGGATTCAACTGATCGACTATCTTTTTGATTAATGGGCTTTTACTACTCGACAACAGATCCTTGATCGGTTTGATCTGTTCAAGTGTGCGTTTTAGCTGAACGACTTCTCTGGGATTGATCTTCCCAACAGCAACCTTTGAAATTAATCGTTCAATATCACCAATGTTCTTTAGTCGCTCGATCAACTCATGTCTAATTTCATGATCCTCTTTTAAGGATTGAACAGCATTCAGTCGTTCATTGATCGGATTCTGGTCTTTCAAAGGCATCAGAATCCACCTCTTCATCATTCTGCCCCCCATCGGTGTTTTGGTATCATCCATTACATCCGCCAAAGTTTTGGCATTTTCATGAGGTGATGAGATCAACTCCAGGTTCCTGATCGTAAATCTGTCCAGCCAGACAAAACGCTCTTCTTCGATCCTCGATAAGGAGCGAATATGACCAAGGTTGTTGTGCTGATTTTCGGACAAATAATGTAAGATCGCTCCAGCGGCGATTATTCCACAATCGAGGTTTTCTACCCCAAAACCCTTCAGTGATCTTGTTCCAAAATGATTATTGAGTGATTCATTGGCATATTCAGGATTAAAGATCCAATCTTCCATTCTGAACGTGAAATACTTTTCACCAAACCACTCGCGATAATCTCCGGAATGATTCTTTGAATAGATGATCTCCGAAGGTTCAAATCCCTGGATCAGCTTATCAATATGCTCCTTATTGCCTTGTGCCAATAAAAACTCACCGGTAGATACATCCAGAAATGATACACCAAAGTCCTTCTTGTTAAAGTGAAGAGCGCATAAAAAATTGTTTTTCTTTTGATCCAGAACCTGATCATTAAACGACACTCCTGGAGATAACAGCTCAGTTACTCCCCTCTTTACGATCGTTTTGGTCATCTTTGGATCCTCAAGTTGATCACAAATAGCAACACGTTGCCCCGCTCTGACCAATTTCGGCAAATAGGTATCGAGCGAATGATGAGGGAAACCGGCCAATTCAAGTTTCGACCCTCCGTTATTTCGATTGGTCAGAACAATACCCAGAATTCGAGCAGTAATGATCGCATCCTCACCGAAAGTTTCATAAAAATCACCTACACGGAAGAGCAGCAAAGCCTGTGGGTGCTTGGCTTTGATCTGATTATACTGCTTCATCAGTGGAGTCTCGCTCACACTTTTTTCTTCCTTAACCTTACTCAAACCGGGTTCTTTTTCTGAATTTTGCCCTAAAGGTAGAATCCATGCTCGAGGGAACAAAAATTCCAAGTGGCATCTTTTCAACAATATGAACAGAAAGCTAAAATTGTGGGAATTAAACCGTGTGTCTGAAGAAGAATTCAAACAACAGGAAAAATATCCCCTTCGCGTTATTCTTAACGATATCAGATCTTTAAATAATATCGGATCATTTTTCAGAACGGCGGATGCATTCAATGTTGAAAAGATCTATCTGTGCGGGATTACTGCCAATCCACCACATCGCGACATCCAGAAAACAGCCCTCGGCGCAACCGAAACTGTTGAATGGGAATACCGCCAATCCATCCTGGAACTTATCAAAGATATGAAGCAAGAAGGCTACACTGTTTGCAGTATTGAACAAGCTGAAAAGACGGTGCATCTTGATAAGATCAGTGATTTGAACGGTGAAAAATTTGCATTGATTTTCGGAAATGAGGTGAATGGTGTAGAGCAGGAGGCTATTGACCAATCTGACCATATTATTGAAATTCCTCAATTCGGAACGAAACACAGCTTGAATGTGTCTGTTTGCGCCGGAGTAGTTCTCTGGGAGTTTTCCAAAAGGTACTTTCCAGAAGACCGATAAAACTGTATTGAACAAACACAGTACTGCTTTGTTACTGAAGTTATCTTTCTTAGTGAAGATATAGTTAACTTTGCACCCGATTAATTCATCATACAGCATGATCAAAACAGATATCATTATTATTGGCGCAGGTCCAGTTGGACTTTTTACAGTATTTGAAGCAGGTTTGTTAAAGCTTCATTGTCATCTGATCGATTCTTTGCCGCAGCCCGGTGGACAATGTTCAGAGATCTATCCAAAAAAACCGATTTATGATATCCCTGGTTTTCCAAGTGTGTTGGCTGGCGAATTGATCGATAATCTTATGGAACAGGCTGCTCCATTCAAACCTGGCTTTACTCTAGGAGAGGCAGCTGTGAGCATCGACAAAACGGAAGACGATCAATTCATTGTTACCACAGTTAAAGGAACTCAGCATCAGGCGCCAATCGTAATGATCGCTGGAGGATTGGGAGTATTTGAACCGAGAAAACCACCTATTGATAATATTGTGGATTACGAAGATAGAGGTGTAGAATACATCATCAAGGATCCTGAATTTTACAGAGGTAAAAGATGTGTGATCGCAGGTGGTGGAGATTCAGCACTGGACTGGTCGATCTTCCTGACAGAAAAGAATATCGCTAACGAAGTTGTACTTGTACATAGAAGCAGCTCGTTCAGAGGACATCTGGATTCTGTTCAGAAGGTGATTGATCTGGCTGATCAAGGAAAGATCAGATTAATAACTGAAGCCGAGGTGACATCAATTACCGGAAATGGAAAAGTGGAAGGAGTTGTTGTTACACATCAAAAAGATGGGGAAATGAATGTTGCCTGTGATCATTTTATTCCATTATTCGGATTAAAACCTACTCTTGGACCAATTGCAGACTGGGGACTTGAGATCGAAAAGAATGCCATCAAAGTTGATACACTTGATTATTCGACCAATATTCCAGGTATATATGCCATTGGCGATGTTAATACATATGAGAACAAATTGAAGCTGATCCTTTGTGGTTTTCACGAAGGAACTCTGGCAGTTCAATCGGCGTTTGCAAGAATTCACCCAGATAAAAAGAACATCCTTAAGTACACCACTGTAAACGGAGTACAAGGATTCTGATCCTTATGAAAAGTATAAGCGTTCATGAACTAAAAGACATGTTCGATCAGCATGAAGACTTCCTGTTGATCGATGTCAGAGAACCTTTCGAAGCGGAAGAAGCATCAATGAATGGCGTGCTGATTCCACTCGGAGAATTGGAGTCAAGAGTTAATGAAATCCCAAAAGACAAAAAGGTAATTGTTCATTGCCGGTCAGGAGCAAGAAGTGCGAATGCGATCGGTTTCTTGGAACAGCGATACGGATTTACTAACTTGTACAACCTAAGCGGAGGAATTCTCGCGTGGGCAAGTGAGATCGATCCGTCAATGGATCCATTTTAAGAATGAACAGAAAAACCATTAATGCAGTCGTTGTGCTCGGGATCATTTCCCTTGCAAGTATCCTCTTTATTCAGATCACCTGGATTAGGAAAACTGTGGCTATCCAACAAAAGAATATTTCTATTCAGGAACGGGAAGATAGTCTGAACCAAGTTCAATTCAATGAAGACGTGCATCTGGCTTTGAAGAATGTCCTTCAGGATATAGCTATTACCAGTGGAGATAGCTCTGATCTTTATGGAGCAGTTAAACAATTAGACGATATCTCTTTTACGGTAGATATCAATGAGGAGCTTCACCCTTTCTATCTGGAAACATTATTGAAGAGAGAATTCTATGCTCAAAATGTGCGTCAGGATTTTCAATACGGGATCTATGATTGCTTCACGGATTCGATCGTGTTTGGTAATTTGATCAAGTACACCGGTGATAGTATTTATGCAACGATCAAGGATACTATACCGGAGCAGACCTACGCAAATCTGAAATGGAAAAATGACGGTCATTATTTCACAGTTTTCTTTCCAGGCGCAACAAGCTCACAGATCGAAGCTGACAATTCAAGTATGTCTCCATGGATATATGTTTCGGTCATTTTTATCTTGATACTATTATTTTTTGGTTATTCCTTGAATATCATTATCCGCCAGAAGCGATTATCAGAAATTAAAACTGATTTCATTAATAATATGACACATGAGCTCAAAACTCCAATCTCTACGATAGGACTTTCAAGTGAGATGTTGATGAAAACTGGTGCAGAGGATGGTGACAAGATCAAGCGCTATGCAAGTATTATTTACAAAGAAAATAAACGACTTGAAAATCAAGTCGAGCGGGTATTGAATGTCGCAAAACTCGACAAGGAAAAATTAGTTCTGAAAAAGGAACTCCTCGATGTTCACGAACTGATCGAAGAAGCAAAAGATAACTTTGAATTCAACCAG
>SBFR01000061.1 GCA_006227105.1 Bacteroidota bacterium
CCGGGGAAGTTCCCTACATGCTGCCTTAATCCGGTCAGCATATTGAACACTGAGCTTTTACCGGTATTTGGATTTCCGAGTAAAGCGATCTTCATGATGGAGAGTTGACAGGTTCGTTAATCGATTCAACTTGAATGAGTGCTGCTTCTTCTAGGCGCAGCGATAAAACATAGCCATTTACATCTATTGCGATCGGATCACCAAACGGAGCGCGGAAAAGTACTTCGATCTGACGGCCTTTGACCAATCCCATTTCCATTAGTTTTGGTTTGAGCTCGTTGTTCATGATGTTCATGATCTGCACACGTACTCCTGGGGTAATATGATTCAGGCTTTCTGTCATTATTTAGAATGAACAAAAATAAGGGAAATAAGCCGTAGGAATATACCTTGTTCAGGGTATTTTACACCACGAACATTATTTATTTTTCATGACGATCCTTGCTGTCTGTCGTGTTTTTTGCTCAAGGATAATCTCTTTACCTTCTGTTACACGATCGATGGTCGCTTGATCATAGTGCCTGATCGTCACAAGTTCGAGACCTTCGTTGTATTTCACGGCGTACGTATCATTGAATAATTGAAGTATCTTTTCTGGCTCAACCTTGCTATGATCAAGCAAAATAGAAAAACTGAGTGCTGAGTTTTGCATCAGATTGATCTTCGCATTTGCATTGGAAAGACGTGAAAAAATATCACTAAGGTTTTCCTCAACGATAAACGAAAAATCCTTTGTCGTAATGGAGAACAGGAGCTGGTCCATTTTAAAGATAAAAGAGGGAACCAGATGATCATAATCTGTAGAAGTCTGGATAACCGTTCCTTCGGCTTTCGGATCGATGAAGGATTTTACATAAAGTGGAATGTTCTTATTCTGAAGTGGTTTAACTGTTTTCGGGTGGATAACAGATGCTCCATAATATGATAGTTCGATGGCTTCCTTGAAGGAGATCCTATCCAGCTTGATGGTATTGTCAAACCATTTTGGATCTGCGTTTAACATTCCCGGAACATCTTTCCAGATGGTAACACTGTCTGCATCGCAGCAATAGGCAAAAATGGCAGCAGTATAATCTGATCCTTCTCTACCAAGTGTGGTTGTAAAACCTTCGGGTGTATGTCCGACAAATCCTTGGGTGATGACAATATCATTCGAGTCAAACAATGGCTTAAATCGACTGGAAATCAATGATGCCGTTTTATCCCAGTCTACCTTTCCTTCCTGATATTGATTATCTGTTCTAACTAGCGTTCTAGCATCCGCCCATGCCGCAAGCAGTCCGTTTTCGAACAAATAAGAAGCAACAATATGAGTTGAAATCACTTCGCCCATCGAAACGATCTGATCGTACGCAAAGCTGTAATTATCAGGGAATGGCTGATCGATCTTTTTTCTCAATAGTTCAAATTGATCCTCTACTTCATTGAATATCATGTAGTGTCTCTCATGAAAAAGCTCACCCATGATGTCCATGTGGAAATTATAGAGGTCGTCCACATGTGCCATGAACATTTTTCGATCATGGTTTTGATAGGCTTTGACAATGTCTTCGAGTTTGTTGGTTGTTTTTCCCATGGCAGAGATCACAACTGTGATCTTTTCACCACTAAACATTTTCAGAATATCTGATACATTGCGCACCGCGCTGGCATCTTTCACCGATGCACCACCAAACTTAAAAACTTTCATGCCGCGAAATTAGTGCAAAAGAACTATTCGCAAATCGTTAAGGATGTGAAATAAATGGTTTTAGGAAAGCTTATCTGTGAGGAGTCTCATTTCAATCACCGGTGAGATCCTTTCGTAGAGTATTCGGTATACTGCTTCAACGATGGGCATTTCGACCTGGAATTTTTTATTGATCTCCATCACACATTTCGTCGCGTAATATCCTTCAGCGATCATGTCCATCTCGAGTTGAGCTGTTTTCACAGAGTATCCCTTTCCGATCATGAATCCAAAGGTTCTGTTTCTGGAGAATTTCGAATATGCAGTAACAAGAAGGTCACCCAGATACGCACTTGATTTAACGTCTCTGTGGATCGGACTAACTTCGTCGATAAAGTTCTCGATCTCTTGGATTGCATTACTGATCAATACCGATTGAAAGTTATCTCCATATCCTAATCCGGCACAGATCCCTGAAGCTAGTGCGTATACGTTTTTAAGAACCGCCGAAAGCTCGGTTCCGAACAGGTCATCTGAAACGGTGGTCTTGATATATCGACAAGCAAGTAATTCAGCCATTTCTTCAGCGTGATCTTCTTCGCCACAAGCAATGGTTAAATAGGATAGTCTCTCCATTGCTACTTCTTCAGCGTGACAAGGTCCGCAGATGATCCCAATGTTGTCGTAGGGAGTACCAAACGTCTTATGAATGAAACGTGCAGGTATGGCATTGTATTCAGGAACAATTCCTTTAACAGCAGAGAAGATGATCTTGTCCTTCAGCATCTCCTTTGGAAAATTCTCAAATATGGAAACAAGAAATGCGGATGGCGTTGCAATGATCACGATATCCGCTGGACGTATAATCTCTTCCAGGTCGGTGCTGACGTTGATCTTATTCAGATCAAATTCTACAGATTGAAGATAATTTGGATTGTGTCTGTACTTCAAGATATGGGCAACGGCACCCTCATTGCGCATCCACCAGTTGATCGAGCTGACATTATTGCAAAGGATCTTAACCAATGCAGTAGCCCAGCTTCCACCTCCTATGATCGCAATTTTCTGGTTCGTTTCCACAGGGCAAAGTTATCAAAATAATTATTCGGTGCCTCGGATAAAAAACTTCCCAAAATGAGAAAACAAATCCAAATATGGGCAACAAGGAGGAAGCTACATAAACATAACTAAAAGAAAATCAATAAGATAGAATTTTTGGGTTTTAAATTGAAAGAGTGAGACAAAATTAAAACTACATCTTATGAGAAAACAAATTATGGTGTTGGGTGCCTTTATGGGCATTACGGCATTTTCGCACGCTCAGAAAGAAGTGAATGTTTTACCTGCTTTTAAATCAGAAAAAGAAAAAACAGAGTGGATCAAGTCACATCCTGAAGAGTACAGAAGAATGTCCGGACAAAAAGAGGAGTTGAACTTCTCTTCACCAGAAGAAAAACAAAAGTTTATTGAATCCAGGAAAGTTGAGAAAGGAAAGGAAGTTCAACAGTCTCCTGCAGCAGAACATGAAATTCAGTTGATCTCTAATGATTCCGATAAATTAAAAAATCAGGAAAGGGAAAAGCTTGAAAAGACACGGCAACTGGAAGAGCTGCAACGAAACACGAAGACTGAAAAGGAGAAAACAGAACTTTTAAACTCTTCTAAAAACTAAGCTTATGAAAACGAGAACTTACTACATATTATTAACCGGGCTGTTCCTTATAGGGATGGTTTCGGATTTTTCTGCGCAATGTTTGAATTCTTCTTCCTATGGTTCAGCAACTGCGTCTTCTTCAACAAATACAACAGTCACCATTTCAAGCTGTAGCTACGCAACTGAGTATTCGACCATTTACGGTATTCAGGCAGGATGGACCTATAGATGCAATGTTTCCCAAACGACCAACTGGGTCACTGTTCGAAGTGGATCTTTTAATGGTCCAGTTGTTTACTTTGGACCGCAAGGAGGTAATTGGGTTGCAACTGTAAGTGGTACTTACTATGCGCACTGGAATACAAGCAGTGCATGTGGAACAGCAACGGGATGTAGAACGACATCAATTACAACAGTTGCGGCAGTGGCTGCACCTAATCCTTGTAATTCGGTTACTGCCATGACATGTGGAACAACTTATAACTATTCAACAAGTGGTACGGGTGCATGGAATAACCTCGGTGGACCTTATGGTACTCCTGGTCAGGAAAGAGTATATTCTTATACTCCAACAACTTCTGGAACGCATATTATTACGGCCAATTCGAATTCTACTTTTGTAGACTTGTTCTACAAGGCAGGTGGATCGTGTGGATCTACAGGATGGACCTATCTTGTCGATCTGTATGGTACAAGTACTTTCAGCGCTAACTTCACCGCTGGGACAACCTATTATTTTCTGTTGGACGATGAAAATACTTCTGCGTCAAGTGGAACTCTATCAGTGAGTTGTCCTATTGTCGCTCCTTCGAATGATAATTGCTCAAGTGCAACGGCGATTACATGCGGGCAGCAGGTTTCAGTAAATAATCTAATTGGGGCTACTCCTGATGCAATTGGTTCAACTTCATGTGGAACTACAATCACTTCTAATGCTGTTTGGTACAGGATAAATGGAAACGGGCAATACATGACCGCATCTACTGTTGGGATTTCTACTGTAGATACTAAATTGATCGTTTTTGAAGGAAATAATGGTGCAAGTGCATGTAATAATCTTACGTGTGTAGACGGAAATGATGATGCATCAGGTTTACAATCAGAGGTTAGCTGGCAATCGCAGAATGGAAAAGTCTATTATATATTGGCGGGTGTATTCGGGAGCTCATACAGCGGAACGTATAATTTGGTTGTCAATTGTACTGCGCCTCCTGCGAATCCTTGTAATTCGATCACATCAATTTCTTGTGGTACAGAGAATAGTTATTCCCTTTCTGGTTCAGGAGTTTGGGATGGAGAATCCTTCTATGCTACTCCGGGAGCTGAGACGATTATGTCGTACACTCCTTCGGTTTCAGGAAATTACAGTATTACAGTTACACACAACAATGGTGGATGGGTAGATCTTTTATGGAAGAATGCGTCCAATGGTTGTGGAAATTCCGGATGGAATTATGTGGATGATATTTACAGTTTTGCGACGAATACGGTATATCTGACTGCTGGAAATACGTACTTGTTCCTTCTTGATGATGAAGATACAAGCCCTTCAACAGGCTCTTTGAATATTGCATGCCCTTGTATTGGTTCATCGGTTGATGGTTCATATAGTGCTGAATTCTCGGTTTCAGGAAGTACAGTTGGAGCTTGCAATGACAACTCTTTGAGATCTTCACAGGATATTACTTATGCTTGGTCAGTTGATTGTGCAGGAACATATAACCTTTCGTTATGCGGTTCTGATTTTGACACCTATTTGTACTTGACATCTTCAGTTGGAAGCGGAGTAATTGCTTCAAATGATGACTATTGCGGTCTTCAATCGGAGATTACCACATTCCTAACTCCTGGAACCTATTACATAACCATCGAAGGGTTTGGTGAATTTTCTGCTGGAAATTATTCCTTGAATGTTTCTGGTACAACTTCACCTTCAATGACGACTTCAATGAATCCAGCTTCTTGTAATGGATTTTCAGATGGATCGATCACTGCTTCTGCTACAGGAGGATGTAACATTATGTATTCAATTGACGGTGGGGCATTCCAGTCTTCAGGTTCTTTCTCAGGCCTAAGTGCTGGTGGACACACAGTAACAGCCATGAATAGTTTTGGTAATACTTCTTCAATGTATGTAATGGTTACTCAACCTGCACCGATTTCAGTTGATATTACTTCAACAAATCCATTCAACGGGACTGCTTGTATTGGAGGGGCCGTGCAATTGTCGGGTAATGTAACCGGAGGAGCTGGATTAATGAACTATGTTTGGTCCTATGAAAACAATGCAGGTGGACAAACGACAATTCCTTCTTGGAGTGGAAGTTATGCGAGTCCATATTCGGATGTGAGAAATGCATCTCCTAATGCTACAAGAGCGTATCGCTTGACAGTTACTAGTGCAAATAATGCTGCTTGTTCGGCATATGATGAATTCCTTGTGACCATCATTCCTGATCCGGTAATGACAATTACATCTTCAACTAATGTGAGTTGTAATGGAGCTTCAGATGGAACAGCAACTGCAAGTTTATCAGGAGGTTTACCTTTGAACTACGGAATTAACTGGTACAGTGATGACAATATCAGTTCAAATAACAACCCTGCTGGAGATGGTACTTTGTCTGTAAATGGTTTGTTCCCGGCTGTTTGGGTTGTTCAAACACAGGCAAGTCCAAGTTATGGATGTTCAGCACAGGCGAGCGTTACAATAACTGAACCTGAAGAATTGGTTGCATCTGTAACGAACACTGATATCCTTTGTAATGGTGGAACATCTACCGTTGTAGTTAGTGCTGTTGGCGGTACATTGCCGTACTCAGGTACTGGACTTGATATCGTCGGAGCTGGTAACTATGACTATACCGTTACAGACGCAAATGGTTGTAACTCGATGGTTTCTGTATCCATTACAGAGCCTGATCAATTAACGTTGTATGCAGGTGATGATGCTGTAGTTTATTACGGTTATGATCCTATGGCATGTTACACTACCACTGCGATTGCGGATGGTGGAACTCCTGGATATGATTACAGCTGGAGTAATGGGTCTACTGAAGCAACTTTGAGTGATTGCCCAACGGAATCAGTTTCATATGTATTGACAGTTACCGATGCTAATGGATGCTCAGTTTCAGATGACATTTGGGTTTGCGTAGTTGACGTTGTTTGTCAGGCAGGAAACAGTAACAACTTCAAGGTTGAAATGTGCCAGATACCTCCTGGAAATCCAAATAATGCGCATACGATCTGTGTAGATGCATCTGCAGTTCCAGCACATCTTGCAATAGGTTGTACCCTTGGAGCATGTGGAGAACAAGCAGAAATTTGTGGTGCGCCTTTGGCAAGAACTCCAGAGAAGGAAGTGGCTGCAGCCCTTTCTGTTTATCCGAATCCAACAAGTGATCTAGCAACTGTCTCGGTTACTCTTACTCAAGGAGGAACTTATGATGTTAGTTTAATGGACATGATGGGTAAGGAAATCCAAAAGATCTATATTGGTTCATTTGAACAATACGAGAATTTGACTTTCGATCTTGATCTCGGGCATTTGAACAGTGGAATGTACATAGTCACAGTTCAGCAGGGAGGATCTGTAGTTGAAAATGTTAAAGTTGTTAAGCAGTAATACGTAGTAATGTTTAACTCATAACCAAGGAGGGGGCTTCGGCCCCTTTTTTTGTTTAACAATGAAGCAATTTTACGGATGACCAATTTTTAACATAACAGCTTTGATTTGAAGAAAATATTGTTAAATTCACGGCAATCTATTCAGCCGGTTAGATATTTTCGCTGAGTAAACCAACCATAATTTGTTTGAGAAAGACCCGGGTAACTGGGTTTTTTTTATGACATAAATCAGTTTTTTTAAAAATCTCACTCATATTTCTATACTTCCATCCTACAGACATTTGTGATATACAAATACGAAATTACTATGGAAGCAAATGTACAATCAACAAGCTGGATGGATAAGATCATGGGGAATTCGGAATTTAATCGTTTCGGATTGATCTGTGTGGTTTTATTAGTGGTAGGATGCTTAGGAGGAACAGCAGTAGGGTTAGGTGCGATCAATAATACGTTTACATTGATCATGGTTACTATCCCAACAATGCTAACACTAAGTCTACTTCTTGCTGTTTCACCGATGAGGTATATTATAACCTCAGCTTTGATCAGCGTTACGATCGACGTTCTAATGATCGTTTATTTTTCACTATTGGCCTGAGTATACCAACATACATAGGGTGTTCATCCTTTCAGGATGAGCGAGGTTTTCTGACTATTGGCCGAATCACTGATTCGGCCTTGTCGTTTTATAAAGCGGGAAGATCAATAAAGAAAGTTGTTCCTTTTTCGGAAGACTCATACGTAATTGTTCCGTGGTGGATCTCAATGATCTGTTTTACCATTGCAAGCCCAAGGCCAGTCCCTGTACCTTTTGTCGTAAAATAAGGAACAAAGATCTTACTCTTAAGATCATCAGGAATACCACTGCCATTATCCGAGATCTCAACGTTAATTCTGGCTCCAGATCTTTTCACTTTTATTAGAATCTCCGCACTTTGATCTTCGTCCACGGCTTGCAGTCCGTTTTTGATCAGATTATTGAATACTCGTATCATTTGATCCTTGTCAGCTCTGATCATTGGCTCTTTATCTTCACATTCAAGGTTAATGGAAACATTCTCTTCAGTCGAAAACATTTCCATTACATTTTCGAGAACTACCTTTAAGTTCACCTCCGATTCATGGGGAACAGGCATTTTGGCAAAATTGGAAAATTCATTAGCGATCTTTGTCAACGCATCGATCTGTTCGATCAACGACTGACTTACTTTTTCCAGTTTCTTATAAGAATCAGGATTCTCAGGATCATAAACCCTCATTAGTTGTTGGACACTCAATTTCATTGGAGTCAATGGGTTCTTGATTTCGTGAGCAACCTGTTTGGCCATTTCTCTCCACGCACTCTCTCGTTCGCTTTTGGCAAGTTCCTGAGCAGCTAGCTCGAGTTCCTCCAACTTTGAATTATAGGCTTTTACTAATGCGCCGATCTCATCGTCACGCTGGTAATCGATCTGCTGATTTGTTTTATCAAATCTCACGCCGGCAAAGCTTTCCTGGATCAGTCGAAGAGGTGCCGTCACCCAATTGGAAACAAATATGGACAACACGACTGAAATGGCTAACAATAGAACAAATACATTAATGATCGACACCAAGAATCGTTGGATCTGATCTTCAAAACCTTTCTGCTGCCCGAAGTGTTGAAGATTTAAGTAACCGAGCATGCTATTTTCATTATTTAGAAATGGCTGATATGCAGATGAGTATTTTAAATTACCGATATGCTCCTGATGAATAAACTCACTCTTTGATCGTTCTTTCAAGGCAAAATAGGCCTCCGGATTGATCTGTTCACTCAACAATCCATAATTGTATAATTTCGGACGCGATGATGCGAGTAAAACACCGTGTTGGTCGTATATATTAATATCCGTAACAAAGACCTTTGAAAATTTCTTTAATAGATAATTCAAATAACTGCCGTCCTTCGCAAGATCAAGTTCCTTCTTTGAACCGATCTTTCCTTTGATCTCTGTATAAACAGAAGACATTCGTTCTCGAATTACACCATTGGTATATTCAAAATATTGGTCCTTGATAAATATTCCACTTCCGAATCCAAAACCGAGTAAGGTGATGAATACCAATCCGATCAAGATCAATTGAACTCGCATTGCAATCCCCAACTTTCCTGAATAGAAACTATAGCCATTGTTCTTTGAGAACAAAATTGGCAGCAACAATAACCCAAAGAAGCAAAATAGATAGGAGAAGGAGGTCAGATTTTCTACCCAAGTGATCAGTGGAGTTGAAAGTACTATGGTGTTGGTAGATGACTGATACAAGATGTAATGACTATACCCGTCGGCATCAAAATAACCGTTGGTTGTTCTCCACTTTTTCAGTTCTTTTACATCTGACGGAAAAGCAAACGCCCCATATTTGTTGTTCAATTTTCCTAGATAGTATTTTCCGATCGAATAATTTTCGAGAGGTTCCAGAACATTGGCTTTTGAAGAGATCAATAATCGTGGAAATCCTATTTCTTCAGGAATTTTTTTAGATCGCATTGCTGCGATGAGCGTACCATTAAATCTTCCGTTAACATAGATTTTCTTTCGAATGATGTAGGAGTATTGATTGATGTTGTCATTTACGTAGAACACGGATGGATTAAATTCTGACGCGGAACAATGATCAGCAATCACATGTTCCATTTCCGAGATGACGAAATTTTGGTTTTCATCCATGATCACAGAAACTCCTACGCTGTCGAATAAATTGAGATCAATATCGTATCGCTCCCAGTAACCGTGGAAAAATCGACGTTCCATTGCATCTTCAAATTCATCGATCTCCATGTTCTTTGGGGATTGAAGAAAACGAAGGACGAATTGATCTTTTTCTATTCGGTTTTCAATATTCGTAAATTCGATTTCGGTAACAATGTCCTTTTCAGTAGCCAGCTGATTAGCATATAATTCTCGTTCGCCTTTTTCTTTTTTATTGTTGATATCAGTGAATACAGATGCCTGTGAACCACAAAAAAGGATCAGTATTAAAATGCCGTATGCCAAAACTGAATTTTTGTCGTTCTTGAAATGCTGATAAATGATCACAAGTGCTGTGATCATTGGGAAAAGTGCCACAAAAAGAACTTCCTGGCCAAAGGAAATTTCAAAAATGAAATAGACAACACCTAACATGAATGTATAGGTCGTGAACATCGAAATTCGGGTGCTCTGTTGACAAATGGCCTTAATACTTGATGAAAGTAAATGATGCATTGAATAGTAGGTCAAGCCAATGGAGAAGATGGCTAAAAAAGAATAGCTGTTCAATGTAAATAGCTGATCAACTTGTAAAGGAATAGAGGAGTTTAAGATCAGATCTTCGATCTGAAGTGCAAGAAGGTACCAAAGAATAAAAAAAACAGGTATCACGAAATATCCTGCGGCATATTGTTGTCTTTTTGAGGATCTTGAGATCAGATCACCTGTGTTAAAAAGTACAAATGACAACAGGATCAGATTCCAGAGGAAATACGTGAAATTCGGATAATACTCGTTACTCGCATATAAACTTACATCACTGATCTCAAATGGATCCATGAAGGAGAGAAAGTGAATTTTGATCAAAAAGATCTGAATGATCGGAATTCCAATGATAAATAACCAACCAACGATGGGTTTATTTTTTTTAATAAGGTCTCTGAGTAAGCCAAGCCAGAAAAATAGTGATGAGAATAACAAAAATCCCGTGACCAGACTTTCGATATGTGTCGGAAGAATTTCATTATCGGGTTCTACTGAAAAAAGAAATTCATTTTTAGCATTATAAATAGGATAACCGCTGGACGTTTTTTCCGGAACAATATGAGCCTTGAATTCTTCGTTGAATGGAGAAGAAAATGCATTTTGTAATTGGTCATTTTCAATAGGAAATTCATTTTTGATCTGAAACGAACTACTCAGAATATAGCCATCCTTCTTTTCATACCTTGTGTAGTACCAGCCATTTTGAAGACGAATTATTCCCTCAGTTGGAAAATGTGCATCGGCAAATTGGGAAATAGGAACTTGGTTCGTATTCCAGTAGATCAAGGAATCATTTCTGTAATAATGGATGGCTATTCCGTCAAACGAGGTTAGATTTTTCCAGCTTCCAAAGTCAGTGTTTCGATCGAGTTCCTTTGAATTGATCTGTAACGTACGATCCAGCTTCTTCTCTAATTCCAGAAATGTTGCCTGAAATAGTTTAGCCGAATTACTGAGGTCAGGATGAAGGACTGAATACCGGTATGCTACAAATGAGAGACTGCTCAATAGGGCAAGTAGCAATAAACGGTATTTTTTGATCCTGTTCATGAAGTTATATTGACCATTTCGAGACGATTGTCGATCTCAAGGGTCAATTTAGTAAAATCCTTGTCAGCATGGTTGTCATTTCTGAACCTGAAATCGGCAAGACTCTGATAAGGCAGCAAATAATTGTGGTAACAAGGCATCACATGGTGCTCCCATTGATAGAGGATCTCCTCTTTGCTGTATCCTCTGTTTTCCTGATCCCTTTTGATTCTTCGGTCAAGTTGTTCTTCCGGACTAACAGAAATAAAGATCGAATAATCAAGAATGCATCTCACCTTTTCATAATGGAAAAGAAAAAGTCCTTCCACAATTATTAATTTGGAGGGTTTGATGATGATCGTTGTATCCAGGTCCGGAGGTGCATTGAAATGATATTCTTTGACCATTATTTCTTCACCCTGAATTAGCCGATAAAGATCATCTACAAGTCGTCTTTCATCCAGTGCGGTTGGTAAGTCGAAATTGACCTTCCCGTTTTCGTCAATTGCCTGTTCTTCAATGGGTTTGTAATAGTTGTCCATTGAAAATACAGATGGATTCAAGTAAGCGTAATATTCAGAAAGCTTATCAAGCAAGGTTGTTTTACCCGAACCACTTCCTCCGCAAATACCAATGATCATTTCTTGATTAATTCAAATTTTAGTTCACCCTGTCTGTTAAGTTGTGAAGGGTCCAGGAATAAATTGCTG
>SBFR01000219.1 GCA_006227105.1 Bacteroidota bacterium
ATATTAATACTTCCTCCAAACATGAGATGTTCAAACAAATGGGCAAATCCCGTTTTGTCTTCTGATTCATCTCTGGCACCAACATCATATAAAACGTTGACGACAGCCATTGGAGTAGTAATGTCCTTGTGAAAAAGGACGGTCAGGCCATTTTCTAATTTAAATCGTTCAAAATGGATCATTAAAATCTGTATTTGTCTGTTTGCTGCTCAGCCAATGCTTGTCTGAATTCAGTAATAATTTCCTTGACGACTTCAGATGCTGGTTTAATCTCATGGATCAGCCCGGAAATCTGCCCGATCTCAAGCTCACCTTCTACCAAATCACCTTCGAACATTCCTTTTTTAGCGCGTCCTCGGCCAAGAATTTCTTTTAATTTATCAGCACTGGCACCTGATTGATAGGCTGCCTCAACTTTATTGAAAAATTCGTTTTTAACTAATCGTACAGGGGTTAGTTCCTTCAAGGTAAGCAGAGTATCACCTTCCTTGGCATCGACCACCACTTGCTTGAAATTTTGATGAGCGCTTGATTCCGGTGTTGCTACAAAACGACTTCCGATCTGAACACCATCTGCACCAAGGTTCATTGCGGCCAGCATTCCTCTTCCTGTTCCAATTCCTCCTGCAGCAATCAATGGGATCGATAATTGTTCTTTCACCATCGGGATCAAACACATCGTTGTTGTTTCGTCCCTTCCGTTGTGTCCTCCCGCTTCGAATCCTTCAGCTACAACAGCATCAACTCCTGCCTCTTGGGCTTTCAAGGCAAATTTCACGGATGAGACAACATGAACTATCGTAATGCCATGTTCCTTCAGATGAGCAGTCCAGGTTTTTGGATTTCCGGCTGAGGTAAACACAATTGGCACCTTATGCTTAATAATTGTTTCAATATGCTTGTCAATGTCAGGATAGAGCATTGGTAAGTTAACCGCGAAAGGGCGATCTGTTGCATTCTTGCACTTCACAACGTGCTCTTCCAGGATCTCCGGGTACATGGAACCAGATCCAATAATGCCGAGGCCTCCGGAATTAGATACAGCAGATGCCAATTCCCAACCCGAGCACCAGATCATTCCTGCCTGGATCAGGGGATATTCAATGTTAAAAAGTTCAGTAATTCTGTTTTTCATTTTCCATTGCTTTGCCTACATACGAAAATACTTTTTTTGAACGGAAATCATCCGAAGAAACAGCCTCTTCCTTCTTTTTTTCGTCATAACTTTAAAATTCATTACTTTAGATGTGGAGATATCGACCATGAAGCTACTGAGACTAATATTCCTTTCTTCTTTCATTTTAATGAGCCTTTTCGTTAAAGCTCAGGAGATTAGCCATGATCATTCGATATTTCATGCGTTCATTGAGAATAAAGGCCAATGGAACGATCGAGTTTTATTTAAATCGAAATTTGATGGAGGAAACCTATGGGTTCAACAAAACAAGTTTGTTTTCCATCTGATGGACCATTCATCTGTTAAGGAGTTACATGGAAACCCAAAGGATAACAATTTGATCCCTTCCATTCCACAAACAGTAGTGCATGTCAATTTTGAAGGATCGAGCGAGGTAACTCAAATTGAAAAAAGAGAAAGAACTCAAGCCTATTATAACTATTTTATTGGTAATGATCAGGATAAATGGGCTTCTGAGGTTCATGGTTATGGTGAAGCTTCTTTGAAAGATCTTTATCCGGGTATTGATCTGGATCTGATCGAAGAAAATGGAAGTCTGAAGTACGAATTTCATGTTTTACCAGGTGCTGATCCTGAGTTGATCAAGTTGAATTATAGTGGTCATGAAAAATTGGAGATCGATAAAAACGGAGATTTGATCGTTCACACTGCTCTTGGTAAGATCATCGAGAAAAAACCATATGTCTATCAGATCATTAATGGACGGACTAAAGAAATTACTTGCTCATTCAAGATCATCAACAATTCGGTCGTATTTGATCTGAAAGAGTACAATAAGAATGCAGTATTGGTGATCGATCCGGTTTTGGTGTTTGCTACTTATTCGGGTTCAATTACAGATAATTTCGGAATGACGGCGACCTATGGATATGATGGTACGGCTTATTCGGGTGGAATGATCTACGGGAATGCTTATCCGACTCCAGATCCGAGTGCCTATGACGTGAATTCAAATTTTACGTTACCCACAAACGGCACTTACGGAATTACGGATGCATTCATCTCGAAGTACACTCCTGATGGTACGACAATGATCTGGACAACTTTCCTGGGGGGTGGAGACGGTACACAAGGCACTGAAACGGCTCAAAGTATGATCTGTGACGGAAACAACAATTTGTATTTGTATGGATCGACTTCAAGTATCGATTTTCCAATTGTTGGTGGATATCAGTCTTCTCACGCGGGTGGTTCTGCAAATTCAAACCATTATTTTAATGGTGTTTATTTTACCAATCAGGGAACTGATATTTATGTAGCAAAGATCTCTTCCAATGGACAAAATTTGCTGGCTTCAACTTATTTCGGAGGTTCATTGAATGATGGGGTGAATTCCAAAGTGACTTCTGGTACGTATAATTCGGTTGCAGCATACGATTCATTGACAAAAAATTATGGAGATCAATTCAGAGGAGAGATCATGCTAGATCCTTCTGGAAATTGTTTGATCGCTTCTTGTACAAGATCAGTGGATTTTCCAGTTCTCAATGCATTTCAATCCACAAATGCAGGAATGCAGGATGGTGTCATTTTTCAGTTAACCAATGACCTTTCTTCATTAATGTGGTCGAGCTATTACGGTGGTTCAAATAATGATGCGTGCTATTCCGTAAAAGTAGATTCCAGCTCTAATATACTCTTCGTGGGAGGGACATCTTCTGGAGATTTGCAATTCACATCGGGTGGTCTTCAACCCAATTATAATGGAGGAAAGACGGATGGATTTGTTGTAAAGCTTGATCCTACAGGAACTAGTGTCGTAAATGCGTCTTACCTGGGAACTCCAAATTATGATCAGGCATTTTTCGTCGAGATCGATCGAAATGACAATGTGTTTGTTTTAGGTCAAGCAGAAGGGGGCACATTCCCTGTCGTCAATGCTACTTTTGTAAATCCGGGAAGTAGTCAGTTTGTTATTAAACTCGATCCAACACTAACCACCAATCTGAATTCTACAGTATTCGGAAATGGAAGTCCTTTGATCAATATTTCACCGGCTGCATTTTTGGTTGACATTTGTGGTAACATCTACATTTCAGGATGGGGTGCGAATATCTTACAAGCAACTCCAATGTCAGGAATGCCCGTTTCATCAAATGCCTTTCAAGCGTCGGCTCCGGATGGATTTGACTTTTACCTCTTGGTGATCGAAAGAGAATTGGGAGGATTGCTTTATGGGACATATATGGGAGGTAACCTGGCTCATGAACATGTGGATGGAGGTACTTCACGTTTTGATAAGAATGGTGTCGTTTATCAAAGTGTATGCGGAGGGTGTGGTGGACACTCAGATTTTCCAACTACACCTGGAGCATGGTCAAATGCGAACCTTAGTACAAACTGTAATAATATCATCTTCAAGTTTGATTTTGAATTGATCCCGAATGCTGAATTTACGGCGGATCAAACTTTAGGATGTGCAACTTTTGCAGTGACATTTGATAATTTCTCCACTGAATCTGATTCGTATGTTTGGGATTTTGGAAATGGTGACACAACATCTGTGATCTTCAATCCGCAAATGATATATGATACACCTGGAGTGTATGATGTGTATCTTTTAGTTACAGATAGTATCTGTCTTCTAACGGATACTGCCCACCTTGTGATCACTGTGACGGATTCGATCCAGTTAGTTACGGATGCAGATTTTGAACTGTGTTCTCCCACTGAGATCACTATGACGGCGAACAGTAATGGAACCGCAAGTACTTTTGTTTGGTCTAGCTCGCCTGATTTTTCAGATACATTGAATGTTTCTACCAGTGATTCTACATTGACTATTACCCCTTCTGGGAATACGACGTATTACATTATGGCCGGTAATCCAGGATGTAGTACAATTGATAGTGTCACGGTTGATTTTGTGAGCTCAGCACTCGTGCTCTCTGGAAATGACTCCATTTGTCAGGGTGAGATCACTACCATAACAGCCACAAACCTGAATCCTTTGATCTCATTTTCTTACGACTGGCATCCGGATTCAGTATTGGTCAATCCAAGTGGGGCCAACACTGTAGATGCAGTGCCAAATGTTTCTCAATACATTTATGTGACCGCAAGCTCTTCCAATGGATGTGTTTTGGAAGATTCGATCTGGATCGAGGTGAGTTCTATTCCAGATGGTGCTGTCATTGCCAGTGCTTCTGATTATACGATTCCGGAAGGGGGTACTACGACATTATTAGGACAGCCTTCAGGATACAGCTATGCCTGGATACCTCAAACTGGTTTAAGTAGCCCAACCACGCAGCAAACGAATGCAACAGTTGAAGGAACAACACTCTACACCTTATTGGTCACGGATGGTATATGTACGAAATCAGACACTGTCTTGATCAAAACCTATGGATTCATTTGCGATGATCCGTATGTGTATGTCCCGAATGCATTTTCACCCAATGGTGATAATGAAAATGACGTGTTGTATGTCCGTGGAGAATTGATCGAGAGCATGACCTTCAGGATCTTTGATCGTTGGGGGGAAATGGTATTTGAATCCTATGATCGTCTTACCGGATGGGATGGAACATTCAGGGGTAAGTTACTTGATCCGGATGTTTACGATTATTATCTGAAAGCGGTTTGTGTTGATGGGCAAGAGTCCATTATTAAAGGAAACATTACCTTGAAACGTTAATCAGTTAAGGCTATCCGATCGATAATAAGGAAATCCTTTTTTCCTGTAGTACATCATTCCTTTATCCAGATCTATAATTATTTTGAACCCGGCCTTATATAGTTTTTTAGCGGCGAAAAGTGAACGATGCTGCGTTTCACAATAAATATAGGTCGGTAAAGACGGGTCAAGAGATAAAGTGTCTAATTTTTTGGAATAAGAGCCTCCGATGTAACTGACATTCCATGCGCCGTTTATGTGACTTTTTTCAAATTCACCTGGAGTTCTTACATCAATTACATTTACACTATCCTTCTGTATTTCTTTGCTGAAAGTTTCAGCGTCCAGCTCTTTATAGATTCCCTTTTTTGAAAGATAATTGATCGAACAGGAGGATATCACAAGACCAGAAATGACTGTTATTACGAGTGAAAGTACTTTAGTTTCCATAGTCGAATGTAACTGATTTGTGAGATTTCCACAAGTAATGGTAGGTAAGTCATTAGCGCGGTGTGTATTTGTAAAACCCTTGCTGAGTAGTTTTGACAAAAATCAGAGAAATGAAAAAAGTGATCACAACTGCGTCAGAGAAGTTTTTGACCAATTATTTAAACAATGCAAGTCCTACGGGCTTTGAATCGGAAGGTCAGAAGTTATGGTTGAGCTATATTAAACCGCACATTGATGAATATTTTACTGATCACTATGGAACTGTTGTAGGTGTGATTAATCCAAAGGCAGAGTATAAAGTTGTGATAGAAGCGCATGCGGATGAGATATCTTGGTTTGTACATTTTATAACAAAAGATGGCTTCATTTACTTAAGAAGAAATGGTGGATCGGATCACATGATCGCACCTTCGAAAAGGGTGAATATTCATACCGATAAGGGTATTGTGAAAGCGGTATTTGGATGGCCAGCCATTCACATGCGACAGCAAAAGGAAGAAACTCCTAGTATGAAAAATATTTTTCTCGACTGTGGATGCAATACAAAGGAAGAAGTCGAAAAACTAGGCGTACATGTTGGGTGTGTTGTGACCTTTGAAGATGAGTTCATCATTTTGAATAAAAACCGTTACATCGGAAGAGCCTTGGATAATCGCATAGGTGGCTTTATGATCGCTGAGGTAGCTCGATTATTGAAAGAAACGAAAACCACTCTCCCTTTTGGGCTATATATTGTGAACTCCGTTCAGGAGGAGGTCGGATTAAGAGGTGCAGAAATGATCGCTCACAGGATCAAACCAAATGTGGCCATCGTTACCGACGTTTGTCATGATACAGCTACTCCAATGGTTGATAAGATCGAAAATGGGGATCAAAAATCTGGTGATGGACCAGTTTTAACTTATGGTCCTGCGGTACAAAACAACTTATTGAGACAGATCATCACTACGGCAGAAAAGTCCAAAATTCCGTTTCAGCGAGCAGCAGCCTCGAGAGCAACAGGCACAGACACTGATGCTTTTGCCTATTCAAATGAAGGAGTGCCTAGTGCATTGATCTCTCTTCCACTTCGATACATGCATACCACTGTGGAAATGGTGAGAAAAGAAGACGTGGAAAATTGTATACGATTGATCTTTGAATCATTGAAATCAATTAAAAAGGATCAGGATTTCAGATACATCAAATAGTTGAGAATTCAATAATTGGGGTATTTAATTACATATTTAATTCCCGTAATTGACTGCAATGAAGTATATTGTGGCATTAAATGAAAAGACTTATGAACAAAAAACTACTTTCAATTCTGAGTTTGGCTTTTAGTATGTCGGCGTTTGCGCAATCATTCTCTGACGATTTTGAGTCATACACGGTAGGTTCTTATTTGGGACCTCAATCACCTAACTGGACAACATGGACTCCATCTCAAGAAGGAGGTTCAGAGGATGTACTGGTTAGCTCTGCTAATGCATCAAGTGGAACAAAAGCACTTTATTTCTCGTCAACTGCGGCAAATGGTGGTCCACAAGATGTGGTATTACCTTTTGATCAGGTGTACAACTCTGGTAATTTTACGTTTGAAGCGAATTTCTTTGTTGAATCAAACAAAGGAGCTTACTTCAATCTTCAGGGAACAAATGTTGTTGCACAGGTTTGGGCATTAGACTGTTATATGTTGCAGGATGGGACAATGAAATTGTCTAATTCAGGTACACCATACATCAATGCAAACTATCCTGTTGCTCAATGGTTCAACTTAAGAATCGAGATGGACTTGACAACAAACGTATGGGAATTGTTTATTGACAACGTTTCTATGGGATCTTTCTCAAATCCAACGGGATCGATCGGTATTCTTGATTTATACCCTGTTAATCCTGCTGGTGAAGGAGGAAACGGGCAATCAGGTTTTTATGTAGATGATGTTTCTTATAATCACATCTCTGCTTCTTTGCCTGCGTTGAATGGAGGTGTAACTTTCGTTGATCAATTATCTGGTATTGCTGGTTTGACTTCTAATGTTTCTGCTACTGTGAGAAACCTTGGAATGAATAACATTACGTCATTCGACATTACCTACGATTATGCTGGAAACCAGATCACAGAAAGTGTTGGTCCAATTTCACTAGCATCTTTAGCTACATACAACCATACATTTGCGAATCCTGTTACAGTTGCTGCGGGTAGCAATACATTGACTGTTACTGTGTCTAATGTTAATGGACTAGGTGCAGATAATGACCCAACTGATGACAGTAAAGTAATTACGGTTAATCCAATTGTACCGGCTACAGGTAAAATGGTTGTTGGAGAAGAAGCAACAGGTACATGGTGTCAGTGGTGTCCGAGAGGAGCAGTTTACATGGATCTTTATGAGCAGGAATTCGGTCCTTATTGGGCGGGTATTGCAGTTCACAATGGTGATCCAATGACTGTAACTGATTACGATGCAGGAATCGGTGCGCTAATTGGTGGTTATCCAAGTGCTTTAGTAGATAGAGGAGTAGACGTAGACCCTTCAGGAATGTATTCTGATTTCATTTCAAGATTACAGACTCCTCCGGTAGCATTTATTGTAAACGGTGCGAACTGGAACTCAACAACAAGAGTGTTGGATGTTTCAATTTCAGCTGACTTCCAGGCTGCGGCAAACAGCAATTATAAGATTGCTTGTGTGTTGACAGAAGATGGAGTTACAGGAACTGGAGCAGGTTGGAGCCAGTCGAATGCATACGCAGGTGGTGGTAGTGGTGTTATGGGTGGTTACGAATTGTTGCCAAACCCTGTTCCTGCTGCTCAAATGGTATACGATCACGTAGCAAGAGTAATTGCACCAGGTTTTGGAGGATTGACGAACAGCTTCCCTGCAACCGTAAACTCAGGTGAAACTCATACAGTAAACTTTACATTCAACCTTCCTGCAGGCTGGGATGAGAATAACATTCACATCGTAGGTATGTTGATCGCTCCTAATGGACGTATTGACAACGCTGGTAAGGCAACAATCGCTGAAGCTGTGGCTAACGGTTGGGTAAATGGAACTAGCGCTGGAATTAGTGAGCTTGGTGAGCAAATTGACGACCTTTTCAAGGTTTATCCAAACCCAGCATCTGATTTCACAGTAGTTGGATTGAATCTTAAGAAGGACTCTGAAGTAAGCCTTCAATTGATTGATGTAACTGGTAAAGTGATCGCATCTAAAAATTACGGATCCTTGAATGGAGCTTCTGAGATCGTTCTTGGAACTTCAGACTTGACTTCAGGAGTTTACATTGTTGAATTAACAGTTAACAATGAAAAACATACGAAGAAATTAATTGTGGAATAATTTACAATTCTTATCAGAAAGGGCGGTATAACCGCCCTTTTTTTGTGGATTAAATGTACATTTACGGCATGAAATGGATCGGTGAAAGGATCAGCTTTGTAGACGAGAAACAACGGTCGACTGTTGTCATTTATCCAGGATCTTCGGGATGGGTGAAAAGTGCAATGGGAGCGTGGGTATCGATGTGGCTTGTGATCGGCTCAGTGATGACATGGGCATATTTCACTTTTAAAATGACCGAACAAGAGAAGATCATTGTGTATGTCTTTATGGCATTCTGGGCGTATTATGCAATTAAGGTCATCAGGTCTTTTTTCTGGATCATGTGGGGTAAAGAATTGATCAAGATCGATGAAGTAGCATTTACGTATAAAAAATCGATCAAAGGTTACGGGAAAGCGGTTCCCTATTATCTGGAGAATATTAAAAAAATGTCCTTGTCTCAGCCAAAACCGAATTCTATTCAGGCAGTTTGGGAATCTTCTCCTTGGGTTCAGGGAGGAGAAAGACTTGAGTTTGAATACCGAGGTAAATTGGTCCGTTTCGGTCGAAAACTTGAAGAAAAAGAAGCGAAGCTTTTATTTCAGGTGATCACGAAAAGAATAGAAGATCAACTTCGAAAGAGGAAAGCATAATTTTTAGGGGATGTAGCTCAGTTGGCTAGAGCGCTTGACTGGCAGTCAAGAGGTCGTCGGTTCGAGCCCGATCTTCTCCACATAAAGGCAAAGTTATTTTTGCCTTTTTTTGTGCGAGGGAATGATTAGTTTTCATCGTCAGAGTTGTAATTTACACTCTCCAAGAGAAGCACTTCAAATTTGCAGATAGAAAATATATACTATGAATATAAAGACCAGGTGTTCAATCTGGCTTTAAGTTATCTGGCAAACAGAGAGGATGCAGAAGAAGTAACTCAGGATGTTTTCATATCCGTTTATCAAACGGCCGAACAATTCAGAGGTGAATCAAAATTTTCGACATGGATCTATCGTATCACCGTAAATAAGTCCCTTGATAAAATTCGATCCAGAAAAAGAAAAAAGAGATGGGCGACCATTTTATCCTTTACCGGAGAGAAAGGGGAAACTATTGACTACGCAGTTCATTTTGATCATCCGGGAGTAAAAATGGAAGATAAGGAAAGCCTGGTTAAGCTATATGGAATAATCGATTCACTTCCGGATAACCAAAGGACAGCCATTGTTCTTACAAAATTTGAAGACAGGTCTCAGGAAGAGGCTGCGGAGATCATGGGGATCACGCGCAAAGCAGTTGAGTCGCTGGTACAAAGGGCCAAAAAGAATTTGATGGAAAAATTGGATGTAGCGAGGGATTAAAATCTACTAATCGTCTTAAAAGCAATGAAACAAGAAACAAATATTGATGAACTATTGAGTCAGTGGACCAAAGTAGACAAGGTGGACGCACCGGATTATCTACTTACCAGGATCAAAGCTAAGATTGAAAATCAGGTCAATGACAAACTTACACCTGGCTTTGCAATCTCCTTTGGATTGTCTTTTATCCTTCTGATCATTTTCCAGGTTTCTGCTATAAAGCAAACGAAAGAGATGAATTCATCTGCTTCAGTTCAGAATGAGTTTTACCAATCAAATGATATTTACAATGACTAAACAACGTTTTTTAATGATCTTGAGTGTAGCGCTGATCATTTCCAATGCAATTACGATATTTCTTTTATTAAAGCGTCCTGGGCATCCTCCAAGTCCGAAAGAAGTTATTATCGAACGACTCGATTTTTCAGATGATCAGATTACAAGATATGATGATTTGATCAAAGGGCATCGTAAGTTCTTGAAGTCTTCAGACGAACGAATTATGGGATTGAAAAATGAATTGTTTCAAAAATTAGATCAGGATCAGCCTTTAGAGAAAGATTCATTGATCGCTTTGATCAATAAACAGCAAAGGACGATCGAAGAAGCCCATTTCGAGCATTTCAAATCGATTCGTGGATTATGCGAAAAGGAACAAATTGCAAAGTTCGATGAGCTCACTAAGGACCTGGGAACTATTTTCAGACCTCCAATGCCTCCCGGTAAAAGGTGATTCGCTCAATTCAAATACTGATCCTTTTCTTTTCGCTTGGAGTTCGCGCACAGGATTCAATTCCTGTGAAAGTGATGTATGATCGTTTTGAAATTCAGCCGGGTAAGACAATTTTATTTCAAGACGACTCAATTCGAATAGATGTCGTGAAATTCTACCTTACCAATGTTGTTGTAGGAGGATCGGAACTATCCTCAGGACTCTTGTTTGACCTGGAGAAAGATCAGAACTATTTGTTGATACCTATAAGCCAAATAGATGAGATACAATTTACTCTTGGAGTAGATAGTTTGACCAATTCGAATGGGATTTCAGGAGGAATTCTGGATCCGATACATGGCATGTACTGGTCATGGCAGAGTGGCTACATTAATTTCAAACTTGAAGGAATACACTTTGAAAATGGAATTGCCGAGGAATTCAATTTCCATATAGGAGGGTTTTTGAATGGGTACAATTGTGAACGCAGAATTCAGCTTCAAGGAAGTTCAAACGTTAGTCGTCTGGAGTTGGATCTTTATCAGATGCTTCAAACCTTATCGACCGATCAGCTCAAGAAAATAATGTCGCCCGGAAAGAGAGCAATGGATCTTGCAGACATTCTTGCCGATTCATTTTTCCTACGATGAGATTAATCGCAATATTCTTTGGATTGATATTTCTTCTGGTTGGATTCAGAAACAATCAGTCGATTGAATTGATATTTCCCAGCTCATGGCCTGAACCAATATACAATGACGACAATTACCCATTGAACGAGCAAAAAGTTGAATTGGGAAGGGCATTATTCTTTGACCCCCAATTGTCTTCGGATAACACAATTTCTTGTGCAAGCTGTCACTCACCCTACAATGCTTTCACACATGTGGATCATCAATTGAGCCATGGGATCAACGACCGCATTGGGACAAGGAATTCTCCTGCCATTTTCAATTTAGCCTGGCAAAAAGATTTAATGTGGGACGGAGCAATTCATCACGTTGATGCCCAGGCGTTGGCACCTATCAATCACCCGGATGAAATGGGAAGTTCTATCAATGAGATCGTGCAAAAGCTGAATAAGGATGTCCGATATAAAAAGGCATTCAAATCAATATACAGCGATGACCTTATTACGGGCGAAAGAGTACTGAAATTGCTTGGTCAGTTCATGATCTCGCTAGTGAGCTGCGATTCTAAATATGATCGGGTCATGTCTGGTAAGGATAAGTTTGATGAGCAAGAGAAAAGAGGGTATGAATTATTTTGTAAGAATTGTTCCGAATGCCATAAGGAACCACTTTTTTCAGATTATTCTTTTCGAAATAACGGTTTGGAACCGGATCCTCAATTAAAGGACATCGGAAGAATGAAGATCACTCAGAACAGAATGGATTCCTTAAAGTTCAAGGTTCCTTCTTTGCGAAACATAGAATTTACCTTCCCCTATATGCATGATGGTAGATATAAAAAGCTAACCGAAGTAATAGACCATTACG
The DNA here is from genome assembly GCA_006227105.1 of Bacteroidota bacterium. Lineage (GTDB taxonomy): Bacteria > Bacteroidota > Bacteroidia > Flavobacteriales_D > Crocinitomicaceae > M0103. The sequence continues at coordinate 12,141 of SBFR01000219.1, forward strand.
ATCGGAAGATCCACTTTTCAAACACCTTAGATCCTATTCTTGAAAAAGGGATCCACTTCACAACCAACGAAAAGGTCGACCTTGTTGCTTTTCTCTTAACGTTAACCGATAAAAATTTCATGTTTGCTCCTGAGCACGGTTACCCGAAAGATTTTTTTGATCAGAAATGAGGGATGAACATATATTAAACGTCAAACACCAAAATCAAGCTAAATGAAGAAATCAATTTTTATAATCTGTTCCCTGATCACTCTCGGTGCAAGTGCTCAAATGAGTCCCGCAATTACGGGATGGTTGATCAATACAACAGGGATTAATGGGAGACATTACGTTTCGGGAAATTCAACGCCTATCAATGACGCAGTAGAAGCTAACGTGCAGACCGTACAGTATTCATCGAATTGGGTATATATCAGCACAACCGGAGTTCCGGGTTATATCACCGGTCCATTCCTGGACGGAAATCCTTCTCAGGCGACGAATCAGAATGCAATATTTAAAATGCCTTTGAATCCAGTGCAGAATACGGGTACACCCACGGCAACAACGATGGGGAATATTGGAATCTTTATCAATGGAGTTGCGATGTTTGACAATAGAGATGGGGTAGCATGGGATACCAGTTCTGGAGCATTATGTGGAGGACCGGGCAATCCACCTTGTCCGGGTGGTCCGAACGCGACCATGCCTTGGAACAGGGATGCTGTACTAGCAGAAAAGCCTGGGTTTGATTGTTCAAAAGGACATCCGGCGATGGGGAATTATCATCATCACCAAAATCCATCTGCTTTTAATCTTGATCTGGTTGTTATTTCTGATATCTGTGACTTATACGTCGCAGACGGTCTTTACACGATCAACGATCAGGAGCATTCTCCATTAATTGGTTTTTCCTACGATGGATTTCCTGTGTATGGTGCATACGGGTATGCTAACGCCGATGGTTCAGGAGGAATTACCCGAATAAAATCAGGTTATCAACTTAGAAATATAACTGTGCGAACTCATTGGGCCGACGGGACAGATGTTGCAGATGGTCCAGCTGTAAGTACAACCTATCCTTTGGGGTATTTTAAAGAAGATTATGAGTTTGTATCGCACCCTGGTCAAGATGATTATCTAGATGAGCACAATGGCAGATTCTGTGTGACTCCTGAATATCCACAAGGCACCTATGCATACTTTGCTACGGTTGATGCAAACTGGAATTCAGCATATCCTTATTTAGTCGGTCCAACTCATTATGGAGTAGTAAGTGCGTCAAAGGTTACCAGCATTACTGAGCCTGTGACAACTTATGACCCGGCAAGTGCTTCAGTGGAATCTATTTTGGATGAAGCGATCGTGACCGTTTTTCCTAATCCTGCGAGCGATCTGGTTGCTGTTCAGGTTTCCGGAATTAATAAAAGAGATCAGAAAGTATTTATGTTTGATCAACAAGGGAATATCATTGCGGAAACAGTTATTACGCAGGGAAGTACAATTGCACATTTCGATACAAGAAAGATGTATCCTGGGATTTACTACGTTACAATCAGTGATGGGGTAACTTCGAGAACAGAGAAACTAGAGATCATTAAATAATACAGACTGTAAGGCTGTTTAGTTTAGGTTAGGCAGGCCTTACAGCTCTTTTTCCATTAAATAATGCTGGAGTACATCGAATAGTTTATAAGACGGTTCGATTACTTTGTATCCCAGATTCAAATAGAAGTCGACAGCATAATCTCTTGCATGAAGGATCATTTTGGATGATCCTTTTTCTTTGGCTTTTATTTCGGTTGCCAACATAATCTTTTTCCCCAGTCCTTTGCCCTGCTGACCACTTTCAACGGCAACAAATCTAACTTGAGAAATTCCAGCTTCGCAATCGTCCAAACGTGCAATTGCCTTGAGAATACCATCCTCATATAATGCAAAATGCTCTCCAGTAGAATCGCCATCATTGCGTTCAGAGCCACGTTCCTTACCAAGTGGTTCTCTTAATACACGATAGCGGAGGTCATAATAGTTCTCCCACTCATCCTGATTTAATGGAGTTCTGAGTTCTATTCCCATTTGAAAGCGAAGGATGTTACTCTTTTTGTAGGTACTCCATCAATATTCTCTTCACGAATCAGTTCTTTGGATGTTTCATTCTCAAATACTTCCTGAAGATCTTTGATTTTTCCAGCCGGCACCTTCTCCTCTAACATTTTTTGGAGTATTGAATGAGAGGTGCATCTACCAATTTTATCATTGAGCAATCCAAAAAGCTCCGTGCGATTTACAACTCTTGCAGGATTCGTTGAAAACTTAGCATCATCTGCTAAATGTTCCAATTCCAGAAATGAACAGAGTTTTTTGAAGTGGATGTCACTGCCGATCGCGAAAGTGATCTGTTTCCCATCAGATGTTACGAATATTTCTCCATAAGGAGCGATGTTTGGATGCAAACTCCCAATTCTTTTCGGGACATTTCCGGTCATCAAATAATTGGAAGCCTGATTGATCAAACTACAAACTGCCGCTTCATACAGCGAAACACTTACAGTTCTCCCTATACCTGTTTTATTCTTTTCAAGCAAGGCGATCAATAGTCCTTCTTTGAGGTGATGTGCTGCGAGGACATCGATCATAGCAACCGGCATTTTAACTGGCCCACTTTCAGGTGTTCCATTCATGGACATGAACCCTGTTTCCGCTTGAAGTATGAGATCATAGGCAACACGGTCTGATTTGGAGCCAAATCCATTGATCTTTCCGATGATCAATCCTGAATTGATTGTCCTGAGCTCCTTGTCAGTAATCGAGAGTTTTTCCTCATCTCCAGGTTTAAAATTGGAAATAAGCATATCTGCTTTATTCGTCAGATTCACAAATAGTTCTCGATCTCTGGCATCTTTAAGGTTCAACTGAAGATACTCCTTGTTGTAATTTATACTTGAGAAATACGCTGAAATTGTACTTTCTGGATCCTCAGAAGGAAGTTTCCAGCTCCGTGTTACATCAGGGATGGTTTTATTTTCAATCTTGATCACTTTAGCACCCAGCTCCGCAAAAAATGTCCCGACGGACGGGCCGGCAAGCACAGTGGATGCATCAATTATCAATAGATCTTTAAATGGATTCAAATCAACCAAATTTAACGGAGGTCATTGTCAATGATCCAGCCATGGGTTTATCATTGAAGAAGCTTACTTCATCATTTTCCTGCTTTAATCCCAGGGTGTATAACAATGGATAATAATGGTCAGGAGTTGGAATGGCAAGTAAAGCTGCTTTGTTTAGCTTTTCGTATTCGATCAAAGCTTTGTGGTCACCCGAATTGATCTTTTCTTTGAAGATCTCATTCATTTCGATCGCCCAATCAAAGCCATAGGTCTGATCGATCTTATCCCAAGCGACCATCCTTAGATTATGGACCATGTTTCCGCTGCCGAGGATCAACACTCCTTTTTTGCGCAGCGCCATAAGTTCTTTAGCCAGATCATAGTGATATTGCGCTGGTTTGTTAAAATCAATACTGAACTGCAGAACGGGAATGTCTGCCTCAGGATACATGTGCCTCACTATAGTCCATGTCCCATGGTCCAAACCCCATTCGTGATCAAGCTCAACCTTTGTAGAAGTAATCAAACCCGATGTTTCTTCGGCAAGCTTGGGATCTCCCGGTGCGGGATACTGAACATCAAATAGTGCTTGTGGGAATCCCCCAAAATCATGTATTGTTTGCGGATGCTCCATTGCTGTGATGAAAGTACCTCTTGTCAGCCAATGCGCGGAAATGCAAAGGACGGCTTTCGGTCTTTCTATTTCTGAAGCCAGCTTTTTCCAGTATCTCGAAAATTCATTATCCTCAATACCATTCATTGGAGATCCATGACCTATGAAGATCACTGGCATCATCGTTTCTGATTCTTCCAGATTATCTGCAAAACTTGATAATGAACCAAGCCCTGTTATAGCAAAGGCACCACCCATCAATCCCAAAAATGTCGAGCGTTCCACTACTTGTTTTCAGTCTTCCACAAGACATATTGAAGGATCTTGTTCTCAGCATCGGAATCAATCTTTGCTTTCGCCGCCATGTTAGGAACGATCTTTTTCCATTGCTCAGGAGTGTAATCCGTAACTGTTTTTAAACCGTGACATTTACCACAATTCTCTACATACAATTTGTCTCCCATTGCAACATCCTCATTTGGAAAAGAAGGCTCAACCTTCTCAGTTATTTCAGCTGTTTTAGGAGTACATGCAAACAAAGAGATGGATGCAGTTGCGATAAAAAGGAATTTTTTCATTCTTCTGGATTAAGTTTTTCTACTGTTACTAAAGTAATACCTTGACGGACAAAATTCAATTGTTTTGCTGCTTTTAAACTGAGATCAATGATATTCCCTGAATTCTTGCTCAAACGATCATTAATTTTGACGATGACTACGGAATCATTTTTTGTATTAACTACCTTGACTTTTGTTCCAAAAGGCAATGTCTTATGAGCCGCAGTTAGGCTATCTTGTCTGAATATTTCGCCCGAAGCAGTTCGTCTGCCTTCAAATTTTGAAGCGTAATAACTAGCTTTTCCGGATTGAATTTCACTACCCGTAAAACTCATTAATAAAAGCAAAGTGAACCAAGCTTGTTTCTTCATCGTATTCGAAAGTAGGTAAGATTCGATATTCGTTCAAAAAATTATTAATTCGTTAACAAATTTCAATTTCCGCATCTTAATATTTTGCGAGTTTTGTGGACATGGAAAAGCACAAATTCATTCAAAATAACAGCGGACTTACCGAAAAATCAATCAACAATACGTTGGCGCTTTTATCTGAAGGTGCAACGGTTCCATTTATTGCTCGATACAGAAAAGAACGAACCGGTGGACTGGATGAACTTCAAATTTCCTCTATACGTGATCTAAGTAAGACATTTGATGATTTGATTGCTCGTCAAAAAACAATATTAAATGCAATTGAGGAGCAAGGAAAACTCTCTCCAGAATTGGAGAGTAAGATCAAAACATGTTTTGACACCAATGTTTTGGAGGATCTCTATTTACCGTTTAAACAGAAGAAACTCACCAGAGGAGAGAAAGCCCGAAAAGCTGGACTTGAACCATTGGCAAAAATGATCATGTCCCAAAGGGGAGGCGTACCAGAGGTCATGGCTTCAAAATTTGTAAAAGGGGATATCCAGGATGAAGATGAGGCGATTCAGGGAGCGATGGATATAATTGCGGAATGGGTCAATGAGAGCACTTTCGCAAGAGAGAGAATGAGAACACTTTTTCAGCGTAGAAGTGTAGTTCAAACCAAACTATTAAAGGGTAAAGAAGAGGAAGGTGAGAAGTACAAGGATTACTTTAATTTTTCCGAACAAGCTTCAAGAATTGCTTCACATCGTTTCCTGGCTATTTCGAGAGCGGAGAAGGAAGGGATAATTTCATTGAAAGCCCTTCCTGATCAGGATGAGGCCATTTCTCAACTTGAACGAATATTTGTAAAAGGGACAGATGACTGTTCTGAGATAGTTGCCAAAGCAACCAGAGATAGCTACAAAAGATTAATGGCTCCATCACTTGAAAATGAGCTATTGACAGCAATGAAGAAAAAGGCCGATGAGGAAGCCATAAAGGTTTTTTCTTCGAATCTGAAGCAGCTTTTATTGTCTTCTCCATTGGGAAATAAGAGAATACTTGCGATAGACCCTGGTTACAGGACTGGGTGCAAGGTGGTCTGTTTGGACGAGAAAGGTGACCTTCTGACGAATGTTACGATTTATCCTCATCCACCCCAGAATGAGTTTGCTCAGGCACAAGCAAAGCTATCTCAATTAGTACAAGCCTATAAAATAGAAGCAATTGCTGTTGGTGATGGAACTGCAGGTAGAGAAACAGAAACATTGGTAAAGAAAACCAAGTTTGACAGAGATCTACAGGTTTTTGTTGTAAGAGAAGATGGAGCTTCTATCTATTCAGCAAGCTCTGTTGCGAGAAAAGAATTTCCTCAACATGATGTCACTGTGAGAGGAGCTGTTTCGATTGGTAGAAGATTGATGGATCCTTTGGCAGAACTGGTTAAAATTGATCCCAAATCAGTTGGAGTGGGTCAGTACCAACATGAAGTTGATCAAACAATGCTGAAAACCGCCCTCGATGATGTTGTCATCTCTTGTGTGAACTCAGTAGGGGTAGATCTGAATACAGCGTCACCATATCTGTTGAGTTATGTATCCGGTCTGGGACCAGCTTTGGCTGAAAATATCGTTGAATACCGTGCTGAAAATGGCCGGTTTGAAAGTAGGGAAGAATTAAAGAAAGTAAAACGCCTAGGTGAAAAAGCCTATGAACAAGCGGCTGGTTTTTTGAGGATCAGAGAAGGAGGAAATCCACTTGACAATTCAGCGGTTCATCCGGAGAGTTATAAGGTCGTAGAGAAAATAGCCAAGAAAAAAGGAATGTCTGTTCCGCAATTGATAGGGAACAAAGAGGTGCTTTCTAATCTTGACAAGAAGGAAATTGAAGGAGTCGATGAATATACGTTCAATGATATTATTTCAGAATTGATCAAACCGGGAAGGGATCCCAGAACGTCAGCAAAAGTATTGGAATTTGATAGTTCAGTGAGAACGATCAATGACCTGAGAACAGGGATGACTCTGCCAGGAATTGTTACCAACGTAACTGCTTTTGGTGCTTTCGTGAATATTGGGATCAAAGAAAATGGGTTGATCCACATATCGAATCTGTCCGACCAATTTGTTTCCGATCCTTCAACGGTTATTTCTTTGCACGAACATGTTGAGGTTGAAGTAATTGAAGTAGATATTCAACGAAAGAGAATTGGTTTGAAAAGAAAATAGGTTTTTGTACCTTTCGCTCAACTAACTAAAACAAGATGAAAACACTACTACTAAAATTTACTCTTGGATTGATTTTCTTCGTTGGGACTTCGCTTACTGCGTTGGCTCAGCCAATGATCAATACACAGGATGTTTCTAATCCAAATTCGTGTGACGGTGCTGCATGGTTTTCGGATTCAACAATGAATTCAACAACGATCTTCTGGCAAGGAAATGGCACTGTATTACAGCAGGGAGGATACGGAATTACCGGACTTTGTGCTGGTACATATACTGTAACCTATCAGGATTTGCTTGGAAACAATACCACTTTGACTTTTATTATCGGTGCGAATAATGATCCATGTGCGGGATTCTACACTGTAGGTCAATCCACCGATGTAAGTGCGGCTGGAATGTGTGATGGAACTGCTTGGGTGACAACTACAGGCGGAACAGCACCTTATACCTATTCTTGGAGTCCAGGTGGGCAAAACGTTCCTCAAGCCGGAAGTCTATGCGAAGGAACTTATACGATTGTAACAATAGATGCCAATGGTTGTGCATATACTGAGCAGATCACTATTGGCAATGGGGCGAATAATGTGGACTCCACAATAATCATCAATAACGGAACTCCGAATGGAGGTGTAATAGATACTCTGGGTAATATTACACTTGATGATTGTGTGATCGATATTACTACTATAGATAGTGTATATGTAAATGGAGTGATCACAGGTGTAGATTCAATTACTGTTACTTGGGTGGTTATTGATACATTGGGGGTTACTGTTCAAACGTATACGGTATCTTATCCTTCCCCAAATGCAGCAGGTAATTACTCTGTTGTAATCACGATTACATGTCCTCAGCGAGCTTCTGGAATAAATACTTTGGTTGCTTACGATTATGTCGAACTTCAGGAAGCATCAGTTAATGATGTGCAGTTCGAGAATCTTAGAGTTATCAATCCATTTAACGATGAGCTAATCATTTCAGGTTTGGAAGCAGGATGGAATTTATCGGTGTCAGATATGACAGGAAGAGTTGTTTATCAGTCAAATCTTGAAAGTAAAGTGACTACTATCAATTCAAATGCGTGGTCAAACGGAATGTATATCATTCATGTCATGGATAATAATGGTGCTATGATCGATATGAAAGTGATCAAATAAGCAAAAGGAAATATCATATGAAAGGGAGGCTATTGCTTCCCTTTTTTCTTGAAAATAAATCCTGATTCTACCGTTAAATCTGAAGGGAAATTTTTCTCATACAAAGATCCTGTACCTAAACCTTGAGGTAAAGCATTCTGATATTCAGCCGTGAGTTGACAAATCACGTCCAATCCGATATTGCTTTCAAGCGCTGAAGTCATCCACCATGGGATTTTCCGTTCTTCAGCCAATTTGATCCATTCTTGGGTACCGCTTATTCCTCCGTGCAAGCTTGGTTTCAGGATGATGAATTGTGGTTGAATTGTTTCCAACAGCTCGATTTTGGCTCCCGTTTCATTTATTCCGATCAGTTCCTCATCTAAAGCGATTGGAGTTGGAGTTGATTGACAAAGATCGCGCATTTCGGACCAGTTCCCGGCAGGTATTGGTTGTTCAATGGAGTGGATCTCTAAATCAGCAAGTGCATGCAGAATTCCGGGTGCAGTAGTTGGGTTAAAAGCTCCGTTCGCGTCTACTCGTAAGGTGATTTGATCTGAACTGAATTCCTTTCGAATATTTCGGAGGAGCTTCAATTCCTCTTCAATATCGATTGCGCCGATTTTCATTTTGATCGTTTTGAAACCAGCATTCAATTTGTCCTGGATTTGTTCTTGCATATACGGCAATGATCCCATCCAGATCAATCCGTTGATGGGCAATGACTTTGTTCCATGATAGAACTTATTGTCGAAATACATTCGATTCCCTCCGTTGTTTAGATCGAGAAGAGCACTTTCAAATGCAAATTTCAACGCGGATTGATTTATCAATTCTTCATTCGCTAATGCTCCTGAATTAAACCGATCAATGTATTCCTCAATTAAAGCATTGTATTCTTCCAGAGTCGTAAATTCTGGAGTGAGGCCTGGAATGATGGACACTTCTCCTAATCCTGAAGTTACGTCGTCAGAAATCTCTAATATCCAGGAATGTTTGATGGTGAGCTCACCTCTGCTCGTACCAGCTGGTCTTTTAAAATGTAAAGGATGATATTGAATGGTTGCTTTCAATAGTTACAAGTTCAATCCTATCGAAGTTAGAATGGCATGAGCGAATGTGAGCAACGCCACTTTTTTAAGTTCTGGATCAAATTCTTTTGGGTCACGCACTGCCATGACCTTTCGTACATGGAGAAAAAGTAAAACAAAAGGTATCAATCCAATGAAAACATAAGAGCTTGTGCAATCAGCCATATAATAAAAACTACAGATAAAAGCTCCGGTGATGAGTAATGAATGATAAAGCTTACTGTAATTTGATCCCATTAGTACGACTACAGTGTTCTTGCCGGAGTTTCTATCGTTTTGAATATCCCGCATATTATTCAAATTCAAAACTGCAGTACTCAATAATCCTATACTACAAGCTGGAAGAATATTCATCCACTCAAATTGCTTTGAATAAAGAGAATAAACGCCAAGCACACTCACAAGGCCGAAAAAGATAAAGACCATGATATCGCCAAATCCATGATAACCGTATGCTTTTTTACCTACCGTGTATGTAATGGCTGCTGCTATGCAAAGCGTTGCTAAAATTCCATAGAACCAGATCATTTCTGTCCCCATGTTTGTCGTTCCAATAAAAATGAGCCAAGAAGAAGAGGTCAAACTTAAAATGGAGAAAAGAATGACCGCATTGCGCATTTGTTTTTTGGAAATTTCTCCCGACTGAACACTTCGAGTGGGACCAAGACGATTATCGTTGTCTGTTCCTTTCAATGAATCTCCCAAGTCATTGGCTAGATTCGATAGAATCTGAAACAGAATAGTCGTTATGAGAGAAAAAATGAAAATGGATGAATTCCAGAAGCCTTTTTCGAAGGCAATGAAGCTACCCATGATTATTCCTGACAATGATAAGGGAAGTGTCCTTAGACGAAATGCTTTTAACCAGGCTTTAACTTTGCTCATTTGACAAAGTTAATCAATGATCGGTATTAACTCTTAACAATTCAAATCCTCAACAATATATTCTGCATACATAATAAATAATTATTTTTGTTTCCATGGAGCAAAATAAAAGACCTGAATTGTGTGAAATGCTTGGAATTGATTTTCCGGTAATTATGGCGCCAATGTTTTTGGTGAGTAATCAAAAGATGATCATTGAGGCTGTTCGAAGTGGTATTACTGGAGCTATTCCTGCATTAAATTATCGAACTACTGATGAACTTAAAAATGCAATTCGAGAGATAAGGTCTTCTGTTGATGGTCCTTTCGGAATCAATCTGATCGTAAATAAGTCCAATTTTCTTTATAAAGAACAATTGAAGATCTGTTGCGAGGAGAAAGTAGATTTTATTATCACAAGTTTGGGATCACCGGAAGAGACAATTCGCGAGTCACACAAAGCCGGAGTAAAGGTTTTTTGTGATGTTACTGATGTGAAATACGCCAAAAAAGTTGAGTCACTTGGAGCTGATGCTCTCATAGCAGTGAACAAAGAAGCCGGGGGGCACGCCGGTCCTTTATCCTTCAAAGAGCTGGTTCCACAATTAATAAAAGAATGTAAGATCCCTGTTATATCAGCAGGTGGAATTGGTACAGGTGGAGGCATTAAGGAAATGATCAATCTTGGTGCAGCCGGAGTATCAATGGGAAGTATTTTTATTGCTTCCTATGAAGCGCCGGTTTCTAAGGAATATAAGCAAGCTTGTGTTGATTTTGGAGCAAAAGATATAGTGATGACTACCAAACTCTCCGGCACTCCTTGTACAGTGATTAATACTCCTTATGTTCAACAGGTCGGAACCAAACAGAATTGGTTAGAAAGAACCCTTAACAAGAATAAAAAACTTAAAAAGTGGTTCAAGGCATTGACATTTATGAGAGGAATGAAAAGCCTTGAAAAGGCTGCCTTCAGCTCCACTTATAAAACGGTATGGTGTGCTGGTCCCTCTATTGAGCATGTAAGATCAGTTCGTCCTGTCAAAGAAATCGTTGAACAATTAAAATTGGAATACAATGGTTGATCCTAAGAAACCAACCCTTAGTAAAATGAAATGGCTTTTGTTTTTACTGAGCCATTTTAAAATTCCCATGATCGGCTTTGTCAGACCCAAATTACTTTTCATTGATGACGATCAAGTCAAAGTGAGGATCAAGCTTAGAAGAAGAACTAAGAATCATTTGAACAGTATGTATTTTGGATCGCTTGCCGTTGGTGCTGATATTGCAGGAGGTATCCATACCTTTTATCATGCAGGAACAATCCCCGACAAAAAATTGTCCTTTGCATTCAAAAGCATGAATGCTGAATTCTTGAAGAGAGCAGAGACGGATATTATCTTCGAATGCAAGGAAGGTGGTAAGATCAAACAAGCAATTATTGACAGTTCGCAAAGTGCTGAACGAAAGAATATTCAGGTCATAGTTACGGCGTCTGATTTAAAGGGAGAAATTGTTGCGACCTTCGATATGGGAGTTTCTGTCAAAATGATTTGATTCTTCTATCTTTGCTCAAAACATCGTGATGAAATTTATTACTGCGATTGAGCTTAAAAAAAGAATGGATGCTGGTGAAAACATCTGCGTCATAGATATTCGTGAACCTTATGAATATCAATTCTGCAACATTGGATCTTTACATATTCCTATGGCCGACCTCGCAAGTCAAATCGATAAATTACCAGAAAAATCCACGAAAGTCTTAATGTGTAAATCGGGTAAAAGAGCTGAAGCCCTTGGAAATCTGATCACTGTAGAATTTGGGATTGATGTATTGATTCTGCAAGGTGGTATTACAGCCTGGAAAGAAGAAGTTGATAATTTTTTAGAGCTCGATTAATGAAGAAGAGAACACCACTGGAGCTAGCTTTGATCTCCGTTAGAGGAGTAGCTATGGGAGCTGCTGATGTTGTGCCAGGTGTATCTGGAGGTACTATTGCTTTTATTTCAGGTATTTACGAAGAATTGATCTCAAGCATTAATAATATTAATCTTCAGGCATTTCAAATTCTTAGAAAAGAAGGGTTGAAAGCAGCTTGGAATTATGTGAATGGCACATTCTTGCTTTTCCTTTTGATGGGTATTGGGATTAGTATTGTGTCACTTTCAAAGCTCGTACTTTTTCTATTGGAAAATCATCCTGTTGAGATCTGGAGTTTTTTCTTCGGTTTGGTCGTTGCAAGTGCCTGGTTGGTATCTAAATCAATAAAAAGTTGGGATTGGAAGGTTATTCTTTCTTTGCTCGTTGGAGTTGTAATTGCTTATTTCATTTCTTCTGCTCAAACGGTAGCTCATGTTGAAGCCAAATGGTATTTATTCTTGAGTGGTGCGATTGCCATTTGTGCTATGATCCTACCTGGAATTTCAGGTTCATTTATTTTGGTTCTGATGGGTTCCTATCATACAGTTTTAGGTGCCATTCATGATAAAGATCTAACTATATTATCACTTTTTGCCTCAGGTTGTTTGGTGGGGATTCTAAGTTTTGCGAGAGTTTTGAAATTTCTGTTTTCTAAGTTCAAAGAGATCACAATTGCTCTTTTAACTGGATTTATGATAGGATCGCTCTATAAAGTGTGGCCTTGGAAGATAAATATTGGAGATGCACCAATGATTATTCATTCAGACGGAAGGGAAGAATGGATGAAAGCGAATGTTCTGCCAGGAGATTTTCCAGATAATCCACATTTACTTCTTGCGATTGGTTGTGCTGTTTTAGGATTCGCACTAATTGTTGTTCTGGAAAAATTCGCACCAGAGGAATGAGGAAATTCGGCTTGATAGGAGAGAAACTTGGTCACTCTTTCTCGAAAAACTTTTTTACCCAGTACTTTAAGGCAAACGACATTGACGCTGAGTACTTGAATTTTGAGTTGGGAAACATCAGCGAAATAACTGATCTATTCAAACAGGAACTTTCTGGTTTAAATGTTACGATTCCATATAAAGAAAGCGTAATGGTTTATCTTGATGAGGTTTCGGATGAAGCAGTGCAGATCGGGGCAGTGAATTGTATCTCATTTAATGAAGGGAAAGTTATTGGGTATAATACGGATGCATACGGTTTTCATAACTCGATTAAGCCTTTCTTGACGAATAAACATGAGAGGGCTCTGATATTTGGCACCGGTGGGGCGTCCAAAGCTGTTGCTTATGTGCTGAGATCGATAGGAGTAGAGGTGTTTTTTATTTCAAGATCCTTAAATGGACCCCGCAGCTTTGGTTATGAGGACATCAATGAGCAAATGATCAATAGTTGTAAGCTAATAGTGAATTGTACCCCGATTGGAATGTATCCTGACGTGAATTCATCTTTACCAATTGTGGCTCAAGCAATCTCAGAAGAACATTTGTTTGTTGACCTTGTTTACAATCCTGAGTTGACGAAGACAATGGAGATTTTTTTAGAGCGAGGTGCGACGGCAATAAATGGCGAAGCTATGTTGAAGCTTCAAGCCATGAAGTCATGGCAGATCTGGAATTCATAGACAATGGAACTTGCAGAATTAATAAGAGAGGGAGAACATTTACATCAAGATTTTAAATTTCGTGTAGATGACCAACGTAAAATAGCAAAGACACTATGTGCATTCGCAAATACTGACGGAGGGAGACTGCTTATCGGAGTTAAGGACAATGGTAAAGTGGCGGGTATCGATCCGGAAGAAGAATATCATATGATCGATGGGGCAGCAAGTTTGTTCTGTTCGCCTCCGTTGACATTTACATCGAAGATTTGGCAGGACGAGCATAAGCTGGTGTTAGAAATTCAAGTTGAAAAATCGGAAAATATGCCCCATTACGCTTTGGACGATGATGGGAAATGGAAATCCTACATTCGGGTGGACGATAATACCTGTCTTATTGGTAAGATCCAGTTGAAAGTTTGGAAGGAGAAAAAACGGATAGGATCCCGACCAGAAAAACTCGATGATGAGTCGCTGAATTTGCTGAGATTGATTGACGCCACTCCGGGGTGTTCGTTGAGTAAACTTTATAAATTATCCGGATTGCCTCTAAAAAAAGTTGATCATCTTTTAGTGCTCTTTATTTGCTGGAATTTGGTGCAAATAGAGTACTCTGAGGATAAAAGTTGGTTTGTTTGTGTAGATTGATTTTTCATAAAATTTCTTAAAAATCAACTTTTTTGATGTCTTATTCGTTTATTGTGAAGAATTACAACAACAAACTATAATGGGAAGACCAGCAACGAAACCTTCGCGATTGAGAAATGGATTTTATATTGAGGTGAAAACACCAGGTGGAGGTTCAGCAATTCTTTTACGTAGAGACACAAGAGAACAAATGTTATTAGCAGCCGAAGATTACGCTCGTACAAAAGAGGTGATCATTAAAGGTGAAATGCGTGATGACAAATGGATCGACTGATTTAAATCGGTATTTCGTTTAATTTTCTTTTTTTTCTTCTTCTGCAAGCATAAGTTTATCAGGCAGTTAGTTTAGTTTGTCGAATTTTTTCAAAAAAAGTTTGTTGAAAAGGCTTGACAAAGTAAAAAGGCTGTGTATCTTTGCACCCCGCTTTCAACGGAGAGTGGATGTGAGGAGTAGGATAATTGGAGAGAAGATGAAACTGTTTTAAGGAGTAATCGTAGGATATTTGAAAAAAAAGTTTTGCAGGGTGTTGCGTGAATAAAAAAAGTAATTACCTTTGCCCTCC